>CAZTPJ010000028.1:35414-41327 GCA_964614515.1 uncultured Phycisphaeraceae bacterium | reverse complement strand
GTGTCATGGTCAGTCCACGCACGGGCAAGCCTGAGGGCTTGCCCATGCCACGCGCCAAGCCCTCCCTCACGGTGGGGCCTCCTATGTCACAACTCCGGCGAGAAGCCCCGCCGCATCGTGTTCTCGCAGCTCGCCCGCGGCTCGACGAACTGCAGCAGGTACTCCGCGCCGCCCGCCTTTGAGCCGACGCCGGACATGCCAAAGCCGCCGAAGGGTTGACGCCCGACCAGCGCGCCGGTGATGCCGCGGTTGATGTAGAGGTTGCCCACGCGGAACTCGCGCTTGGCCTGTTCGATGTGGCTCGGCTTGCGCGTGAAGACGCCGCCGGTGAGTTTGTAGACCGACGCGTTGGCCATCGCCAGCGCTTCTTCATATGTGCCCGCGTGCATGATCGCCACCACCGGGCCGAAGATCTCTTCCCGCGCGATCGTGTGCGCGGGCTTCACACCGGAGAAGATGTGCGGCCCCACGAATCGCTTCGCGGCCACCTGCGAAAACGCATCGCCCGTCGCCGGCTCAAGCGACAGTTCGAGTTTGCACCCTTCCTGCTTCGCGGTTTCAATGAATCGGCGAATGCGATCTGCGGCCTCTTCATCGATCACCGGGCCGACATCGGTCCCCGGGCGCGCCGGGTCACCCAACACCAGCGAACGTGTGGCCTCGACGAATCGTCGGATGAAGGTCTGGATGTGCGGGCCGTTGTCGCCTTTGGCATCGACGATGATGACGCGCGAGCACGCCGAACACTTCTGGCCCTGGAACCCGAACGCCGACTGCCTTACGCCGAGCACGGCCTCATCGAGATCAGCGCTGGCATCGACGATCACCGCGTTCTTGCCGCCCATCTCGCAGATCACCTTCTTCACATGCTCCTGCTCCGGCGATGTGATTCCCGCGGCGGCGATGATGTCGAGTCCCACGGCCTTCGACCCCGTGAACGCGATCAGCGCGATGCGTGGATCGCGCACGATTGCCGCGCCCGTCGTCTCGCCCGGCGCGGGGCAGAAGTGCAACACACGCTTGCCAAGCCCCGCCGGCACGCCGGCCATGTCCATCGCCGCCCAAAGCATCTCGCACATCACCTTCGCGATGCCGGGCGTCTGTTCCGCGGGTTTGACGATCACCGTGTTGCCCGTCACCAGCGCCGCGGTCGTCATTCCGCAGCAGATCGCCAGCGGAAAGTTCCACGGCGAGATCACGGCCGCGACCCCGCGCGGCTGGTGCCACTGCTCATCGAGTTCGCCCAGGAACATGCCGAGTCGCTTTCGCTCGAAGAGTGGCACGCTCATGCGGGCGTAATACTCGCAGAAGTCGATGGCTTCGCAGGTGTCGGCATCGGCCTCGCGCCAGGTCTTGCCGGATTCCTTGATCATGATGCCCGAGAGTTCATCGCGTCGATCGCGCATCATCGCGGCCGTATGCGTGAGGACGCTCGCGCGAATCCGCGGCGCGAGGTCTCGCCACGCGGGGAAGGCGGCGTGGGCCTCAGCGATCATCCCGGCGGCCTGCTGCGGCGTGCGATCGTTGGCGACGCGGGGGACGACGGCGCGGGCCACGGCCGCGGAATATGTGTCGCGCTTGCTCCGCTTGGAGAAGTCACGCGGGGGTTCGGTGAAGAAGGACTGGCCGTTGCCGACGCCTTCGACCGCGTCAGAGAGGCGGTGTCGCGGCGCGGCGTGCAGGAAGAGATCGATGAGGGAGGATGCGGTGGAGGGATCGCGCGAGAGTTGGCCGTTGCCGCCATCGCGGGCGCGCGGCTCGGCGAGCAGGACATCGGGATCGGCGTTGTCGAGGAACCCCGCGCGAAGCCACGATTCGTTCGACGTGTTCTCGAGCAATCGCCGCACGAGATACGCCATGCCCGGGATCATTTCGCCCACGGGGACATATTCGCGGATGCGCAGACCCATGTCGGCTGCGGCGTATTTGAGTTCATCCGCCATGCCGTGGAGCATCTGAAGTTCGATCGCGTTCCAGGGCAGGTCGCGCGCTTCGCAGGCCGTCAGCGCAGCCGCGATGGAGCGGACATTGTGCGAGCCAAGCGCGAGTTTGACGCCGCCGGAACGCGGGGTCTCGCCATCGCGCGACGCATTCACCGGCCCGCGCGGGCACGCATCCAGGAACACCTCCGTCATCCGCTCAAAGCACGCATCGGTCTGCCACTTCTGGCTCCACACCTCGCACGGCCAGCCCTGCTGCTCGCTGTGGATGGTCTCGTAATCCCAGTACGCGCCCTTGACCAGTCGCACGGTGACGATGCGGCCGGCGCGCTTCGCCCAGTCGCAGATGCGCTGCGCATCCTCGACGCCGCTGCGCAGATACGCCTGCATCGCAAGCCCCGCATGGAAGTCATACTGCTCGCAGCACCGCTCAAAGAGCGTCAGCGTGAGATCCTTCAGCGCGGCCTGCTCCATGTCGAAGTTGATGAAGACGCCCAGTTCGCCCGCGGCCTTGAGGATCGGGTCCATTCGGCGCATGATGTCGCGGATGGCGCCTTCGGTGTCGATCGGATCGCACTTGGCCGACAGCGAGGAGATCTTCACCGAGACGTTGGTCCGCGGGATCGCGCCCAGGTGATCGGTCTCGAGTTGCGGCTGCCCCGGCCACGACGCGACCTTCGCGGGCAGGTTGCGAATGAGATCAAGATACTTGTCGCGATACGCATCGGCCTCGACATCAGAGACGCACGCTTCGCCCAGCAGATCGACCGAGAACGCGATGGTGTCCTTCCAGAGTTTTGCAAGGCCCGGCAGGGCGCTGGCCGCATCTTCACCCGCGATGAACTTCGACGCCATCGACTTGATCTGCCCCGAGATCGTCGAGGCCATCAGCCCCTTGGCCACGCCGCCGGCGCGAAGGCCCATGTCCATGCCCGGCGGGAGTTTCACACCCGGCTGCGTGAGATAGTCATGCAGGTGTTCATGGATCATCTCGGGCGTCGTGAGCACCGGAAACGCATCGACGAAGCGGAACAACTGCACCTTGAACGCGTGATCGCGCATCGACCAGTTCATCAACTTGTCGGAAAGGAACTTGGCCGACAACGGCCCGGCCTTGTGCCCCCGCGCCCGCGTGAGCATGTCCGAACCGATCTCCATGATCCGCGATTCGGCCCGCTGGGCATCGAACGCGAGACGAACACGAGACTGCGGCGGTGGGGGCGGTTTCGACTTGCGGGAAAACAGGGCCATGGAGTCTCTCGATGACGGCGGGAACGCCCGACATTCCGGGCGGCAGAGTATATGGGGACCACCGCGGCGTCAGTGTCCCGGCCGCACGGCCATGGCGACGGGATACCCTCCTGCGATGATCGGGCCAGAGCACCTTCCAACGCGGCAGGATGGCGTGCCAACTCGTCGGCGGCGTGTGGCCGTGGTCACGGGGTCGCGGGCGGACTTTGGGTTGCTGCGTCCGGTGATGCGTGCGGTGCGGGATCATGCGGAACTTGAACTGCTGGTGATCGCGGCGGGGAGTCATCTTGTGCCTCCGGCCGAGACGTTTCGCGATGTTCGCGTGGAGTTTGAGATCGCGGATTCAATTCCGATGCAGGTTGTGGGGCGCACGACGCGGGCGGACGATGCGGAGGCCGTGGGCCGGGGCGCAGCGCGATTCGCGCGATCGTTCGCGGGGTCACAACCGGATTGGGTTATGGTGCTTGGTGATCGGATCGAGGTTTTGGCGGCGGCGAGCGCGGCATCGGTGGGTGGGTGGCCGATCGCGCACATCCACGGGGGCGATCGCGCGGAGGGGATCGCTGATGAGGCGATCCGGCACGCGGTGACGAAACTCGCGCATCTGCATCTGGCCGCGACGCCGGGTTCGGCCGAGCGCATCGTGCGCATGGGTGAGCGTGCGGACTATGTGCATGTGGTGGGTTCGCCGGCCGTCGATGATCTCGCGGACATCGCGCCGATGAGCGATGCGGCGTTCGCGGATCTGGGACGGCCGCAGGTGGTGGTGCTGCTGCATCCGCTCGGTCGCAGCAGCGAGCAGGAAGAGCATGTCGCGTCGATGGTGCTTGAGGCGTTGTCATCGCTTCGGGTGCTGGCACTTGAGCCGAATCATGATCCCGGGCGCGAAGGGATCGTGCGGGCGATTCGACTATCGGGGGAACAGCGCGAGAGCGTTCGCACGGCCGGTCACATGCCGCGGGCGAACTTCGTCGGCCTGCTCAAACGCCTCGCAAGGGGGGGGGATCGCGGCGCGGCCGCCGGCGCCCTTGTCGGCAACAGTTCGGCGGGGCTGATCGAGTGTGCGGCCATCGGGTGTCCGGTGGTGAACATCGGCGCACGCCAGGGCGGGCGCGAGCATGGGCCGAACGTGATCCACGTCGGCGAATCGGCCGAGGCCGTGGCGGCGGCGTTGTCGCGGGCGAAGGCGCTCGTGCTGGACCCGGCGCGGCATCCGTATGGGGATGGATTCTCTGGGAGGCGCATCGCGGATCTGCTCGCGCGGACAGATGGCGCGCCGCTGCTGCGCAAACGCTGCGCATATTGAACGATGTGCGGGTTGAGCGTGCGGAACGTGGCCGCTCGGCGTGATTTGCGCGGGGCGTTCGCAGCCGGAATATCCGCTACCGGCCAAAGTGACGCCCCCGGACCGCCGATGGTGAGGTCCAGATAGCAGCGGAGGGCCACATGACTTCGACGGTTCAAACTCGTGAGCAAATCGTCACCGCGGCCCTGCGCGAAATCTCGCACATCGCGACGCTGCCCGAAGTCACGCTCAAGATCGTCGAACTCGTCGATGATCCCAAGTCCACCGCACAAGACCTCCACAAGGTCATCGCCAACGACCCCGCGCTCTGCGCGAGAATCCTCAAGGTCGTCAACTCATCGTTCTACGGCCTGCCGGGACAGATCGGCTCGATCAATCGCGCCATCGTCATGCTCGGCCTCAACGCCGTCAAGAACATCGCCATCGCCGCGAGCCTGGCGAAACTGTATCGCGGCGCCGACATCACATCGCGTTTTTCGGCCCGAAAAGTGTGGGAACACGCGGTGGCCACGGCCGCGGCGTCGAAGTTCATCGCCGACAAACTCAAGTTCGGCTTTACGGATGAGGCGTTTCTGAGCGGATTGATCCACAACATCGGGATCATGGTCGAGATGCAGTATGACCGCAATCGGCTGATCGATGTGGTGCAGCAGATCGACTTGAACGCGGAGGGCGCGCCGACAAAGGACATGTCGGAAGTCGAGCAAAGCGTGTTCGGCGCGAACCATGAGCAGTTCGGCGCAGCGCTGTGCGAGAAGTGGAAGTTCCCACGCAACCTGGTTCTCGTGACGGGTCACCATCATCACCCGACGGAAGTTCCCGCCGAGCATCGAACGCTGCCGTGCCTGATCTACATGACCACGCGGCTTGTGGGCGAAATTCCGGGCAATTTCCGCGCGGATCTCGTGTCCCTCGACATGGACCCATCGGTGCTGGAACACCTGAAAGTCACATCCACGCAACTTGACGAGTTCCGCAAGTTGTTGCCCGCCCACCTTGGAACTATAGGGGACTTGCTGTCCTGACCGATACAAGTTGCACGGGAGGTGCGATTCTGAACATAAGGAATTCACCCCACCCGTAACACGACACTCCACGGCGCATGGACGCGCCGACTCGAACTCTCTCTTTCTCCCTCCGGGCGGCTGCACGAAAGTGTGGCCGCCTTTTTCGCATAAGAAGCCCGACCGTAAGGAAGGGCTTGGATGCGGCCTTGTGCGCCTGCGTTGCGAGCGATTCACCGCGGCGCGGGGGATGCTCACCTGGCGGAGCGCGACGATGTGAACGCCGCGATGTGATTGCGCATTCGCCCGCCGCCAAGCCCTCCCTCACCGTCGGGCTTCCTGTCGCTGGTCAAACAGGAAGCCCGACCGTAAGGAAGGGCTTGGATGCGGCCTTGTGCGCCTGCGTTGCGAG
>CAZTPJ010000028.1:0-35314 GCA_964614515.1 uncultured Phycisphaeraceae bacterium | reverse complement strand
GAAGCCCGACCGTAAGGAAGGGCTTGGATGCGGCCTTGTGCGCCTGCGTTGCGAGCGATTCACCGCGGCGCGGGGGATGCTCACCTGGCGGAGCGCGACGATGTGAACGCCGCGATGTGATTGCGCATTCGCCCGCCGCCAAGCCCTCCCTCACGGTCGGGCTTCTTATTCGGTTACGCGGCGGGCCTTACACCCGCGCGGCCGTGCGCAGTTCGCAGCCGGCGCCATACGCCTCGAGCAGATATCTCCGCACCATGCGGTGGGCGCTGAAGTATGGGCCGTTGATCGCGATCGCGTGCCGCATGATGTCCGCGAACGCCTGTCGATCGCGGTAGTACATGGGCATGATGATGCGATGCAGTTTGTCGTACATGCTGGCGGCATCCGGCGGGCGAGGTCCCGCCGGGTCACGCTCGCCGATCGACCACCCCGTCACGCCTTCGATGCATCCTTCGAGCCACCAGCCATCGAGCGTGCTCAATGATGGCACGCCGTTGATCGCGGCCTTCATGCCGCTGGTTCCCGACGCCTCCAGCGGCGGCTCGGGGTTGTTCAGCCACAAGTCACAGCCGGCCACCATCAATCCCGCCAGACCCATGTCATAGTTGGGCATGAACGCGACGCGGATGCGATCGCGCAGGGCGTCCATCGCGCGGTGGACTTGTTGGATCAGTTCCTTGCCGTGGTGATCGCGCGGGTGCGCCTTGCCGGCGAAGAGCACCTGGATCGGGCCGACCTCGCCGACGATCTGCCGCAGACGATCAAGATCGGAAAACAGCAGCGTGGGCCGCTTGTATCCGGTCGCACGGCGGGCGTACGCGATCGTGAACGCGTCGGTTTCCATGCCCGAGTTGGTACGGCGATTCACCGCGTGAACCAGCATGCGCTTGGCCTGGAGATGAGCATCCAACACGTCGCTGATGGAGAGAGCCAGGGCGTTGCGCAGTTCGGCCGGGTCTTCGCGCCAGCCGGGCAGATGCTGATCGAACAGGGCTTGAAAGGGCGCGCTGGTCCATGTGGCCGTGTGAACACCGTTGGTGATCGACGCGATCTCCTGCGTGCCGAGCATGTCGCGCGTGACTTCCGCGTGCTTGCGCGAGACGGCGTTGACAAAGCCCGACAGGTTCGCCCCCAGGTGTGTCATGTTCAGCCAGCCGTCGCTGAAGAACATGCCGCAGCGCTCCAGCGCCTCGTGCGAACCGAGCACATGCCGCACCTGGTCAACGTGAAAGCGATCATGCCCGGCCGCCACGGGCGTGTGCGTCGTGAAGACGCACTTGGCGCGGACGGCGTCGATGGCGTCGTCATCCGCGGTCGTCTTGCCCGTCGCCGCAAGTTCATCGCTGAGCAGCAGCGCCGCGAGCAGACTCGCGTGCCCTTCGTTCATGTGATACCTGGCGATGCGATCAAAGCCGAGTTCGCGCAGCATCATCACGCCGCCGATGCCGAGGATGACCTCTTGCGCCAGGCGATAGTCCGAATCCCCGCCGTAGAGATGATGCGTCAGCCCGCGATCCTGCGGATCGTTCTCGGGCAAGTCGGAATCGAGAAACAGTACCGGAACAAGATGCCCCCGCGCCCCGAGCACCTCACGAAGATACGCACGCAGCGCCACGCGACGCCCATGGATCTGCACGGCCACACGCGCGGGCAACTCTCGCACGAAGTCCTCAACCACCCACGCCACCGGATCTTCATGCTGCCATCCATGCGCATCGAGCGTCTGATGGAAATAGCCTTTGCGATAGAGCAGCGTCACGGCCACCAGGCCCACGCCGAGGTCCGCCGCGCCCTTGACCGTGTCGCCCGCGAGAACGCCGAGTCCACCGCTATACGTGGGTAACCCCGGCTCGATCCCGATCTCCATCGAAAAATACGCGACCCGTGCGTCAGTTCTAGTCATCGGACCCTACTCATCGGCTCAAAGGGCGTGGTACGAAACCCTACCGTGGAGGTTAGCGGGGCCGCGTGCGAGAAGCGTGGACCCACGGCCGTACCATCTATTGAAAATGCACGGGGGCGACCCCCGGGGGACGCGGATCGTCCCGATCGACGCACGAAAGGAGACTCTCATGCCCGCGACAGGATCGGTGATGCTTCCGCTGGGGACTCTTGCGCCGGACTTTGCGCTGCCGAATCATGCGCCGGGGGCGGATGGGCGGATCGTGCGCCGCGATGACTTTCGCGGGAAAAAGGCCCTGCTCGTGATGTTCATCTGCAACCACTGTCCCTTCGTCAAACACATCCGCGAAGAACTCGCCCGGCTCGGCAAGGACTACGCGGCCAAGGGCGTGGGCATCGTCGCGATCAACGCCAACGACATCACGACACACCCCGATGACAGCCCCGCGAAGATGACGATCGAGGCGAAAGAGGCCGGGTGGACGTTTCCGTATCTCTTTGATGAATCGCAATCGGTGGCGAAGGCGTATCGCGCGGCGTGTACGCCGGATTTCTTTCTGTTCGATGGCGCGATGAAACTGGTGTATCGCGGGCAACTCGATGACAGTCGCCCGCCGGGCAAGGCCGTGTCGGTCCCCGTGACGGGCAAGGATCTTCGTGCCGCGCTCGACGCGGTGCTGTCTGGCCGACCCGTCGATGCGAATCAGAAGCCGAGCATCGGGTGCAACATCAAGTGGCGCGCGGGGAACGAGCCGGACTACTTCCTGCGTTGATTCAGCGCGCGTGGCATGGGCAAGGCTCTGCCTTGCCCGTGTGGCGTGTGGGCTGCGTCGAAGTGTCCGGCGCATGGCATGGGCAAGGCTCTGCCTTGCCCGTGCGAGGCGTGTCAGTTGTATCGAAGAGTCCTTCGAGTCGCACGGGTAAGCCTGAAGGCTTACCCATGCCACGCGCTGTACAACGCGCTGTACGACACGCCGATTACGAAGCGATCGTTTCAGCCTCTATCATTCGCGTGGTCTTCTTCGTCGTGTATGCCGTGCTGGTGTGGTATCTCGCGGCCAGGTGGCGTCGGCAGTGGCGCGGGCTGCTGGCTGCGATCGGCGGCGTGGCCGGCGTCGCATTCGTCGCGTTCCTGCACTGGCGACTGAGCGAGTGGACCGATCGTGGAATCTATCTCGAAGTTCTGCAAGTCCTGCTCTATCCCTACGGCATCGTCGTCGGCGCGGTCGCTCTCTTCATCGCCGCGCTCCCGAGGTCACCACGCTCGGCGCACTGCGCACACTGCGGATATGACCTCCACGGCCTCACGGCCTACGGGCCGCAGGGCCTGATCTGTCCCGAATGCGGGCGTCGCGTGCGCGGCTCGGGCGTGCCGATTCCGCCGGACGCCTCACCCGCGAATGAGCCGCCACAACACGCCGAGGAGCAGCGCCCCCAGGGGCATGATGCCGACGAGCGCCCACCGCAGGAGCGTGAGATTCCGTGAGTCGATCTGCTTGACCAGCGGCAGGGATCTCGCGCTGGCCGTCTGCGCGATCAGCGCATCGTGCCCCGCCAGCCACAGGATCGACGCTTCGAGCAGTTCCGCATTGCCCGGCGCCAGCGGCACAAGCCGGCCATCGATCGAGCCATACGCCCGCAGCACATCGCTGGCGAACCACGCGTTCGCCCCGATCGCCACCAGCCGCTGACGACGCGGGTCATCGCGCGTCCAACGCTCGCACGCGACGACGATCGGCCAACGCCCCGATGCATCATCGTTCGGCGAGTCGTTGGCGGGGAGCGATTCCATCAGCGGCCAGTGTTCGCGCGGCACGCGGGCCAGGCCGTGCCAGTTGGATTCGGCCCATGAGGCCTCATCAGCGACGGCGTAGATCTCCCACGTCTGCGTTGAGATTCCCCGCGGTGTCTCGCCGATGTGGACGGGCGTACACCAGTTGAGCAGCGTGGGCAACCCAGCGCACGCCCGCGCGATGGGGTGATCCGTGTCCAGGGCGCTGAGCCTTCGTTCGGTGGCGATGGAGGGTCCGCGCGCGTCGGCCGTGCCGCGCATCAGCACACGGCCGGAGTCAGACCGCAATCCGAACGCCGCGAGGACTTCGACGGTGGGGTCCGGTTGTCGCGCCGCGGGGAGCGAACTTGGCGCGATCGACAGCAGCAGCGGGTGGCCGGAGTCGATGATCCATCGAATCGCGCGTCCGAGTCTGACGGCCCGGGCGGGACCGGACATCTGCGGGTCGTTCGGGTCGCCCGCGCCGCTGTCGGTGTTATGCACGATGTAGACGACCGGGCGCGTTCCGGGTGAATACGCGCCGAGGGGGGGGGACTGCTCATCGAGCGCCGCCGCCCATTCCACCACGTCCATCCCGCGCAGGCTCAGGCGCTCGATGGCCATGCCAAAAAGCGCCGGGTCTCGCGCAATCGCCGCACGTTCGCCATGCACCAGCACCACGATGGGCCGCGCGGGGTCGATCAGCGACGCGATGGCCGTGGCGAAGAGCTCCTCCGCACGCCCGTGCAGGTCGATCCCCGCGCCCAGGGCTGAATCAAGCAGCACGGCCGGCGGGAAGAGCGCCTGAAACTCGATGGCCGTGAGGCCCGTGCCCGGCGGCCCGGCGATGAGCACCGCGCCTTCCTCGTGTTCAAGCACGCTTCGGATGCGAAGGAGATCAAGGGGCTTCATCGCGGTGATGCGTTCGGCCTGCTGCGCGAGGGTGTCTCGCTGCATCCGAAGGCGCGTGATCATGTCGCGAAGGAGCGGGCCGACGATCTCCGGCGCGCCGGCGACCTGCGAGAGCGCTTCAAAGTCCGCGATCAGAAAGTTCACGGACTCGGCCATCGGCCCGAGTTGCGCGCTGAGACGACTCGCCGCCACAAGCGTGTCGGGGACCGGCGTCGCGCGAACACGCCCGGAGGTCATCGCCTGCTGCGTTTCGCTGATGACGTCGGCGAGTCGCTGCTGTGCGGCCTCCACGGCCGCGGCCTTGCCCAGCAGCCACGCCGCGTGCTGCCGCCACTGCGGATCGCCTTCGCGTGCGGCGTCGGCGGCTCGTCGCAGGCTTGGCGCGAGGATGTCGCCGAAGAACGCGCCCAGGTCCTGCAGCGAGTCGATCGCCCCCTGGATCGTGCGCGTCTGGGCGTCGATGGCCTCGGCGTCGCGTTCGATCAATCGCGCCACGAGCGCATCAAACGCCCGCTCCCCCGCATCGCCCGTGCGATCCAGCCGCGTGACGCGAATGTTCGGCGAGTTGGCCTCAAGACGCGACAGCACCGCGCCCACACGATCCTGCGCGCGACGATTCACCGCGCGAGGGTCATACGACACGATGATCTCGCACGCCCCGCTCAGCCGCTCAAGCAATGACTCCGTCCGCGGCGCGAGGCGATGCTCCCGCGTGAACGTCACATCAAAGCGAGGACCGAAGCGAGACGCCAGCACGTTGGTCAAGCCAACCGTGGCCGTCACCGCGATCAGCGTGATCGCAATCATCACGCCGTATTCGACGCGGCGGCGCGCCGCCGTGCGTTGCCTGCGGATGCTCACCACCACCTCCTCACATGCATGACCATGACGGCCAGGGCGAGGAACCAGACCACGCCGCCGATGAAGAACGCCACATGCCGCACGTCGATGATCCCACGCGCGAAGTCATCGAGCCGTCGCGTGATCGACACCGCGCCCAGCGCGGCCCGCACGGCATCCGGCACGGCCTCGCTTCGCGCGATGAACGTCGTCAGCAGCAGCACGATCAGCAGGAACAACAGCGTCCCGATGAACGCCAGCGTCTGGCTCGATGTCAGCGTCGATGCGAGCAGGCCCACCGACAAGTACAGCGCCCCAAGCAGCAGCAGACTCACATACCCCGCGAGGATCGGCCCGGGATCCGGCGCGGGGTTGGACAGGCCCGTGAGAATCAGCGGATACACGATCGTCGGCGCGAGCATCGCGAGCAGGAACAGGCATCCGCCCAGGTACTTGCCGAGGATGATCGCGGCGTCGGAAACCGGCGCGGTGGCGAGAGCCTCAAACGTGCCCACGCGCAGTTCTTCGCTGATGAGGCGCATCGAGATCGCCGGCGCCACGGGCAGGAACAGCCACCCCGACACCGCGAAAAACAGCCGCATCGTCGCCGGTTGCCCGGGCACGAGTACCTGCCACGCCACGATCACCCCGCCCAGAAACAGATACAGCGCGATCACCACCCAACCCACGGGCAGCCGAAACAGCGAGGCGAACTCGCGAAGCGCGATGGCCGTGGTCCCCTTCATGCGCTCTCCACCTCACGGCCGTTGACCTGTTCGTTCCGCGATTCCGCGACGACATCCATGAAGAGGCGTTCGAGGCTCGGCGTTTCGTGATGAAGTTCGCGGATGATGAGTCCCGCGGCGGCGGCGGCTTCGCCGATGTCCGCCCGCAGATCGCCGACCTCGGGCGTGATGCGCACACTGACCCACGGCCCATCCTGCGAAATCACATCCACGCGTTTGGCCCCCGGGATCAGCCGCATCGTCGCCAGCACACCCTCGACGCCGCCGGATTCCGTCGCGCGAACTTCGACGATGCACGCCCGCGCTGTGCCCCCCCCCTCGCGCAGCAGGTGGCCCGTCGGCGCATCGGCGCGAACCAGCCCCGCGGCCATGATGATGATCCGATCGCTCGTCGCCTCGACCTCGGGCAGGATGTGCGAACTGACCAGCACGGCCCGATCTTTCGCCAGGTTGCGAATCAGCGTGCGGGCCTCGCGGATCTGCGTGGGATCAAGGCCGTTGGTCGGTTCATCAAGCACCAGCACGGGCGGATCGTGCAACAGGGCCGAGGCCAGCCCCACCCGCTGCCGATAGCCCTTGCTCAGGTGCCCGACGCGACGGCGACGAACATCGCGGAGTTGGCAGGTCTGGATGACGCGATCAATGGCAGCGCGCCGCGGCGTTCGCGCCAGGCCGAACAGTCGCCCGCGAAAGTCGAGATAGTCCTTGACGAGCATTTCGGCGTGTGCCGGCGCGGATTCAGGCAAATACCCCACGCGCCGCCGCGAGTCCAACGCCCGGTCGACAACATCCAACCCATCGATCGTCACGGTTCCCGCATCCGGCGGGAGCGAGCCGGTGATGATGCGCATGGTTGTCGTTTTTCCGGCCCCATTGGCCCCCAAAAGGCCCACGACCTGCCCACGCGGAATCTCGAACGACACGCCGCGAACCGCGCGAACCCGTCCGAACCGTTTGTGGATGCCCGAGACTCTTATCATGCCCCATCACAGTAGCGGCTTGGGTCGAGCCGATGTGTACAGTCATCGGGCAACCGCGTGTCCCCCCCGGGCGTAAAGAATCGTGGGTAGAGTGTTTCCAAGTTTGGTGCCGCAGTATCGAATCGTGGCGTTTCGGACGGGGGCATCAGGGGTTTTCTGGGGATCATGGCTTCAGCACATGCAATCGAGTCGCCGGGAGATCACGCTCAGGCGATCGAGCGTCTTGGGGGTGGGGGCGTGGCCTCTGGCGCGACAGATTCCGGCCTGACGTGTGGGGGTGGCAGCGTGGAAGGCTCGAAGCCGGGTCGTCCTGATCCTTCAGCGGAAGCGCTGCTCGATGCCGTCTCTGATGGCATGGCGCTGCTGAGCCATGAGGGCCACGTCGAGTTCGCGAGCCAGCGATACGCCTCGCTCGATGAGTCGGTGAGATCGAAAGTGTCGGAACTCTCGCGCCAGGCAGCCTGGCGATTTTCGTCGGCGGGGTCATCGCGCGTCGGCGCGGAGCGGCACGATCTCGTTTCCGCCGATGGCACGCGGTGGTTTGAGGTCGCCCTCTCGCCCGTTCGCGCGGACGCGGCGCAGGGGGGGGGCCTTCGCGTCGCGGCCGTGGTGCGCGATTCAACCGACTCCCGCAAGATGCAGATGAAGATGCTCGCGGTCGATCAGGCCGGGCGAGACCTCATTCGCCTTGAAGCCGACGCCGTGCGCAAGATGAACATGATCGAGCGCCTTCGCGTGCTCGAATCCAAGATCGTTCGATACGCCAAGAACCTGCTCGCGTTTGACCACTTCGCCGTGCGATTGATCGACGAGCGAACCGGGCGGCTGGAGCTCGTGATTTCGTGCGGCCTGTCCCCCGAGGCCGAGGAACTCGAGATCTATCCGCGGCAGGAGGGCCACGGGATCGCGGGCTATGTCGCGGCCACGGGCGAGCGCGTCATCTGCAATGATTCTTCCAAGGACAAGCGGTTCCTTGCGATGGTCATGGGCGCCAAGTCCGCCCTGGTCGTGCCCCTGCGAGTGAATGAGAAACTCATCGGTGTGCTCGATGTGGAGTCGCTCTCGGCCAATGCGTTTTCGGATGAAGACCTGCGCGCCGCCGAACTCTTCTCATCCTACATCGCCATGGCCATGCACATGCTCGATCTGCTCGTGGTCGAGCGATCCAGCACGAACGAGACGCTGTCGGGCCGGGTCGAAGGCGAACTCAGCGAACCGCTCGAAGACATCATGCGCGAGGTGGCGGAACTCAGCGGTGCGGCCACGCGCGACCCGGAAATGGCCCGCCACATCGAACGCATCCGCACCGACGTGGACGCGATTCGCCGCCGCATGCGCGGGGTCGCCGCGGGGCCGCAGACCCTCCTCGGCGTCGAACGCGCCATGGCCGATCGCTCGCACGATCCGGTCCTCCATGGGCGGAAGATCCTCATCGCCGATGATGAACAGAATGTGCGAAGGCTCATCGCGGATGTGCTTCGCAATCGCGGATGCCGCGTGGAAGTCTGCGAGTCCGGCACGAAGGCCATCGAATATCTCGACGCGCTGGCGGCAGGCGAGGCCGAACCCATTGATGTCGTGCTCTCGGATATCAAGATGCCGGATCACAACGGCTATGAGGTGTTCGCGGCCGCACGCCGCGTCGGCGGCGACATCCCCGTCATCCTCATGACCGGCTTCGGCTATGACCCGCACCACTCGATCGTCCGCGCAAGCCAGGAAGGCCTGCAAAGCGTGCTCTTCAAGCCGTTCCAGGTGGACCGGCTGCTGGAGGAGCTGCGAAAAGCGCTGGCGGTGAAGTAGGATGGTCGTGAAGCATCACGAATCCGCGGGCGTTCGTCCTGCGTGCGATGTCAGGAGATGAACTATGCGAGGATATCGATGTCTGCTGGCCGTGTGGGTCGCTGCGATACCACTGTCCTTCGCGCCCGCGTGCGAAGAATCGACCGTCCACAAACCCGCCACGGATGAACCTCCGACCATCGAGATCACGCTGCACTGCATCGTGCCCGATCAGTGTGGGGCATCGATCGGCGACAATCCGTTCACGGTGCGATCACGGGAGCGCCAGGCACTTCGAGGGGTCGCAGGTGTCACGCTGAACGAGGGTAGTGAGTTCTGCGAGATTTACCTGACCCTGCGAAACACGACGGACACGACGTACATCCTGTCGCAGTGGTCGCTCGCGGGCGCATTCACGTCCACGGCGTTCCTCGACGACCAGGAACGGCTTTGGCGACTCGGTTACACATTCTTGACCGCATCAATCGACGGCTTCGACTACACGTTGCCGATTCTGGCGAATTCCGAGAGGACGATGGTCTTCTCAATCGGCAGTTCCCGCCTCTATTCAGGCGGCAATGTGTCGAATGGACTCGTTCACGATTTTGATGGCGCATTCAAATACGGCTTCGGCGACGCATGTATGGTTCATGCGCTCCCGGTGCAGGATGGCAAACTCGCGGAAGTACGGCAGATGGTGCGGATCAAGGGTGAAGGCCGTGTGCCGGTGCTGATCGACGGTCCGCGTCCGTAATGTCGCCGGATGATGAAGTGTCCAAGGCGCACGGCCATCGAAGCGATGGTCCATGCCGCTCCGAGACTTCAAGTCGGAACGTCACTCCGAATCTGATCGGGCTTCCTTGGCTTCGCCCGCGAGGGCAGACGATCGTTGCCGGTGGCTTCAGCCACCGGCTTGCATCCCCCAGAGAGTCTTTCGCCCGGAGGGCGGATGAAGCCCGGCCTCGCGGTAATGTCTCTTGGTCCTCATCGATATGAGATCCTTCGTTCGCCCTCGCGGGCGAAGCGGAATCAAGGGATGCGCCTTCCAGGGGCTGAAGCCCCTTGCAAAGATCGAGCGCCCTGCGGGCGAAGAGGCGGTGGTGTTGTGACGCGGTGGCGGTGTTGAACTCGCAGCGCACCATCTTGCTCCGAGGACTCCGCAAGTCTGTGGCACAGTTCAGACGTTCACAAGTCACTGATACACAGGACGTACGTTCACATCTGCCACAAACTCGAACTCCACGTCAACCCGCCGCCGAAGGCGACGAACATCACCTTCTGGCCTTCGCGGATGCGCCCACTCTTGCGAAGTTCGTCGAAGCACAGGGGCACGCTCGCGGCCACGGTGTTGCCGTAGCGGTCGATGTTGATGTAAAGCAGATCGTGGGGCAGTCCGAAGCGGTCGCGCGCGGCGTTGAGAATTCGCGCGTTGGACTGGTGGCACACGTACATGTCCACGTCCGTGGGTTTGAGTCCCGCCTTGGTGAGCGTTTCTTCGATCAACCCGGAAAAAGTGGTCACGGCGAAGCGAAACACCGTCTGCCCGTTCATCTGGAGATGGTTGAGTTTCGCGGGGTCAGGCTCGACATCTGGCGGAAAGTCGGTCATCGCTTCGGGAACATAGATGTCCTTCCACCCTCGCCCATCGGAGTGCATCGCCTGCGCGATGATGCCCTTGGATGTGTCGTCGGTGGCGCGGAGGATGACGGCCCCCGCGGCGTCGCCAAACAAAATGGCCGTGCCGCGCCCGGCCGTGGAATAGTCCATGTGCCGAGTGAGTGTGTCGGCGCCGATGAGTGCGATGGTGTTGTAGGTTCCCGCGCGGACGATCTCGTGGGCGACGTTCAGGCCGTAGACAAATCCGCAACATGCACCGCCGAGGTCAAACGCGCCGCATGATCCCGCGCCGACGGCGTTGGCCACCTGACAGGCCGTGGGCGGACAGGGCATGTCGGGGGTCATCGTGGCGACGATGATCAGGTCGAGGTCCGTGGCCTTGAGGTGCGCTTCATCGAGCGCTTTGCGAAGCGCGGTGGTCGCCAGGTGTGAGGTGGTTTCGCCCCCGGCCAGATCCGCGACGCGGCGCTCGTGGATGCCGGTGCGCTGGACGATCCACTCGTCGGTGGTGTCCATGAGTTTTTCGAGGTCCGCGTTGGTGAGTCGGCGATCCGGCACAGCGCTGCCGCTGCCGGCGATGCGAACTCCGCGACTGTGACCCCCGCCCGACATGGTCACGCTCCTTCCGGCACCGGACCCGGCGATGACGGCAACTCCGACAGCCGACGCACAATCACATCGTTGACGCCCGAGCGGACAAAGTCGAACGAGTTTCGCACGGCCGCACGGATCGTCCGCGCCTCGCTCGAACCATGCGCGATCATCATGGCGCCGTTGACGCCCAGCAGCGGCGCGCCGCCGTGTTCGTGATAGTCGTTCTTCTTGAAGATCGACTTGAAGACGGGTTCGAGCCGAAGCCCGAGATCAGGATCGACCTCAAAGACCTCGCTGGCGATCGCGGCGAAGAGGCTCTTCGCCAGACCCTCCGCCATCTTCAGCACGGTGTTGCCCACGAAGCCATCGGTGATGATGACATCGGCGACGCCGTCGAAAAAGTCGCGGCCTTCGATATAGCCGATCGAGTTGATGCCGGGCGTGGACTCGAGCAGTTCGCGGGCCTGCCTGGTCAGGTCCGTGCCCTTGGCCGCTTCGGAGCCGATGTTCATCAGTCCGACGCGCGGCTCGGCGATTTTGAGCACATGGCGGGCGTACGTGTCGGCCATCAGGGCATATTGCCACAGGTGGGTGGGCTTGGGTTCCGGATTCGCGCCGGCGTCGCACAAGACCACCGGGCCGTGCAGCGCGGGAACCGTCACCGCGATCCCCGGACGATGGACGCCGGGGAGTCGTCGCATGTGCATGATGCCCGCGGCGACGCACGCGCCGGTGTTCCCGGCGGACAGGACGACATCGACCGGGTTCGCGACTTTCTGCGAGCCGAGCAGAGCCATCTTGACGATGGAGGATTCGGGTTTGGATTTGACGGCCTTGGCGGGCGACTCATCCATGCCGATGACCTGCGAGGCAGCCTCGATGGAGATTCGCGCATCGCGGATCCCGCGATCGGCGAGGAACTCGCTAATGAGATCGGGAGGCCCGACGAGGACAAGGTGGTCATCGTGCGCGAGCGTCGGGAGGGCGTCGATGCAGCCCTTGAGGACGGCGTCGGGCGCGTGGTCTCCGCCCATCACGTCAACCGCTAGCCGCATGTTTCCTTACTCGCCGGAGCCGGGACACTGGACAGCATAACGCCTGCTCGAAAACGGCGATGCTCAATCGCCCGAAACGCCAATCCCGAGTTTGGGCACGCGAATCCGAAGGCCGGGACGAACATAGCCGGACTCGCCGCAGGCGCGATGATGCAACTTCGACTTGCCCGTCAGCGGACACATCCCCACCGTCGTCGGCGTCATCGCATGATGCGAACGACGGCGGCGTGATCGGCCGTGACTCTGACGCATTGCTGGTTGCATGACGCCTGCTCCTGCCTTGGGGGACGATCTCGCCCCAAGAAACCATTGGTCAAGGCTCGCGGTCCATACCCGTGACGGAACCCCGCGCCCGACCCACAGGGTACGCGACTCGCCGGGCAGGGTCAACGTACCGTAATCCCAATGGACGCTCAACAGGCCCAGGGTTTGACGCCTGTCCACCTGCTCGGACTTGAACCGGGCGATGTCGTGGTACTCGGCCGTCATGCGGCGCGGGAAGTTGATCGCCTTGCCACGGCCGAGTTTGGCATTCCGTCGATCGTGCTGATGGAAAACGCGGCGATACACCTCGCGTGGGTTGTCCGGCGCGTGGTTGAGGCGCGGGGAGCGGATGAGGTCGTGGTCGTCGCGGGACCGGGGAACAACGGCGGGGATGGATTTACGGCCGCGAGGCATCTGGCCAACGCGGGCGTTTCCGTGCGGGTCGTCGCGCCGCTGGGCCTCCCGCGATCGGGGGATGCGAGCGTCAATCTTGACATCGCGCAGCGCATGGGCGTGCGAGTCGATGTGCCCGGTGCGGATCTGGCCGCCGTTTTCGCAAGCGCGCAGGCCGGGACCACGCCGGTCATCGTCGATGCGCTCTTCGGGACGGGCCTGGATCGCGCGGTGGTGGACCGAGCGGCCGAGGTGATCGAGCGAATCAACGAGGCGCGAGCGAAGGCGGTGGGGGTCATCGCCGCCGACATCCCTTCCGGCGTCGATTGTGAGACGGGCGAAGTCCTCGGCGTGGGCGTGGTCGCGGATGTCACGGTGATGTTCGCGGGTTTGAAGCGGGGATTGTTGACGGCCGGGGCACACGCGGGGGAGTTGTGGCTCGCGGGGATCGGCGTGCCGACATCGCTGTTGCATCGCCTGGGTTCGGCGGCGGTGGGCGTGGGGGCGTGGGGGGGGTTCGGGCGTGAGGGAATCGGCGGGAATGCCCCATCTTGATTCTGTCCGCAAGCGCGCCCACGATGGAGCATCGGGAGAATCGGGCCATGGCCATCCACATGGAACTGTCGCGAATCTTGATCCGCGAACTCAATGACTATCAGATCATTGAACTTCGCGAAGTTTGCCCGCCGGGCGAATCGCGAGAGGCGCGGTCGTTCCCGATCGTCATCGGGCGTCCCGAGGCCGAAGCCATCGAACGCCGGCTCAAGGGCATTCCCGTTCAGCGGCCGCAGACGCACGACCTGCTCGCGCACATCATCACCGAACTCGGCGGGACGCTCAAGTCGATCACGATCAACGATCTGAGCGATCACACGTTCTTCGCGTCACTGAACATCGCGCGGGCCAACGGCGAGATGCTCAATGTCGATTCGCGCCCGAGCGACGCGATCGCCCTGGGCATCGCGGGCAACGTGCCGATCTATGTCGAAGAGCATGTGATCGCCGGCGCGCTCGCCGATGAAGCGGAACAATGACCGCCGACGATGCCAGGTTCGCGTTCGCCCCGCGCGTCATTCCCGCCCGCTATCTGACCGAAGATCTGGCGCCCATCGGCGGGCTGCTCAAGCAGCGCCCGGAGGATTTTCTCGTCGAGGAAGTGCCGCTGTATGAACCGTGCGGCGAGGGTGAACACATCTACCTCTTCATCGAGAAGCGCAATCTGTCGACGCTGCACCTCGTGCGATTGCTCGCGCGGCACTTTGGCGTGCGCCCCGACGCCGTTGGTTACGCGGGACTCAAGGACAAATACGCCGTCACGCGGCAGATGCTCTCCGTGCATGTGCCGGGCCGAAAGACCGAGGAGTTCGGCCCGTTTGAGCATCGCGGCGCGGGCATCCTGTGGATCGATCGACACACCAACAAACTCCGCAGCGGACACCTGCGCGGGAATCGCTTTTCGATCCGCATTCGCGGCGTGTCGCCCACGGCCGTGGTCACCGCGAGCAAGGGACTGGACACGCTGGCGATGATCGGCGTGCCCAATCGCTTCGCGGAGCAGCGATTCGGCCTGTGGAACATCAACCACCTGATCGGGCGCGCGATCATCCTTGGGGACCATGCTGAAGTTGTGCGATTGCTGCTCGCGCCGCTCGATGCGCCGCCCGCAGCACCACACGCGACGATGCTCGATGATGTGCATGAGCCGGATGAGGCCGCGGATCGCACCGCCGAAACCCACGACGCCCCGCAGCGCTCCGGCCTGCTGTCGCGCGAACACTACGGCCATGGCCATCTCGGCCAGGCCCTCGAAGCCCTGCCCAACAGCGCCCGCACTGAACGGCGCATCCTGAGCACGTTGATCCACACCGGCTCGACGAAACGCGCCACGGCCGCGATCGACAGACAGGAACGCTCATACTTCATCACGGCGTTTCAATCGGCGATCTTCAACGCCGTGCTCGATGCACGGCTGCTCGATGACACGTTCGCCTCGCTGCTGCCCGGCGATGTCGCGTGGAAGCACGACACGGGCGCGGCGTTTGACATCACGCCCGACATTCTCGCCGAGCCTGAAACCGCGCGGCGACTGCGCGATATCGAGATCAGCCCCTCCGGCCCGATGTGGGGCACGGCCATGAAACGCGCACACGATCGACCCAACGAGATCGAGATCGCCGCGCTTCGCGCCGCGGGACTTGATCCAGATTCGCTCGCGATTCGGGCCGAAACGTGCCACCCGTGGCTCGAGGGTGCGCGCCGCGCCCTGCGAATCCCGCTGAAGGATCACGATGTCGAAGGCGGCATCGATGAACACGGCGCGTATGTGCGATGCGCGTTTGAGTTGCCGCGCGGCGCGTTCGCCACGGCCGTGCTGCGCGAAATCATGAAGCCCGAACGCTGCACGACCGCGGATGGCGCGCCGGCCATCGCGCCGGATCATCTCAAGTAGCATCATCTCAGTTAGCATTATCTCAGGTAGTTGCGGCTGCACGTCGCGTGTGCGCCATCGAGGTTCACGACGAGATATCGCAGCGCATCGACCGCGTGATCGAACCCATCCTTGACCGGTTCGTTCGAGTGCGGGCGATCGGTGGGATAGTGATACCGTTCCATCGACTCGATCAAGCCGCGACATCGCTGGTGAATGAACAATCGCGGCGATGCGCTGTCCGCGGGTTTCAGGCGGGCGCGGATCATCATCAGCCCCTCTTGCACGCCGCGCCGCGCAGTGCGAACCTCAAAGCCAGATTCACGCAGCAGCGCCACATCGCTCCGCCCCGTCTGGCTGTTGCGCCCGCACCCGGCCGGATCAACGCCGAGCCAGGTTGGCCGTGGCCACGGCGACTCGATGATCGCGCGAACATGCTCCGGCAGCGTGACGCCGGCTTCGATGCGTTCGGCGGTGATCCACAGCACATCGGCGAGGTCCTGATACGCCCAGAGCATCGCCATCGGTGCGCGGAAGCCGAAGTCCATGCCGCCGATCCACGCGCCCGCGCCGATCGCCACCACGTCGCCCGCATTCGCGCTGAGCCATCGCTCCGCTTCATCGGGAAGCGACGAGACGATGTGGCGCGATGGATCGAACTCGGGCAGCACCGCATCATGCCGACGCGGGCGCAGGCAGAGCATCTCAGACTCCCACGTCGCGGCGGCGACGCGCTGGCGCATCGCCAGCGCATCTTCCGGCGCCAGGTGGCCGATCTGATCCGCTCGTCGCCGTCGCGCTGAGCCGTCGCAATCCGGCGCCAACGCGCACGGATCGCTCGCGCCGCCCCGGCACGCCGGCAGATGCACGCATGATGACATCACGTCGAGCACGCCCCACTTGAAGACCTTGCGCGATCGCCGCCCCGGCATCGCCGCATCCTCATTGACGAGACGATACATCAGCCCGTGGGGAATGTGCATCGTGCTCAGGCACTCAATGCCCCCGCGAACGAGCAAGTCCCCGCAGCGTTTGGATTTCGTGGTGAGTTGTGCAGCCTCCCACACGTCGGGATCGAAGAGTTCGACTTCATCGCAGCGAAGTTTCTGCACGCGAGTGCCGCGGACCGAAGCCTGCGACTGCGCGAGCAGTTCCACGCTCCCGCCGCCGTGGACGCGGATGCGCCGATCGGTCATGCGTCCTTCGATGATCGACGCGAGGCGTTCGCGAGCGAAGAGCATCCGCAGGTGTTCATGCATGCGCCCCGCCTGCTCAAGCGAACCGGCGAGGATTCGAATCGTGATGCCCGGCTTGAACGCGAGGTCAAGGGCCGTGGCCACCGCGCCCAGAAATGTCTTGCCCCCCCCTCGATTGGCCCACACGACGCAGTCCGCCGGATCGCCGGGTGTGAACCCGCCCTCGAAAAACGTGTGAACGATGTAGTCAAAGGGCGCGGCGTGCCCGGCGATCACGGGCACTCGCGCGATCGTCACGCCCAGATGAACGCGAATCCAGTCGTGCAGTTCGGTTGGCGTCGCAGGCGCGCTGACATGCGTGTCCCCCATCGACATCTCCCTTGTGCGGCCGTGCGACGTTCATCAGGGCGAGTCGCCGTGACAAGCGTGTCGGGCCGCGGGTTTGTGAAATGGGGGGTTGACGTGATTCGGCGGCGGATCCTGTGCGTGTGGTGGCGGCGGCGTGTGTCGCCCGCGGGCTGCGTGCGAGATGTGGGCGTACGCCACGGGTCGCGCGAGCAGCGCTGTGGCGGCGGCCTGGCGCAGCGCCAGCCCACGCAGGCCGCGCGTCGTCTTGCTCGCGCTGGACCATCGCGTAAGCGCCCCCGCGATGGCGGAACGCCGCGCCACGCGAGCGTCAAGCAGGTCGATCGGCGCCAGGTGCGCCACGGCCAGCACATCACTCAGCCGCACATCCGCGTCTCGCGGCGGGAGCGGATACGCCGTCATCCCCGCGCGAGCGAAGAACGGACACCACAGGCCCATCGCGGTGATCGCTTCGGTGGCGGGAGTGAGCGGGCATCGCAGATACGCGCGGACCAGGCGCGTGGCGAGTCCGCGCCCGCGCCACCGCGGATCGATCACCACGCGGGAGATCGTGCGCAGTTCGCGATTCAATCGCCGAATCGCGGCGGCGCGATGGCCGTCGCGCGCGGCGTATCGCCCCGGCCACGCGAGATGGCGCCACGCGCCGTCGAGCGTCGGCATGCTGACGATGAGGACGCCAATGGGCGATGGTTCGCGCTCGTGCATCATCCGCAGCACGCGAACGTGCGTGGCCGGGGCCGCGGCGCGATAGTGAAACCGCGCCAACGCGTGATAGTCCGCGATCGTCCCGATCGCGATCGATAGCGCCGATGCCTCAACGGAGTTGTCGCACGCCGCGCGGTTCAACGGCCACGCCTCCCTCGCGATGCGCGACGCGCCGAGGTTGAGTTCACCCGCGGCAGGCCCATCAGCGAAAGTTCGATGTGGAATTCAGGGCGAAGCGACTCGCGAACATCATCATGCGATGTGGCGCAGACGATGCGGGCCGTGCCCGTGGTGGTTGTCCATCGTCGCAGCGCGGCCGCGACGCTGTGCGCGGTGGTGCGATCGAGCGAACACGCGAACTCATCAAGGATCAGGATCGGTTGACGCGCCGCGCCCGATTCCGCGCGGGCCAGCGCCAGCGCAAGACGCAGGCGATCGCGCTGACCCTGCGAAAGTTCCGTCGCGACGGCCGTGAACACACGCGCTTCGGCCAGTCCCGCCGCGGCGAGAATGCGAAGCGTGTCGTGCATCGGCAGATCGAACAGGTCCACGGTTCGCGCGGGCGCGGCAGCGCGACGTTGCGCGGGCATCGCGCGGTCATCGTGGTCGAGCATCGCTTCGTTGGCGATCACCGTGCATCGCTTGGAACGCGACGCCGCCGCGATGGCACGCAGGAGCGTTGACTTGCCACAGCCGCTGGGGCCGGTGATCAGCGCGATCTGTCCGGGCGAAAGTGAGGTGAGGATGCGCCTGGCCGTGGCGGTGGCGAGGCGATGAAGTCGAGTCGTCTCAGCGCGTGACTGTGCGTGCCAGAGGCCGAAGATCGCGCGGACGTGGAGGCACTTGTCGGATTCTCGCGGGCGGCTCATGCTCCGGCCGCCTGCACCAGCGCCCGCAGCGCTTCGGCGTGACGGCGGACGGTGTGATAGGTGAGGTTGAGGTCGCGCGAGGCCTGGCGAATCGAGAGTCCGCGGATGAAGCACGCCTCGCCCACGCGACGGCGAGACGCGGTCCACTTATGCCGATGCGAGATGACATAGATGTACTCTGGGGAGTGAAGGCGGGCGACGAGGCGCTTGATGCGCCGACGCAGTTTGCGAACATCGCACCCGAGCATCGGCGCCAGCGATGTGACCGATCGCCCATCGCCGTAGATGGACTGGAGCAGCGCCGCATCGCCCGGGGGCAGTTCCTCCGCGCGGGCGACGATGAGGTCGGCCATCTCACGGCGGAGCCTGCGGCGGAGGTCGATGGACTCACCCGGGTTGGTTTCGACGAGGGCGGTGGCTTCCGATAACTGTCGCATGTCAGGCCTCCTGAAAGACGTGATACCTAACAAACACCGATCAACAAGTTCACAGTATAGTGAACACAGGAGGCGTTTCCACTCGATTTCGAATCCGAAGCCCGCGTCACGGCCGTTGATCCGCAAACGGGCGCGCGACGGCGGCATGAGCGCAGCAAAGAAAAACGCGAAGGCTTGCGAAGCCTTCGCGTGAGGTTTCAAACTGGAGCGTCTATCGAAGCGTCAGATCACAACGCCCGGCGACGACGAGCGCCGACCGCGAGCAGCCCAGCCAGAGCGAGGCCAGCGGCGGAAGGAAGGGGAATCAAGGTCTCCGGCGTACCGGGGTAACTTGGCTCGTTGAGATCGCTGCCGTGCTGGAACGCGACCTTGGTCACGCTCAAGTCGCTGAGATTCGGGGCGAACCCGCTGAAGAACGAAGCAGGCACATCGAACGTGAACTGCACGAACGAGCGATACATGAATGTTGCTGCGTTCTGCGGGTTCCCTGTCGGTGAGAGCACGCCACCATCAACGCCGTCAGGTTGTCCGGTTCGCGGGGTGAACATGCTGGACGGGGGGAAGAGATCGAACCCCGCTGCACCGAGGCCGTACTTCACGCCGCCAGGAGCACTACCGCTTTGACCCGCGAAGCTGTTGGACTGATACGCCCACCAGTGATCAGGATCGGAACCTGGAGCAGTGGGGTTAACCGTTGATCCGAATGAACCGGATGAATACATGGCCTTGGTCATGGTCGGCGTGTTCATATCCCAGAACAGTCCGGTCAGCCACCGCGAAGCCAGGCTGTCGCCAGGGGATGGCGTAGTGTTCGATAATTTGATGACGACTGTGTTCGCGGTGTTGTCAAATGTGAAGATCGCCGCCGACTTCAGTCCGCTTGCATGCGAACCAGCAAAGTTGAACGACACGGATGCCGCACTCGCCGCGCCTGTAATCGCCAGCATCGTGGCTACACCCGCGAGCAGCGCCCTTCGAGACAGATTCACCATGAGCATCTCTCCACTTCTCCCGCCTGTATCTATTCCGCGCGACGGAACGCGGGCGACTCTGACGCGGAGTCGCGACCCATGAGGATACCGGCTGCAGCCAAGAATGCAAGGGCCACCTGGGTTGAAATCCCCACTTTTTTGCGGCGATCGTCAAATCCGTCCGGAACGTCCCGAATTCGTTAATCTGGGTTGTTTCAGGCGCCGAATCGGCTAAGAGTTCCAAGGAAGGAAGACGTTTATCAGCGTCGAGTGTTCCGCCGCTGCGTGAGGAAACCAGGTGATCGCTCACGCACCGATCGCTCCAAGCCTCGGTTGCCCCGCCGGGGGCCATCGGGTACCGTACACAATCCTATCGAAGCGTTCGATGGGCGGTGAACGTGGTTCGTTCCCGGCCGCTCTGCGGATGGCCGTGGGGAGTGAGGTGAGACATGGATACAGAGTTGGAACCGAACGGTCATCGCGCGTCCGGCAACCCCGTGTCCGCTCACCTCGGCGTGGCCGCGATCCTCCGCGCTCGGCGGGCGGAGTGTCGCCTCACGCTTCAACAGGTTGCGGATCGTGTCGGATGTGCGAAGAGTTATCTGTCGCAGATCGAGAACGGGCAACGGCCACGGCCGCCGGGCGAGGCGCTCTTGCGGGGTTTGGAAGAGGCGTTGTTCCTCCCGGCCGGGGTGTTGATCGAGGCGGCGCGGTGGGAATCGACGCCGGCGTCTGTTCGGCGGGAGGTGGTGAAGTTGCAGTCGCGGCAGGGGGCGATGGCGCGGCTGGCGCAGATCGTCGGGGCCAGCGGCGTGGATGATGGCGGGCGCATCACGGGGCGACTCGATGAGGCGTATCGCTCGGGCGAACTGCACAAACTCGTCGAGGCCGTCAGCCCCGCGACCGATGCGCCCGAGCGCATACATCTGCCTTTGGAGGTTCCGCTGATCAACAAGGTTGCGGCCGGGTATCCGAAGGAGTTCACGGATCTCGGATATCCCGCGCGAGTGGCGGATGAGTATGTGCGATGCCCGGACTTGCGTGATCCCGATGCGTTCGCGGCGCGGGTGGTGGGGGACTCGATGCTGCCGGAGTATCACGAGGGGGACATCATAGTGTTCTCGCCGTCACGGCCGGTGAGAGATGGGATGGACTGCTTCGCGCGGCTCGAGCCGGATCACGAAACGACATTCAAGCGCGTGTACTTCGAGCGTGATGAGAGCGGTGATGAGTTCATCCGGCTTCAGCCGCTCAACAGCGCATATCCGCCGCGGACGCTGCCGCGCGAGCAGGTGGCGGGTTTGTATGCGGCCGTGTCAGTCATGCGAAGTCTGTAAAGAAACAGTCCACCATGGCGTGGTTCATGGTGGACCGTGGTGTTGACGTGGGCCTGCGTGTGCCACTGGCGGCTTGCCCGCCAGTGTCTTGTCCGCCAGTGGCACGCTCGCCAGGTGGGTTTAGGGACAACCGATCGCGAAGTGATTGGAGAAGCAGAGGAAGTCGAAGACATCGCACACGTTGATGCCTGTGCTCATGTCGCAGTTGCAGGCGTACGGCGATCCGTTGGAGAACTCGTTGGAGAAGCACAGGAAATCGAAGATGTCGCCCGGGAATCCGTTGAGGTTGTTCGTGCAGTTGGCGTAGCAAGGCACGGAGCGGAAGATGCCCGAAGCGCTGTTGGTGAAGGCCAGCCGCGTGATGAGGTGGCCGTCGTTGTCCATCATGTGCGGGCGTCCGTCGTAGCCTCCGGACCCTTCGGCGTATCCGTCGGCGAACGCGAGTTCTGAAACGATGCCGGCACCGAGCGCGTAACCTGTTCTGATCGCCATCGACGAGAAGTGATTGGGCCAATAGACGACCATGACTTCGTCGTTGACGCCGGGCGTGATGCTCGGGCCGGTGAGTTGCGCCAAGGTGGAGATCCACTCGGTCGGCGTGACCGCGGGTGCGTAGAACGTACCGGTGATCGTCTCGCCGGGCGGCATCATCCGAATGGCTTCGCCGCGCCGAATCGCGACCTCGGCGAACGTGTTCGATCCGCGGAACAGCGCGCGGTCATTCACGCCCGGCGTCACGCCCGGACCCGCGAGATCGCCCGCCACCGCAGTCAGGCCGCCGATTGTCACCACCGGGAACCCGAACGCGCCCGCATGGCGCAGCGCGGGTTGATTGGTTACGGGGAGACTCTCCGCGGCCAGCGGCAACATCGCGCCGCTTTGCGTCAGCGCCCACCAGACAACTTCATCGTTGCCATTGCCGATGCCTGGTCCGGCCAGTCGCCCGTTGAACACGGCGAACTCCGGCTCGGCCGTCGCGGGGGGCGTGAAAAGCCCGCCGTGAACCGCGCCGGGGAATGGCGCGGGCGCCGGGTCGCCCTCTCGCGCCAGCATCGGAACCGGTGGCAACTGTCCCGCGACGTACTGACCCGCGAAGACCGCGTTGTCATTCGCAGGGCCGACGCCCGGCCCGCGAAGGATCGTGTTCATCGAGAGAATCGGCGCACCGAGCGAATGTGACTTCACGCTCCCGACGCCGAAGTCGCCGAAGACTTCCGCCCCGGGACCGAACACCGGATCACCTTCCTGGATCATCAGTCGCGGCCCGGCCGGAACGGGGAACCCCAGCACCAGCGCGGTGTTGTTGGTCGAGGTGATGCCCGGCCCGGCGAGTGTCGCGACGATCGGCGATTCCGGCACGCCCGGGCAGAGCGGACGACTCACAAGCGCGAAGTCGATGGTGTACGGCGTGAGGGCGACGGCCCCATCTTCGCGCATCAGCATCGCGATGTTGCCGGTGTTGATGTCGTAGTACCAGATGCCCGTGTCGTTGTCGGGCGTGACGCCGGGTCCGGTGAGCGTGGCGCCGAAGACAATCTCACCGTTGGCGCCCGTGACGATGTCGGTGAATGGGGCCTGGCCAGAGGGGAAGCCGGCGCCGCCGAAGACCTGGCCCGGCGCCGCGCCCGGCGCTTGATCGCCTTCGCGCACGATGGGAAAGATGACGCCGGGCGCATCGATGCGCACGATGGCCGTGTCGTTGGCCGGCGTCACGCCGGTGCCCGTGAGTCTGGCGGAGACTCCGACCTTGCCATCGCGCGAGACCGACGGCACGCCGAACTCCGCGAAACGAATGCTGCGTGTGACCGCGGGATAGGGATCCCCGGCCATGACGAGCGGACGAACCACCCACTGGCCGAATGCCGTGTTGCACCCCGCCAGAACGCACAGGCTCATCAATCGAATCCGTGAAGACATGGAACACCTCCGGCTTCCATCGGGAAGCACTGGTTGATGTGAACGTTGAACACCGAAGGACGTTTCCTTCGGCACGGCGGCGCGACGCACGGACACGCCGGATGAGCTCATCAGAACTGAGAACGGAGGATTCGGCGCGGACTCACGCGAAGCCCGAACGTTGATGGCGATGTTCAGGCCCGTGCGTCGCTCTTGTTTCAGGCTCAACTTGGCACAGCCGCGCACGTTGCCTACAAAGAACCGTGAAAACTACACGATCGCACACAATGTTCGGCGTCTGGAGGGTCATGGGACTGGCGTGTATGCTGGTTGGGGTTGTGGTGGGGGATGCCACGGCTTCAGCGCAAGAAGCACCCGCCCAGCCCGAAGAATCTGTTTCGCAGACTCCACCGCAGGGGGAGGCCTCCCAGCAGTCGGACGCAAGCCGCGAATCAGGCGGGGAAGACTCCGAGGACACAGTCGCGATTGATCTTGAGTCGCTCCCGCAGTCATGGAATGAACTGGTCGATTGGTTGCTTGTGCATGGTCTGCGCGTGGTGACGATCATCGCGCTGGCGTTCGTGCTGTTGTGGATCATCGGGAAGATCAGCGGGCGAATGGCCGTGCTGATCGCCAAGAAGCCCGGGCCGGGCACGAAGGCTGAACGGGAGAAGCGGGCCAACACGCTCATGTCGGTGTTTCGCAGTTTCGCCGGCGTGGCGATTGTGGTGGCCACGGCGTTGACGGTGCTGGGCGAAGTTGGGTTCAACATCGCGCCGCTGCTTGCGGGAGCGGGTGTGGTGGGGCTGGCCGTGGCGTTTGGTGCGCAGAACCTGATTCGCGATTACTTTACGGGTTTCCTGATCCTGCTTGAGAATCAGTACGGCATCAACGATGTGGTGAAACTCGGCGACACGTCGGGCCTGGTGGAGAACATCACGCTGCGTGTCACGCGGCTGCGCGGGCTTGATGGCAGCGTTCACTTCATCCCCAACGGCATGATCACGGTCGTCACGAACATGACGCACGAGTATTCGCGGGCCGTGTTCGACATTGGCGTGGCGTATAAGGAGGAAGTGGACAAGGTGATGGCCGTGCTGATGGAACTGGCCGCGGGGATGCGCAGCGATCCGAAGTTCGGCCCGCTGATCCTTGACGATCCGGAGATGCTCGGCGTGGATTCGTTTGGCGACTCGGCCGTGGTGATCCGCTTTCGGATGAAGACGCAGCCGCTCCAGCAGTGGAACGTGAAGCGCGAACTGAATCGCCGGATCAAGAACCGCTTCGACAAGGACGGGATCGAGATTCCGTTCCCTCACCGGACGGTGTTCCACCGCTTCGAGGGGGAGGTTCCGGTGGACATCATCAAGCAGGCGACGGGGGGGGAGTGAGGCAGCGGCGTGGTTGTCGTGTTCCTGCGTTTCGCGAGTTGGTTCACTTTGCAGGCGACGCGCCGGGAAGTGCGAGGAAGCGCTCGATCTCTTCGATCAACAGGTACACCTCGGACCACGATTGACTATTCTGTGAAGTGTGCCTCTTCGCATTGTTGACGGCGATGCGGCGGAGCGGGACGATGTTCGAGTAGTCGGCTCTCGTTTTCTTCCCGGGGTCTTGGCCGAACTTGCTCTCCCACGCCGATTTCACGGCGGACCAAACGGCGTCACAGTTCTCGAACATCTGGCCGGTGGCTTTGAAGTGAAGAAGTGTCCAGACCTCGAAGCACGGCTTGGAGCACACAACCCTGACTCCCCTCGCGGCTCCACGCTCTTGTGCATCCATTGCAAGATTGATGTCTTCGGGACGGGATTCAGTATCAATGACCGCCCACACCGAATCGTTGCTTGCTGCACTCCCCTGCCTCCTTGGGCAACACTTGATGGCCTGCGTGACCACCACATCAGCCGACTTGCCTCCACACTCCTGCGTCCGAACCTCCAACGTCACGGCGTGTTTGGTGATCTTCCGTAGTTCCTCCAAGTACCGAGCGGCCGTCACCCGGTCGTCACAGAACACGACGACTCTCGCAAGCATCGGACGCAACGAATTGCGCCGGGGCGCCGTGTACATCTGGCGAGCCCTGCGGGCATCCTTTGAGACTCTGCTCTTTCTCGCTGGCGCCATGCATCAATCCACCAGTGAACTTGGCGTGGGAAGTGCTCCGAATCGCCCTTCCAAGTACCGCTTCCGCACATTATTGTTGCTTCGCACTTTGAACTCGACGACTGAGTACAAGCGAGCGGAACCATCGAGCGCTTTCTCTGTCAGGTATATTTGATCACGGCGCAGGACTGCTTCCCGTGCTTCGGCCTCCATCAGCGAAGATTCGTGGGTATTGAAAATCAGTTGGCCACGCACCCTGTCGTTTGGCAGGTCGCAGTTGAACTGCGAGACCAGGTGATCGAGCAGAGTTGGGTGCAATGAAGAGTCGAGTTCATCCACCCAGCGGGCAGCTGGTCGTTGTTCGTGCATGAGATCAAAGAACAACGGCGCCAGAGTGACAAACCGTCGAGTTCCCAGGGACTCACTGAAGAACGGCAGTGGCAGATGGCCTTCTTTGGCTGCGTGCAAGAACACGAAGCTGTGCAGTACTCGCTCGTCCGAGACGGACTCCTGCTCGGCGGAGTCGCCGGATGAAGGGTCCGCACTCCAACGCTCGGTTTGCGTTTCGAAGTCCACGACGCCAAAATCTGCAGCGCGCAGCGCATTGCGCAGCCAAGCGGCGAACGGCTCCTCAGTGGTCGCCCGCTTCGCAACAGAACTGACTCCAAACGGATGCCACAGGTGTATGTTAGGAACTTCGTTTGTAAGGAGAAGTCGTCGAAGTCCCGTTGCGATATTTTTCGCCAGCTTTGGTGTGAAGGAATCAGCGAGCGATAGCACGAGTGCGTTGGTGCGGAAATCGCTCGTCACAAGTTGAAATTGCTGATCGGATCGCCACTCGCCCGTGGTGTTCTGCAATTCTCGATCAAATAGCGTGATTGGCTGAGAATCCGCAGGAATCTGCTGCAATGACTCCCGGGTAATTCGGAGTTGATCGAAAGCCACTACATAGCGATACACGCGCCCCTCGATGACAGCCACGACGCCGAGTTCCACCGGCTCATCGCGCTTCGGGCCGAGGGCGAATGGTTCGTACACACGTATTGGCTCATCCGAACTCATTCGCTTCGAAGCGGCGATCAGGTACCGCAATGCCGCGGCCGCCCGAATGATGGTCGACTTCCCCGACGCATTCGGGCCGTAGATCGCCGCGCAGCGCAGCAGCCTCAAAGGTTCGGGGTCGCCTTCGACGTTGACTTCGACGATGCCGCGCGGGCTGTCTTTGTCGATGTCGGCCGCGAGCATCGACAGGCGAAACTCGTCCCGGAAGCATCCGAAGTTCTTGCCGAAGAATTCGATCAGCACGGCCGCACCTCAAGGTTCCACTGCGCAGACATGCTGCGCCACCCCATGACGATACGCCCTCTATCGGGTGCTGATGCCCAATCGGACTGATTTTTGGCCGATTTAGCGCAGAACTCCTGCACGCACCTTGACGAGCTAGCCGGACATTACGAAGGGCCTGGTACCGAAGTTGCGCAACCCCTTGGGGTCTGCGCGGAATCGTCACCGACATTCCCACAATGGGTAGACGCTTGTGTCAAGAGTCAAGGGTTACGCCAGCCTCACGTCCGGCTTCGGCAGACCCAGCCCCCGCGCCGCGTCGAGGAACGCGAGATAGTTCGTCCGCATCTCCAGCAGCGTGTCGCCGCCGAACTTCTGGCGAAGGGCTCGGGCGACTTCAAACGCGGCCACGTTCTCAACGACCACGCTGCACGCGGGCACAGCGCAGATGTCGGAGCGTTCATACTGGCTGGTTTCAGGTTGTCGCGAAGTCAGGTCCACGCTGGGCAAGCCGCGAAGGAGTGTGGAGATCGGCTTCATCGCGGCGCGGAGGATGATGGGCTGGCCGTTGGTCATGCCGCCTTCGGTGCCGCCGGCGTTGTTGGAGTCGCGTGTGAATCCGAGTGTGTGGGAGTCCTGCTTTGTCGCGTCATGGCGAATGGGATCGTGAACCTGCGACCCGGGTCGCGTGGCGACGTTCATGCCGAGTCCGATCTCGACGCCCTTGATGGCTTGCACGCTCATCACGGCATATGCGAGTCGCGCATCGAGTTTGTCGCGCCAATCCATGCACGAGCCAAGCCCCGGCGGGCAACCGAACACATGCGTCTCGACGATCCCGCCCACCGTGTCCTTGTCGATCTTCGCCTTTCGGATGATCGCGCACTGCTGCTGCGTCACGGCCGGATCGGGGCAATATGTCTCGCTCGCGTCGCGCTGCGCGATCATGCCGCGCCATGTGTCCTCGCGCGGCTCGATGTCGGCCTTCGCATCACCGATGGCGCGGACAAAGCCGAAGGTCTCGATTTCAAACACGCGAAGGAGGCATCGCGCCACGGCCCCCGCGGCCGTGCGCGCTGCTGTCTCGCGGGCGCTCGCTCGCTCCAGCGTTTCGCGGCAATCGGTCGTGAGCCACTTGATGCTGCCGGCCAGGTCGGCGTGCCCGGGGCGCGGACGATGCACGGGCGGCGTCTTCGCCGCATCATCCAGCCGTGCATCCTTGTTCGCGATGCGAATCGCCAGGGGCGAGCCGATGGTACGGCCTTGTCGAAGTCCCGCGAGGAACTCGGCGCGATCCTGTTCAATGCGTTGTCGCCCGCCCCGGCCGTAGCCCCCCTGCCGACGCGACAACTCCGCGTTGATGAAGTCGATGTCGAGGACCAGCCCGGCCGGAAGTCCGGTGATGATGACGACGAGCGCTGGCCCGTGTGATTCGCCCGCGGTCTGATAGTCGAGCATGGTCGATCATACGACGCTGTACCACTGGCGACTTGCTCGCCAGTGCCTGGGTCGGGAGTGTGCCACTGACGACATGCTCGCCAGTGTCGGCGGCCGATCTGGTCTACCACGCGGCACTGGCAGGCAAACTGCCAGTGGCACGCGCGGATACCCACATGACCTCACGTCTTGATCGCGACAACGCCTCGCCCAGCGACACGCCTATTGCATTTGCGCCGCAGACATGCACGCGGATGCCCATGCGCTGCGCCATCGCGGCCTTGACAGCGCACGCGGCGTCGGCCGTGGCCGCGTCGGGCGCATACGCGACCTGGATGTGATTCGCGCGGTGTCGTGCCATCATCTGATCGCGCGTCACACCATAGAGCACCGCGTGCATGATCGGCCACTGCGAGGTCGTCATGCGCCAGCGGCGCTGCGTCTCCTCTTCCGGCAGCGCGACAGCGCGGCAACGGCCGATGTCCATGTGCAGGCGATCACCCTCGACAAACACGCGCGACCACACAACCTCGCCCGCCTTCGACACCCCCTTGATCGTCCCCCCCCCCAGGCGGAAGTACATCGGCGGCTGACGTTCCGATACGGCCTCCGCATAGCCGCGGGCGAAGTGCGAGGGCGGCACGGCCCCCGAAATCTCAAACACCCACACGAACGTGCGCTGGCCGTCGCGCTCCACGCCGACCTCCGGTGCATCGACCTCCCCATCGAACCAGTCGCCCCAGCGAAGGTCATGCAGCGTGTTGTCGGGTTGCAGGCCCATCGCGGTCCAGACGCGCTGGGTGATGAGGCCGTCAAGCCCCGCGCACTCATCGACTTCGTTGAAGTGCGTGATGGGCGAGCCATCGCGGATGATCTGTCCCGCCCGCGGGCCGTTGGTCGCCCGCACCGGCGGACGATCGGAGCAGTTGAGCAGGCCCTCCGCAAGATCTGACGCGGGGCAGAGGTCTTTGAGTCCCTGTTGATACTGAATCCCGATCGCGTCGCAGCCGAACTCGTCGGCGAGTCTCACGGCCGCGATGTACATCTTGAGCTGCCAGCGAATCTGATCGTCGGTAAGGTCTGACTTCGGTTCCGGCCCGGTGATGAATCGCATGCCGCGTGCGTCGAGCCATCGCCGTGCCGCGTCGGCATCATCGCTTGAGACCTGCATCATCGCGTGAAAGAGGGCCGACTGCGACAGGCGCTCTTTGTATGCCCCGGCCGCGTGCAGGAGGTGATCCGGGATGATCGCGTTGTACATGCCCATGCAGCCTTCATCGAAGACGCCGAGGATCGCGGGCTGCGCATCGAGCGCATCGGCCAACGGCCGAGCAAACTTTCGCACACGACTTGGAAGATCATCCGCATCCAGCGTGGCCACGTGGGATGTGTCGTGGCGAATGCGCCCCTTGTGCAGCCAACGGCCGAGTTTCGCGCGAAAGTCCCCGGCCGTGAAGTCCTCACCCCACAACAGCGAATGCTTCACGCCCGCCTTGGCCAGCGAACCGCGAAGATTCAGCACGCCGACAAGCCCCGGCCACTGACCCGACCAGTTCGCAACAAGAAGGATCGGTCCGCGATGACGCTCAAGACCCATCAGCACATGATGCGAATACTGCCACACGGCCTCGGCCACGATGAGCGGCGCATCGCGATGAATCCCCGCGAACACCTCGCGCCCCATCGTCTGTGACGAGATGAACCCATGCGCGAGCGAGCCAGACTCACTTCCCGGTGGCACGGGCGTTTCGCCTGAGCGCGTTGCAGACCCCGGTGGCACAGGCGTCCCGCCTGTGTGTCCTGGATCCGGTGGGGCGGGCGTCCCGCCCGCCTCTCTTGGGCGTAGCAGTTGAACAGACGTCCCGCCCACGCGAGTTGCACTCCTCGGTGGTACGGGCGTCTCGCCTGTACCCATCTCCGCATCTGGCCTGCGATCCATCCTCCACCCGTGCGCGGCCAGCGCCTCGGCCAGTTCCCGCTCCATCGCCCGCTGCGCCGGCCAACACGCGACGTTGGCCGACTCACGCAGATCGCCCGAGGCGATCAGGATGGCCGTGCGGGGGGGGAGCTGGGAGTTCTTGATTGGTGCATTCCGATCAGACGTAGCTTCACTCCTGCTCATCAGCGTCCCGATTCCAGTTTTCCTCGTAACCGCACGAGGCCGCGCATTACTTCCGATCGACTCTTCCGTAGCAACATCCATCGCGGCAGACGAGCAGCCATCGTGCGATTCGCCATTTTCCCCCGCCAGTCTTGTCCATCTTCCCGAAGCTGTGCCTCCACCATTGATTCGATGTCCGATAGATGTTGCGCGTTATATGCCCACAGAATGTTGCCCTTGCAACGAGTCTGAAGCCAAAGAGGTAACTTGAATACCAGGTCTCTAGGCGGAGTACTTGGCGTTGTGTTCCAACTCGACGGAAAGGGTCGTTCTGTGAAAAAACTGCATTGGCCGCACACGAGCGTGAACGTGGTTGTCGTTAGCGAGGCCCTTGTCTTAGTTTCGCTCTCCTTGGACTTCGATACGACCTGTGCGCATCCACCGCATTCAGGGCAGCGCACCTGGTACTCATAGAGATATGAGTAGATGGTCGTTCCCGGATCGCGAAACCGCTTGCTCGGCTGGCGGTGCGTAGCCACGACCAACTGTACGCCGATCGATGGTTGAGGACAGCATCCGTGCGAGCCGCTCGTCTTTGGACTGAGTCCTTTGCCTAAGGGCGTTGGACTGTTCCTTCCCTTTTGCGGCATCACCTCACCACTTGGCAGATCGTGCGATACTTCCCATACACTCCCTCATACACCCTCAACCACTCCGCCACCGGCTCCACCGGGAGAAGCGCACTGCTCAGGCCCGGCGAATGTCTCGCCGCTCTCCCCGCCATGGCCGTCACGGCCTGCTGCACATCGTCGAATCCACCATCCGCGCTCCCCGCGGCCAGTGCGCCGAGGATGGCGGCGCCCAGCGCGGGACCGTGTTCGATGGTGGGGATGGAGATGGGCGCGTTGAGGGTGCTGGCGACGATCTTCATGAACAGAGGGCTGCGTGAGGGGAGGCCGCCGGTGGCGATGAACCGCTCGACGGGTACGCCGGCATCGCGCAGGGTTTCGACGATCCAACGCAGGCCGCACGCCGAGGCCTCGAGCACGGCGCGATACAGGTGCGCGGGGGTGTGATGGAGCGTGAGTCCAAGGAACGCGCCGCGCAGGGAGCCATCCATCAACGGCGTGCGACAGCCGTTGAACCAGTCGATGCACACCACGCCGTCCGCGCCCGGTGCGATGTCGGCCGCGGCCTGTTCGAGCGATGCAAAGTCCGTGTGCCCCGTAAGTCTGCGAACGAAGTCAAAGGCGTCGCCCATCGCGGCCTGGCCGGTTTCGATGCCGTAATGGCCGGGGAGAATGCCATCGCGCACGATGCCCGCGACGCCGCGGATGTGGGTCTCGCGATCGGTCAAGAGCATGTGACAGCCGGACGTGCCCATGACGAGCACCATGTCTCCCACGGCCGCGACGCCCGCGCCGGGCACGCCCGCGTGCGCATCGATGATCGCGGCTGAAACGGGAATGCCCGCGTTGAGACCGAGCCGATGGGCCATCGCCTCGCAGAGCAAGCCCGCGCGAACGCCGGGGGCGATGTGGCGACCGGGGAGTTTGAATACGGCCGCATCTGCGAGTTGTGCATGTACGCCCGTGAGGAACTCGCGCGATGGATAGCCGGTGTCGCTCGACCACAGCGCTTTATATCCGGCCTGGCAGGTTGATCGCGGGAGGTCGCTCGCGGGGATGGCCCCCCCCTTGCCCCCCCCTTCGGTCATCCATGGCGAGCCGATGAGTTGCCAGACGAACCAGTCGCCGGCCTCGAGCCAGACTTCGGCGGCCGTGGCCGTCGCGGCGTCACCTTCGATCACTTCGAGTATCTTTGGAAAGAGCCATTCGAGTCCGACGCTTCCGCCGTAGCGATCGAGCCATGGTTCGCGTCGCTGTCGTGCGAGCGTGGTGATGCGCTGGGCTTGATCGTGGGCGCCGTGGTGCTTCCAGAGTTTGGGCCATGCGTGCGGGCGCGGCGCGAGGGTTGACAGCGGATGTGTGGCGATGGGCTGGTCCGCGCGCGGCGGCGTCGGGTCGAGGCACAGCGGTGAACCGTCGAGCCGCGCGGGGAGCATCGTGCAACTGGTGAAGTCCACGCCGATGCCGGCGATGGACTTGCTGACGCTGTTGTCGATGCCGCTGCGTGCGATGGCTTCGCGCACGGCCGTGGCGGCGGCGTCGATCCAGTCGGAGGGATGCTGCAGCGCCCAGTGCGGCGCGAGGGCCGAGCCGAAGAGTCGCATCGCGGCCGCGCTGGCGCCCGTGATCTGTCGATCGGCGAAGGCTGCGACGGCCGTGGCGTGCAGCGAACCATCCGCGCCGACGATGACGGCCCGCACGGATTCGGTTCCAAAGTCCAGGCCAAGGAAGCGTGGCATGGCGGATGATACCGACATAGGAAGCCCGACCATCAGGGAGGGCTTGGAAGCGGGTGTGTGCTGGCGTGTGCCAGTGGTTGACGGCGTCATCCGCTGTGTGATGGCGTGTGTCAGTGGTTGACGGCGTCATCCGCTGTGTGATGGTGGTCGCGGGTGACGATGGGGGCGCTGGGTCGGAATCGCGTGTGTCGCCGCGGCCAAGCCCTCCCTGATGGTCGGGCTTCTTATTGGTGGGCTTCGCCCTCCTACCCTTTGCATCATGCCCCCATCGGCTTCTGAGGAACTTGATCTGTCGATCATCGCGCCGGCGCACAATGAAGAGGGGAACATCGCGGCGCTGGTGCATGAAGTGGGTCGGGCGATGGAGGCGACGGGGCTGTCGTGCGAGTTCATCGTGGTGGATGACGGCTCGACGGATGGCACGCGCCGGGGCGTGCTGAACCTGATGCTGGATCGGGCGTGGCTGCGATGCGTGGCGATGCTGGAGACGCCCGCGGGCAAGGGCAACGGGCAGTCGGCAGCGTTTCACGCGGGGTTTCGGGCCGCACGCGGACGGCTCATCGCCACGCTCGATGCCGACTTGCAGAACGATCCGGCCGAGATTCCGGCGATGCTGCTGATGATGAATGAGCATCGCGCGGACATGGTGCAGGGGGATCGTTCGCGATCGCGAAAGGACAACGCGGTTCGGCGGGTGGGGAGCGTGGTGGGGCGCATCTTTCGCAGGCTGCTGCTGGGGGATACGATTCGGGACACGGGCTGCTCGCTGCGTGTGATGCGGCGAGAAATCGCGGTTTCGCTGCCGTTGGAGTTCAAGGGGATGCATCGCTTCATTCCCGTGATGGCCCGGCGACTGGGGTACAAGGTGGTCGAGATGCCGGTGCGACATCGTCCGAGAACGGCGGGCACGACGAAGTACGGCCTGGGCATCATGCAACGCGCGATTCCCGGCCTGATCGACTGCTTCGCCGTGCGATACATGGGCAATCGCCGTCGCCCCGTGGTCCATGAAGAAGTGCGTCCGGTCGTTGAGGCCGCGATTGAGGTTTCCGCGCGGAGCGCGACGCCATGAAGTCCGGCCCGATTCTGGCGATGCTTGCGATGCTGCTGGTGGGCGTGTGGCTTGTGCTCGGGCCGCAGATCGGCACGAAGTCGGCGAGAACCGACGGGGCATCGCGATTTGAAGTCATCGTGGGTTCGGGCAAGGTCGAAGTCGAAGTGCGCGACGCAGAGCGCGGTGGGCACGAGTTTCGATTCCTTGACGGTGTCGGCTTTCCGGATGCGTGGCTGAGCGAGGGCGAATTCGCGGCCGCGCTCAATGTCACCGCGACGGAACTGCACGCGCGGCACTGGGTGCTCAAGTTGTTCAACGTCAGTGGATGGGGGATGATGGTTTGGATCGCCGTGGGCCTGGGCGGTCAGGTCTGCTTCTTCGGGCGGATGCTGATTCAGTGGGTGATGTCCGAGAAGCAGCGTGCATCGGTGATTCCGCCGTTATTCTGGTGGCTGAGTTTCTTCGGGGGCGTGGCGCTGTTTACATACTTCGTGTGGCGCAAGGATGTGGTGGGTGTGCTTGGGCAGTCGACGGGGATCGTGATTTATGCGCGGAACCTGCGCTTGATCCACAAGCAGAATCGCCGTGCCAAGCGGGCCGTTCAGGCCGCCAGGCCCGATTCGACGGACGTTTCCGCGACGCCTGAGCCCGCGCTGGCGGAGTGATGCGCAGAATGGGCGTGTCGCGGGAGATGGCCGTTGGCGTGTGCCGGATAACGCCGCGCGAACCGATAAGTCATGCATGCGCGTACTCCTTGATGATGTCGATCTGCCCATGGTCAGCGGGAGCCTTTCGGCGGCGATTGACGCCGCGTGCGATCGCGCTGCCGAGGCCGGGCGGATCATCGTGGCCGGGCTGCTCGATGGCACGCTCTTGAGCGAGCGGCAGTTGACCTCGCCCGATCCGGGGGGGACGGTCGGTGATGAACTGCGGTTGTATTCGGCCGAGCCGCGAACGCTGGTGCTCGAGGCCCTCGAGGCCGCGGCCATATCCCTCGAACAGGCTGATGAAGTTCAACAACTCGCGTCGGCGGAGTTACAGCGGGGCCGCACGGCCGCGGCGCTGGAGCCTGTCGCGGTGGCGATGGACCTGTGGCGTGCGGTGCATGAGGCGATGACGCAGAGCGCGGAGTTGCTGGGCATCTCGTTGGCGGAGTTTTCGTCGAGTCTGAGCGGGGATGGTCCGACGGTGGGGCAGCGCGCGGGTGAACTGGCGGGTGTGCTCGGGTCGCTCAAGCAAGCGTTGGAGATCGAGGACTGGTCGGCCGTGTCGGACCTGCTCGGGCATGACTTGTCGGAGCAGGTTTCGGTGTGGCGTGGGATTCTGACCCTGCTCGCAAGGCGCGTGCGTGAGGTTCAACCCGTGGAGCGGTGAGACATGTCTGCGGCACTGGCGGCGTGTCCGCCAGTGCGTACGACGCCTGCGCCACCACATCAACCGTCCTCACGTGAACGACACCGACGTCACGGCCCGGTCGGCATGCGCACCCAGTTGGTGTCGATCTGTTCGATGTACGCCAGCGAGTTCGCGTTGAACGTCGAGACTTGATCGCTGTACACCGCCCAGCGGATCATCAGCCAGATCAGCACGAACACGGCCAGCCACGTCGCGGCCTCGCCGATCCACTTGCGGCGCGCCACGAACAGGAAGCCAATCGCCATCGCCACGGACAGGATCTTCCACACGGCCAGCAGCGTCGGCGATCCCTGTGCCATCACCGCCCGCGCGATAGGATTGCTCTCAAACATTCCGACCTGGGTCAGGTGATCGATGGTCATCCAGAGGTCGGCAAGGCTCAGCAGCGCGATCGGCGCGAGAAGGAGGCAGACGCGCCGTCCGCGGGCCGCGGGGTCCGCAAACTCACGGCGGACAGATTCGGCGAGGCTTCGCACCGGGCCGAGAGCGTGTT
>CAZTPJ010000027.1:12770-42164 GCA_964614515.1 uncultured Phycisphaeraceae bacterium | reverse complement strand
CGGGTGGACCCCTCCTGGGTGGCCCGCTCACTCCGTGAGCGTTCCCGGGTAGCCCGTTCACTCCGTGAACGGTCTATCTCGCCACGAACGACCCCGTCCGATCACAAACGTTGACGCCCGCATAACCTCGCGCCGGCCGTGACGATCGAGCGGAACTCGCCTCAACCTCACGGCGTATGATTCACAGACGACGCGGGCTTGATCCCGCGCCCGCAATGTCCGAGGAAGAATCCCATGTCCACAGCCACCGTCGCCGTCAACCTCACGCAAACCGCCGCCGCCGAGATCAAACGCATCATCGCCGAACAGGAACTCGACGCGGCCAAGGTCCGCCTTCGCGTCGGCGTCAAGGGCGGCGGCTGCTCCGGCTTCTCCTACGTCCTCGACCTCACCGAATCCCAGAAGGACACCGACGAAGCCTTCGAACAGCACGGGCTGACCATCATCTGCGACCCCAAGAGCCTCCTCTACCTCGGCGGCACCACCATCGACTTCAAGAAAACCGTCATGGAAAGCGGCTTCGTCTTCGAAAACCCCAACGCGACCTCCACCTGCGGCTGCGGGTCAAGTTTCCATGCGTGACTGAGAATCCCATCAGCCGTGCCATACTTGTGGCAGGAATCAGCCTGCGATCCGTCGGGCCTCTTCATCGTCTTGCACCCCGCCCTCAATGATGTCAGCCTGACCACGCCCCGTCTCGTGATCGACGCCGGACTGACGGGGCGAAGATGAGCGTCTACCCTCGTCGCGATTGATCGCAATGTTCGCAGGTGCGGCCGGACGGGGGAGGACAGTCCAGTTTGAGCGGGGGGTGCTGTTCGTAGTATCGCTCGCCGATCAGCCGTTTGACGCGATCCGCGACGGGTTTGAGTTCGAGTCGCGAGAGCGAACCTCTCTGTTGCGTCAGCCAACACGGCGGAATCAATACGATCCACTCTGGCACGGCCCAGCACCGCGTGCGGAACCCCGTCCCTGCGTGTGCTGGCAGTTCGATGCGGGACTCGCGCAACGTGCTTGCCGACGAGATGACGCACATGACCGCGAGCGGAATCACTCGCGGCGAACCTTCAAGCCTCAGGTCAATCACGATGGCGTAGCGGTCTTTCTCCGCGCCGAATTCATCCAGCGCCGGCACGCCGGCGACGAAGTAAACTCCGCCCCGCCTGATCATCCGGCCAATCTCTGGGCCAGATTCAGCAGCGCTTGATCTGTGTCCGCCATCTGTCGTTGACACTCTTCACGCATGAGCGACTCTTTGATGGGAACATCGCTACGGGCATGATCCGCGTAGCCTTTCCGCGCGTCGATCCATGGTTGTTCTCGATGCGTCATGGCGGCCAGTTGATCGCCGTCCAACTCGCGATACATCAGCCAGATCGCCTCGGCGTGCCGCTGGTCTGCCGCGTCCAGGCCGTGCGGCCCGGGGACGGTTGACTCAACGAAGTAACTCTCCCTGAACCGTTTGTAGATGGCGGGCACGACCGGCCCATCCTTCCACGCGCGAACTTCTTCCCTGAACGCGGGACGATCACGCTCCGACAGCGACCAGGCCTGTGTGTAGTACAGCAGCTTCTGGAGTTTGTACGCACTCATTTGACGGTTTTCGGTCCGCGTGCGAGCAATAAAGTAGTCCGCGAACTGGTCCGCGGTAGGCATCGTCGCCGACTGTACTCGCTTCGCCTTCATCGACGTGCTGTCCCTCGCGTACACAGTCCTTGTGAGAAAACTCGCGCTCCCATTCAACATGTTCCGTCCGCCATCGCGCTGACCGTGGATCGGCTCGTCAACCTCCTAATATACACCGAACAAAGACCGCAGGTTCGACAATTCCGTAGAAATCGTGCCCGTTTAGCCTATCAGCGTCCACCCCTGCCGGCTACAACTGAACCAGTGGAAATACTAAGAAGGACTGAATATGGGGTGAATGCCCCATGCCAATGTTCCGAGAGCCTTACATCCGGACGGGATGGCACGACCATCGCAATGGCCCCTCGGTCGCTCGTTCGACGGAATGTGCCGCCTACTCTTGATTTCAGCACTCCCTTTCTGGTATGCTGCTCCATGGGTGAGAGAACTGCTCCGGTGGTGGTCACGGAAACGGATGCCGTGGCGGAGCGGTGACGGCCAGTCGCGGCCGTCCGGGACTTGGTTGACAGGCCGGGTTTCGAAACCGGGAGGTGTTGGGTCACCGGTGTCGAGCCGCCCGGCGCATGGGCGGAAGGATCGCCATGAGTCAGGCCCCGATTCCCCTTGAGACGGCATATGGCTATGCGCCGCCCCTCGCGACGCAGTTCAGCGTCTTTCTCGACAACCGCGTGGGCAAGCTCTACGACGTGCTCGAAGCCTTTGACGGCTCAACGTGTCAGATCTGCGCCCTGAGCGTTCACGAGGCCAGCGATCACGCGGTTGTGCGCATGGTCACCAGTTCCTCCGACGCCGCTCGCGCCCTGTTGCGTCAGCAGAAACTCCCGTACTCCGAAGTTGATGTGCTCGTCGTCGAACTCTCGCCGGGCAAGTCGCTCTCGGGCATGTGTCTGTGCCTGCTTCGCGCGGAACTCAACATCCACTTCGTCTATCCGCTGATGTTCAGGCCCAACGGCTCGCCCTGCGTCGCGCTGGCCGTCGATGATCGAACACTCGCCGGCCAGATCCTGCGTCGCAAGGACTTCCGCCTCCTGGGCGAGGCCGACCTCCCGACGGCGGGTTGAGTCGCATTCACGTTCGATTGTGCCACCATTCGCGGAGTCTTCGGAGCAAGTCGGTGCGGCCGTGGCAAAGACGCGGCATCATGGACGCTTGCTCACCCATCTCATAGAGCCGCGGCCAGCGCATCGACCGCGAAGCGCAGTGGGCAGCACACGCACAAATCCTCACCCCCCCCTCTCCCGCACCGACACCACCGCCGCCACGGCCGCGATCTCGATCCGCATCAAGTGCGGCCCAAATCCGCACAGTTTCGCCCCCGCCGCCCGCGCCTGCGCCAGTTCCGACTCCTGCCACCCGCCCTCTGGTCCGATGAGCAGGCGAATCTTGCCCCCCCCCTCGGGCGAAAACGCGCCATCCTCTGGATGCGCCATCACGATCGTCAACCCCTCCTCTCCGACAAGCGCTGCCTCCAGCGTCCCCCCCCCTTTTACCGGCATGACCCACGCCCGTCCGCACTGCTTCGACGACTCCACCGCGATCCGCTCGAGACGTGACATCCGCGACGCGCTCGGCATCGGCTGCGACCAGGGCGTGCGCAGCAGCGTCAGGCTGCCAGCCCCGACCTGCGCCAACCCATCCACAAGCAAATCAAGATGCGACCCCTTCGGCGGACACGCCCACACTTCAATCCACGGCCGGGAACGCGGCGACATCCGCACCGCCTCGGTCAACTGCACCGTCAGGTTGGAGCGTCCAGCTTCGGCGATGCGTCCCGCCGCCACGGCCCCCGCGCCATTGAACACTTCCACGCCCTCCCCAACGCGCACGCGTTTGACCCGCAGCGCGTGATGCGCCTCATCACCCTCCACACGCACCATCACATCACCCATTGCCAGTCCCGGCGCCATGATCCGATGCATGAGAGCCAACCTCCGTCGTTGCGGCCCGGCGGCCGTGGCGCTTTATAGCGCTGCCCCCTGCGTCTGGCCGCACGCCGACCCTTCAGCCGCACCCGACTTCGGCCGATTGTGCCCACAGGGGATGTGCCATGGAACCAACGTCCGATCATCGCAAGCATGGCGCCGAGGCGGGCGTGATACCCAACCCCGAGCCTACGGGGCCGGTGGGGTCCATCCACAATCCCCTCGATGACACATCCTTCGCCGCGTCTGAATCGCTCGAATCGCTCGATGATGAACTCGCGCGCCTCGCCGATGACATGGTTGATGGAGAGTTCCTTTCTACCAATCCTGTCGAATCCGCGTCGGATGCGACAGGCGAAGCCGTGTACGCGGGGGCATCGCCGGCGTCGACCGATGGGCGGGCCAAAGGGGGCGGCAAAACCGAGGAGTCGGCGACGACGCAATCACCATCCCATGTCATCACCGATGCGCCAACGCACGCCGCCACACCAACAGACAACCCCCCCTTGCCTTCCTCGCCTGCGCCCGCTACGGCCGCAGCGCTGGACAACAAACCTGCCGATCCGACGCCCATAGCGCCAACGGACGTGGTGGCGGAAGTCAAGCCCGGCGTGGTGACGGTGTGCGTGAACAAGGCCGTGGATGCGCTGTGCAGGCCGTTCGATGGCAAGCCGGCGTGGTTCCGTCAGACGGTCGTGATCGCCGGTGCGCTGCAAATCGCGCTCGCGGGTCTGGTCTGGGGACACATGCTCTTCTTCCGCTCACCCGACGCGCCGATCCCCACGATCAGTGAGGTTGATCTGCGCGAACGCTCGCCCGCAACGGACTCACACGCAAAGTCCGACCACGGCAAGAGCAAATCGAGCGATCACGGCAAGTCCGCGAGCAAGAGCAAGACCAGCGATCATGGCAAGTCCACAAGCCACGGCAAGTCCGACAGCCACGGCAAGGGCGGACATTGAAACAACGCGACGACGCCCGGCTACTGACGACCACGCCTTCGGCGTGAGGAAACTCCACGCCTACGGCATGAAGCGGGAGGACCGACACGCGCCTGCGCGTCGTGCTCTGAAGTTGCAAAGACACCCGCATGCGCTTCCGGAGCGAGCCTCTATTCACACCCCGCCGCGAAGGCGTTGAGGAAGCACAGGGCATCGAACACGTCGCACACGCCCATTCCCGTCGTGGTGTCGCAGTCGCACGCGTATCCATCGCCCGCGGCGAAGCGGTTGCCAAAGCACAGAAAGTCCCACAAGTCGAGCACTTCCAGGCCCGTCGTCGTATCGCAATCCGCGTAACACGGCGCTTCGCGCACGCGAAAGCGAAGAGTCTCGCTCGGCGGATTCGGCACGCGAAGGCTCGTCGGCTGGCCGTGATAATCGTTGTACAGGTCCATGCGAATGGCGCGGATGTCGATCGTGACCCAGTGGGGCGTGAAGTCCTCGGCACGCCACGCGAACGTGTACACATGGATCGGGTTGTCCGCGTTCGCAAAGATGCCGCGCTTGGGAAAATGAATCTGCGCTGCAACGTCCACAATACGTGTGGGCTGGACTGCTGGCTCGCTGAGCCCGAACCCCGGCGGTGCCCAGCCCCCCGTCAGTCGCGGAACGCTGGAGGTGATGACGAGTTGTGCGGCCGCATACGCCTCCGCAATGCCGGGTTCGTAGTCGAAGCCCACATTCAACTCAATCTCAATCTCTGGATTCGTCGGCGTGACAATGGTCGGGTGGTCGATGATGAACCACGCGGTTTGACCCATCGCGTGCGACGCGGCCGTGGCCAGCACGGCCCCGCACAGTCTCTTCGTGGAAAGCATGATTACCTCCCCGGAACCTCAGGTACACGAAGTCTCACGACGAATGGAGACGCATTCTGGATTCTACCAAATGTGCAGTTCGCAACCGGAGGAAGAACGATTATAACAGGCGTTTTCACCAGTCAATGACCCGGCAATCCCGTTATCGCGCCTTACAGTCCGGTCCGCAGGGCGTGGCGATCTGTGAATTCTCTGTGGGTAAAGGGTGTCGCTCGACAACGGGACGACGATTTGCTAAACTTCCCCCAATGGCCGATCGCCGTCGGAGTGTCCGCGGGTTGGGCCTTGGCCGACGCTCGAACTTGCCCGGGGTCAAGCACGGTTGACATGGTTCTCTCCTCGGGCGGGATTCGGGTTATGATCAAGTTGTATGTCGGTAATCTCCCCTTCAGCATCACTGAAAGCCAGTTGCGGTCGCACTTCGAGCCATTTGGCGAAGTGACGTCAGCGATGGTGGTCATGGACCGGGAGACGGGACGCTCGCGCGGGTTCGGTTTCGTCGAGATGTCGAACGATGAAGAAGGGCGTGCGGCCATCGCAGCGACCAATGGCAAGTCGCTCGACGGTCGCGAGCTGGTCGTCAACGAGGCGCGCCCGCGTGAAGATCGCGGGTCGTTCAGCGGTGGCGGCGGTCGCGGCGGATTCGGCGGCGGCGGTGGCGGCCGACGCGGCGGCGGTGGTGGATTCGGCGGCGGCGGCGGCGGCGGTGGCCGTGGCGGCAGTCGCGGTTCCTGGTAATCAATCCAACAACCTACGAAGCGCGGGCTCCTCACGGGGTCCGCGTTTTCTTTGTGTCGGTGTGGCCGTGCGGAGTTGCAACGGTGCGATGGCTACACTGCTGGCCGCATGAAGGATCGTCGGATCATGCGCGCGGTCGTCGCGCTGGGCGTCATGGTGATGGCGCTGTCATCATGTCGCACGCCGCCGGACGAGCGATATGAAGGCGGTGCGCAGGCGATTGCGCCCTTTGGTCCCGTGGCGGCACGGGTCCACCCGCTCACGCGCTTTGCCCGGCACGCCGACGGGTATCCGATTCTGATTGTCCACGTCGAACTGCGCGATGCGTGGGGCGAGAGCGTCAAGGCGTTGGGGGATCTCGAGGTTCAGTTGTACGGCCCATCAGGCCCGGGGGCGACCACGCCCAATGTGCAGCACCTGGTGTGGGATGTGGATCTGTCAACGATCGATGGGTATCTGCGGCACTGGGACCGCGCGACGCGCACGTTTCGGCTGCAACTTCGCGACGTGCCGGATTGGATGGGACAGGCGATGACGGCGGATCGCCCCGATCCGGCCTCGCGCTTCATCATCCGCGCGCTCTTCACGATTCGCGAGGATCAGGAGCCGTTGGTGGTGCTTGAGGATGAGTTGGAGATCCGCCCGTAGCGGATCGTGCAGGAGGACGACCCATGAACATACAGACGCTGATGTCGGCGATGTCGGCGATTGCGCAGCTGGATCTGGCCGAGTCATGGGACAATGTGGGGCTTCTGGTGGGCAACACGGAATCGCCGCTGCACGGGCCGGTGATGCTGACGATCGACCTGACCGAGGGCGTGCTTGACGAGGCCGTGGGGATCAGGGCGTCGGCGATCATCGCGTATCACCCGCCGATCTGGGAGCCGATCAAGCGGATCGTGACGAGCGATGCGCGGCAGCGCATCGTGCATCGCGCGATCGCGGCGGGCATCGCGATCTATTCGCCGCACACGGCGCTCGACGCGGCGCTCGGAGGCGTCACCGACTGGCTGTGTGAAATCCTCTCCGGCTCGCAGCAGACTGGCGCGATCGCGGGAGACTGCAAAGCCCTGCAGCCGCACGCGGATCGCGCGACGATGGTCAAGATCGTCACGTTCGTGCCGGAGGAATCGGCGCAGTGCGTGCGTGATGCGCTGGCCACGGCCGGGGCGGGACGAATCGGGGCGTACACGCAGTGTTCCTTCTCTACGCCCGGCGAGGGCACGTTCTTCGGCGGGGGAGGTTCCTCGCCGCGCGTCGGCGAGGCGGGACGACTGGAGCGCGTCCACGAACTGCGGCTTGAGATGGTCTGCCCGCGCGAAGCACTGGCCATCGCGATCGAAACGCTGCGGCAGTTTCATCCGTATGAAGAACCGGCCGTGGATGTGTATGAACTCACGCCGATGCCGATTCGCCGGGCTGGCGCGGGGCGTCGTCTGGTGCTGGATCAGGGTGCGACGCTGGGCGAGATTGCACAGCGATTGAAGACGCGACTCGGCGTATCGTCGGTGAAGCTCGCGCCATCGGACAGCGCGGGGCGCACGGTCACGCATGTCGGCGTCTGTCCGGGTTCCGGCGGCTCGCTGGCCACGGCCGCGCGTCGAGAAGCGTGCGAGGTGTTCGTCACGGGCGAGATGAAGCATCACGAAGTGCTGGCGGCGATGGATTCGGGTCTGGCCGTGATCCTCGCGGGACACACGCAGACGGAACGGGGTTACTTGCCTGTGCTCGCGACAAAACTGTCGGGCCTGCTGCCCGGCGTATCGTGCGTGGTCAGTCGCAAAGATGCGCCGCCGTGGGCGTATTTCTAAGCCAGTCCGGATGATGCATGGCGGTGTTACGGCCGCTCGCCTGTGCGAATCATGGATTGCTGGCGCTGAATCGCCACGCCTCAACCGACATCGTTCGCAACGCTCGCTACCACAAACCCGGCGCGCGAACCGCTTCGACAGAGTGTTCGATCTCATCTTCAAGTTCTGACAGCAGGTCAAGCCCCGTCACGCGCTCGATGTCACGCACGCTGACGAGATAATCCGCGAGATCAGCCCCGATCTGTCGAAAGTGCGGCACGAGAAACGCGATGACCTGTGGCTCGCGCGGGTCGCGCATGTCGATCACGACCTTGAACATCGCCGTCGGTGCCGCGACCTCGCCTTCGCCGACCACGTTGTAGATCACTTGTCGCGCCACGGGCGGCTGGGCCATGACCACAGCCTGCACCGCCGCGACCGATCGCTCCGCCTCGCTCACCGGCGGGTCAATCTGTCGTGGCGACGACAGGAACACCGGGCCGATGATGATCGTCAATTCCCCGCGCGCTTCGACCCACTGCCGCACGCGGCCCTCGAGCGAGCCCCACAGGCCGTTGTTGAATCCGTTGTGGACCATCGGCGCCATGTTGGTCAGCAGATAGCTGCTTCGTTCGATGTCATCGGTGCGGGCCATGTCGCGGGCGGGGGCGAGGTGGCCGCGGACATAGGCCGTCGCGCCCGTTTGCGGGGGTTGCAGTCCCATCGCGTTCCACTGGCCCCACGATGTGGCGGCGGCGTAGTCCGCGGGTGTTGACTGCGCGGGCGATGGAACTCGATCATCCGGACCAAAGGCGTTGCTGCGCGGGCGATCCATCGCGATGTCCTCGCGTGTGAGGCGATACTGCACCCACGCGGGGATCTTGAGTCGCGGGTCATACCCCACGACGTACCCATCGTTGACCAGTTCGACATACCCGCGCGGAAGACCCACGAGACCCGCGTGATAGGCGAGCGGCCCGCCCGGCGCGGCGGCGATGCCCATCGGCGTGCCCGGCGCGAGGCCGTGCTCGACACGCACGTTGTACGTCGAGGCCCAGCCCTCGCGGCCATCGACGAGCCGCACGCGATAAAACCGCTCGCGCTGCTCGGGCTGGGCCGTGGCGGGATCGGTGATGCAGTTGAGCGTCTCACCCGCGTCGAGTCGCGCGAGATCATTCGCGCTCGATGACGCCGTCTCGCGAATCACCGTGCGACGACTCGCGACGATGTGGAAGTCCTGCGCGGGCGTGTGCGACGCGAGAACCAGCAGCACGATGATGCACACGAGGCGCTTCATGGTTGTTCTCCGCGCTTCGCATCCGCCGGCGGCTTTCGCACCTCCTGCAGTGCCTGGCTGCGAACCTTCAGCAGGTCGTGAAAGAGCATGATCGCGGCCTTGCTGCCGCCCGCGACCACCGCGCCCGTCAGGATCGCGCCCCACGTCGTCGTCTGCGGAGACAAAATGATGAGGCTCACCGCGTCGAAGTCCACCGCCACGCACACCCCGGCCGCGAGGGCGAACGCCAACGCCTCCTTGATCGGCCAGCGCGACAACGTGCGCCGACGATGATGCCGACGCGCGATCAGCGCGAGGTAGTTTTCGGCATCCTGCACGGCCAGTTCGGGTCGTTGCCTCGGCGGCCACAGCGGATTCGTCGCGCTCATGCGGTTGCAGATGCGCTCGACCTCCGCGTGATCATCCCTGGCGCGAAGGATGCGCCGGGCGGTCATCACGCCTTCATGCTCGCGCACGGCCTCTTCCGAGCCTGCGTCGGGCATACGCGTGTTGAGCACAAAGAAGCGAGCCTCGAACAACAGCGCCGCCACGCGCTCGACGATGAATGCCAGCACGATGATGGCGGTGACGGTTTCAAGCGTGCGCATCCAATCCAGGTGAAACAGGTTGGGATCCATGCCGCGGGCCTTTCGTGTCGCGCGCCGGACCACGCAAGCGCGGTGACATGAGTCTACCGCATTCGACACTCCCTCGCATGACACGCGACAAACCTTCGCCGCCGTCGCGCCCCACGCTACGATACGCCAATGCCCGAAACCACACTCAATGTCCTGCTCGTCGGCGGCGGCGGACGGGAACATGCGCTCGCCACCGCCATCGCCGCATCGCCACGACTGGAAACGCTTCACATCACGCATCCATCGAACCCCGGCCTGGCCGGGCTCGGCAGGCCCGTCGATGTCCCCGTCGATGCGAAGCAGTTGTACCGGCTTGAACAGTACTGCGATCGCCACAAGATCGGTCTGATCGTCGTGGGACCAGAAGACCCGCTGGCCGAGGGCTTCGCGGACAAACTCGCCTCGCCGCGGCGCGCCGTGTTCGGCCCCACGGCCGCCGGCGCACGCATCGAAGCCGACAAGGCCTGGGCGAAACAACTCATGCGTTCCGCATCGATTCCCACGGCCGAGTCGCGGGCGTTCACCGATTACGACTCGGCCGCGACGTATCTCGAATCGCGCGAATCGCCGCATGTCATCAAAGCCTCGGGCCTGGCCGCGGGCAAGGGCGTCGTCGTGCCCGCGACGCTGGAGGAAGGACTCAAAGCGCTTGAGGATTTCATGGTTCGGCGCATCCACGGCACGGCCGGGGACACGGTCGTGATCGAAGAGAAACTCCTCGGGCCGGAACGCTCGATCCTGTGCGTCGTTGATGGTCGTTCCATCACGGTCCTCGAGCCCAGCCGCGACTACAAGCGCCTGAGCGATGGCGACGCGGGGCCGAACACCGGCGGCATGGGCGTGGTGTGTTCATCAGATCTCGTGGATGAGCGACTCATGGAACGCATCGAACGCGAGATCCTCGTGCCCACCGTCGATGCGCTGCGCCGCGAGGGCATCGACTATCGCGGCGTGCTGTATGCGGGCATCATGCTCACCCACGCCGGGCCGAAAGTCATCGAGTTCAACTGCCGATTCGGCGACCCGGAGTGTCAGGCCCTCGTGCCGCGCATGAACGGCGACCTGCTCGAACTGATGCACGCCGCCGCGACGCGAAGACTCGGCGACGCCGACATGACCTGGAAGCCCGGCGCGAGCGTCTGCATCGTGCTCGCATCAGAGGGATATCCGCACAAGCCGATCACAGGCCGTGTCATCGAAGGGCTGGACGACGCCGCGTCCATGCCTGACATTCACATCTTCCACGCCGGCACCACGCGCGATGTCGAGGGCCGCATCATCACCGCCGGCGGGCGCGTGCTCAACATCGTCGCCACCGGCGACACCATCGCCGACGCGCGAACACGAGCCTACGCGGCGTGCGAAGTCATCCGATTTGAGGGGAAGGTGATGCGCAGGGACATCGGGGCATGAATCCGTAAGCGCAGGCGTGGCGACATCGCGTGCGTCGGCGTCGACTCATGCGCTCGGCTCGGCCATCGCTTCGAGCCGGGTCAGCCAAGCGTCAAAGTGCGGACACTTCTCGCGCATCAACGCAAGCCCGATGCGCTGCGAAGCCGACACACCCATTGCAATCTTCTGATATCCGGGTCTGAGGGCTTCCAACCGCTTGGATGGCGCCGTCTCCAGGCCATCGTCAATGCGCTCCGGTGCGCCGCACTCGGCGACAATGCGCTCCAAAGCGTCGGCCGGGCCGCCGACCACCGCGGCGAGCGCGGAGCAATCGCTGAAGAGTCTCGCCTCAAACTCGTGAAGCTGGATATGGGGGAGAAAGCGGGCTTTGCCGAACGACGACGCCTCATGTTCGCGGAACGCCGTCGCCAGCGATTTCTCGACGAAGCGACCTCGTTCGTCGATGGGGCGACTCGGCGCGGTGTCGCGGCCGGGCCAGTCGTGCGGCAGGCCGTAGTAATCGAACATCAAGGCGCATCGTCGATCCTGCCGTTCCTTGAGCAGGCGCGCTGCGTCTTTTCGTACAGATTCCCAGGCGTGGCGTCCTCCGCGCCGTGCTCGTCCCTTTCCTGGAAGCACCGGCCACGCGGCGATACCCAATACGGCCAGATGTGGCGCGAGCACTTGGTTGACAAACGCCTCCTCGGTCTGACCCTCGACGATGATGGCGAGATCAATCACGGCCGGGTCTGCCTCCGAGGATGTTCTTCAGCCACAATTCGCCGAGCGAGTAATCTCTGAGCCATTCAGCAAGTTTGTCCGCGTCAAGCCGCGTGAACGTGGAGTGTCCGTTCGAACGTTCGACGACGACGATGTCGGCGGGTTCGAAGCAATCGATGAGTTGCGGAGACTGCGTGGCGAGGATGACCTGCACGCCGCGATTGACCGTCGCGCGGATTGTCTCGGCCAGCAGGTTGATGGCATAAGGATGAAGACCAAGTTCGGGCTCGTCGATGACGATGGTCGATGGCGGATCTGGTTGAAGCAAAGCCGTCACCAGCGCGATGAATCGAATCGTGCCGTCGGAAAGCAGTGTGGGCTGAAACGGTTCCTGCAAACCATGCTGTTTCCACTCAAGCCTAACCTGTCGTTCCCTCCCGCGGATCTCGGGTCGAAAGATGAAGTCGTCGATAAAGGGTGCAGTGAGGCGAATCGTTTCAAGAATGGAAGTGTATCGGCTTGGCGTTTTTTCTCGAAGGTAGAATAGGACTGCGGCGAGGTTTCGAGCCTCGGGCCCGAGTCGTTCGTAGTTAGTGACGGAGCCCCAGCTACGCAGTGGGGCAAGTGGACCAGTATCGAGAACGTGATACACGGTCCAAGACGAAACAGCACGCTGCAAGGCGACACGCACATCGTAAGTAGGCATTGCGGATCGACTCGTGCTGGCAGGCAGATGGCGTATATTCAACATCGACTCAAGGCGGCCTTGTGCGATCACGTCGGACGCGCCCTTTCGCTCGTCGCCAGTGTGTTGAACCCGCTCTTGGGCGATCAGAACGCCGCCACCATGCACTGGCGACAGGTCGAACTCGTACAGGTTCTCGCCGAATTCAAGCCGCGCCGACATCTTCGGCGTTCGCTTCGGACCCATGTGGAAAATCGCCTCCGGCCCGGTCTCGAGCGCGTATGTCTGAAACGCCTCATCCGCCATCGCCCGGAGCATGCGAAAGAATTCGATGAAGTTGCTCTTGCCCGCGCCATTGGGGCCGATGAGAACACAGAGCATCCCCGGCTCGAAGTTCTCGAGCGACGCGATGGAACGGAACCCGCGAATGGTCAGGGACTTCAGCGCGTTCAAGGCAGATCCGCAGGAGGTACACTCCATCAACACCGCACCGGCCCACCCGGCGCACGGTACAACTCAGCACGATCGAGACAAGTGTAGCCGGCCATGGCGCGCACGATCGTCCGGCTCGGTGATGCAGGTGCATCACGCTCCGCGGTGCGATGCCATCGACGACTACTTCCTCTCCTGCTCCCACAGGCCGCAGATGTTGCCTTGTGGGTCGATGATCGCCGCATAGGCACCCACGCCGGGGATGGTTTGCTTGGGAAGGGCGACTTTGGCGCCGAGTTGGGTTGCTTTGCTTACGGCCGAGTCGATGCTGGACACATCGACGTAGTTCATCCACGGCTGCTGTGGGTGTTGTCGCTGCATGATGGCGCCGTTGATGCCGATTCCATCGGAACCCGTTTCGCACAACCAGTACTCGGGTCCGGGGATCGGGGCCTTCTGAAAGCGCCATCCGAAGAGGTCGGCGTAGAACTTGGTCAGTTCGGCCGGGTTGTTGGCGGGAATCTCGAAATGCACGATGCGGTTGTTGGCCATCTGAGGATCTCCCGTTGGATCGGCCGGTTGCTCCTCGCTCGCGGCCGATTTCCGCACGATATCGCTCGCGCGGGCGTCGCGTCAAACACAACCGCCAGCGAGCCCCCCGCATGCATGCGGCTCGCTGCCGGTTGACGAAACGTCGTCCAAGTTTCTCAGCAACCACCCACCGCGAACAGATTCGCGAAGCACAGGAAGTCGAAGATGTCGCACACGCTCTGGCCGGTGGTGACGTCGCAGTTGCAGGCCTCGGGGTTCTGCGTGACGAAGGCGTTTTGCCATTCGAGGAAGTCGAAGATGTCGAAGACGCAGTCGCCGTTGAAGTCCGCATAGCACGCCGAGCGCAGCGTGACCGAATTCACCCCGTAGAAGACGCGCCAGATCTTGTTGGTTCCCGGCGACATGCCGGTGATGGTGTCAAACGTGCCGACCACGCCGCCCGTGGCGGTGAGGATCGGGACGTTCGTACATGACGCTGGCTCGAACCCGCCGATGCGCGTGATGCGCAGTTCGCCCGCGAGGCTTGCCTGACCAAACACGGCGATCTGATCGAATTGTCCCGCGCCCGCACCTCCGACTTCGCAGTCGTACACGCCCGTGCTGGACTGCGTGTACCCCGCGCGCGGCTCGAGATATCCCACGCCGTTGTTCCCCGGCGACATCGTTCCTTCCATCATCAGCGGCTTATAGATGCGTCCACGCCCGGCGAGCGTCTGATCCTCGCCGAAGTTGATCGTGATGCCCGCGCTGGCTCCTTCGATGTACGCGGTGTCCAGGTTCGCGCTCGCGTTGAGAAGAACCGTTCCGGTTCCTTCGATCGTGAGGTTGTCGAGCAGCAACATCGTCGTGACGGAGCCCCCGGCCGTCTCGTTGATCGTGATCGTGCCGTTGTTGACGAGCGATTGCGTCGGCCGCAGGGAGGATGCGTTCGCCACGCCCATCGGGCCTTCGAGGGTGACATCGCGGAACGTCACCGTGCCCGACACCGTGCCGGTTCCCAGCGTGGTGTCGATGTCGCCGTTAATCGTGGAGTTGACGATGGAGACGTGTCCGCCGTCCGCACGAATCGCGCCGCCGGGATTCTGCGTAACCGTGATGCCATTGACCTGCAAGGTGGCGTTGTTGACCGCCTCGATGATACCGTTGTTGGTCTTGGGCGCGGTGAGGAGTTCCAGGACTCGGCCGTCAACATCCGCGCTGATCAGGCCGTTGTTGTCGATCGCGCCGTGGATTCGCCCGCGCCCGCGGATGGTGTGAGCGGGACCATTGGTGCCGACGATGCCGGAGTTTGTGTGGATATAGGCCGTGTCCAGATTGGCGCCGGCGTTGAGTACGATCTCGCCGGAGCCTGCAAATTCGGCGTTCTCGTCGAAGCGGATGAGCGTCACCGAGCCCCCGGCCGTCGTGTTCACCGTCACAACGCCGTTGTTCTCGAATGCCGACCCACGAATCAGAATCGTGGAGGCGCTGAGTTGCCCGAGGGATCCGTCAAGTGAGACGTCGAGGAGCGTGACCGTGCCGCTGCTGATCGCGCTGCCGTTGACCGAGTCGATCGGCCCCGAGACGGTCGAGTTGACCAGGCTGATCTCCCCGCCATCGGCAAGCAATGTACCGCCCGCTTCCTGCGTCACAGCCACATTGGTGAGCAGCAGTGTTGCGTCGTTGACGGCCTCCATGATCCCGCGATTGATCTTCGGCTTGATGATCAGTTCGAGCGAGTGACCCGACACATCGGCGGAGATGAGGCCTTCGTTGATGATCTCGCCCCAGATGCGCCCGGTCCCGCGGATTGTGTGGGCCGAGCCGTTGGTCCCGATGATCCCCGTGTTGGTATCGACGTACGCCGTGTCACGATTGGTGCTGGCGTTGAGGATGATGTCACCCGCGCCCGTGAACGCGCCAACCTCGTCGAACCGAATGAGAGTTGCTGATCCGCCCGCAGTTGGGTTGACCGTCACGACGCCCTCGTTACGAAGGCCCGTTCCGCGAAGCAGCAGTGTGTTGCCGGTCGGAATCTCCACCGGTCCGGATGAGTGCACCGTGTTCCACGTCACGGTTCCCGTGAGCACGCCCAGGCCATTGTCCGCCTCAACACGCCCGTTGGTGGTCGCGTTGACGAACCGCAGCGTTCCACCGTCGGCGAGGAACCGCCCGCTCGCGCCTTGCATCACGTTGATCCCGCTCACCTGCAGCGTGCCGCCGTTGACCGCCTCGATCACGCCGTTGTTCGTCTTGTTCGTGGCAAGAAGTTCGATGGTACGCCCGTTGACATTCGCGCTGATGAGGCTGTCGTTGACCATGGCGGCGTGGATTCGGCCCGTTCCGTCGATGGCGTGCGGCGCGACGTGCGTGATCGTCTGTCCGGCGGTGGTTTGCATGTAGGCCGTGTCGAGATTCGCGCCGGCGTTGAGCCTGACGATCCCCGTGCCCGCGAGCGCGCCGGACTCGGCGTAGTTGATGAACGTTCCCGACCCGCCCTGCGTCGGGTTCACCGTCACGAGGCCATCGTTCTCAAAGCCCTGCGCGAGAACGCGAAGCAACGATCCGCTGGGAACGTTGAGCGGACCGGAGAGTTCGACGCCCGAGAACGTGGTCGTTCCGCTGATCGCCGCCCCGCCGCCGGATGAATCAATCCGGCCGTTGACCGTCATGTTGACCAGCGACACCTGCCCGCCTGTGATCGCCTCGATCCGCCCCATTGGTCCCTGCGTGACGGCGACGCCGCTGATCTGCAACGTGCCGCCGTTTTCCGCACGCATGATGCTGTTGTTTGACTTGGGCAGCGAGAGCAAATCGAGGGTGCGACCGTTCACGTTGGCCGTGACAAGTCCGTTGTTCGCGAAATCGGCGTAGATTCGGCCCGTGCCGTCGATGGTGTGCATGGCGCTGTTGGTCAGGACGCTCGCGCCTGAGGTCTGAAGGTACGCAGTGTCCAGATTGCCGCCGGCATTGAGCGTGATCCGCCCCGTCCCGCTCAACACGCAGTTCTGATCGGCGCGAAGGAGCGTACCAGCGCCGCCCTGGGTTGCGTTGATCACGATCAGGCCGTTGTTCGTACTCGTCGCCCCGTTGATGAACAGCGCGACTCCGGTTTGAAACGAAAGCGTCGCCGCCGCGTTATTCAGAAACAGGCCCCCGACTGTCGGCGAGGTATTCAGCGTCACCAGGTACGCGCCGGCCAGCGAGATGTGCGCGGTCTCACTCGCCACGTTCGGCACGTTCATCGGATTCCAGTTGAGCGGGTCGTTCCAGAGTCCGCCCGCTCCATTGTTCCATTCAATCGGCTGCGCTGCGCATGGCAGCACGCCGGCCAACATCACCAACATCATCGCTCGACGCATTGCTCAATCTCCCATTCCTGTTGTTGCCCCGTCGCTCGCGACACACCGATCGCACCGACGCGGGCCGCTTTTCTCTTGACCCCGGATCCACCCATGGGGGCCAGTAGACTATCAGAACTTCAACGATAGTAAAGCCTTGTGGCCGCACGTCTTGTACAAACTTTGCGCGCTGGCCGTGCTTATCGGCCGTGGCGAACCTTGTGGGCCTTGGCTCAGCGTGAGCGCCTTGCCCAAACTCGCATCGACGCGATCAGTCCTTGACGCCGATCACGTCATAGACCGGTGGCAGGTGGACGAAGTTCGACGCATCCGCCGACGCCTCGGCCCAGTCCGCTTCAAACGCCGCGCGATCCTCCGCGGACAGGAAGCCCGACGCCTCGAGCCGCGGTACGAACGTTCGCCAGAACGTATCCGGCCAGGCCCACATCGTGTCCGTCGGTCGCGCGATCCGATCGTTCACGGCCAGGTGCGTCATCGTCGCGCCGTGCTGCGCGAGCATCTCAGGCACACGCCCGATGACATCGGGATCTCCACCGCGCGCCCGCCACGCGGCCGCGATCGCCTGCACAAGCCGCGTAAACGACGCCCGCCGCGGCGCGATGGTCATGGACTCATAGTTGAAGTAATCCTGAATCACAAATCGCCCACCGGGCTTGAGCAGCCGTGCGACGCCGGCCACCACCGCCTCGGGGTTCGGCACGAAGCACAGCACCCACCGCGCGTAGGCGAAGTCAAACTGCCCTTCGGGCAGACCAAGCGAGCCGACTTCCTGCACATCGCCCAGCAGCCGTTCGATGTTCGTCAGTCGCCGTGCGATCGAACGCTGATGCAGGTGCGTGAGAAACACGGCCGACTCGTCAATCCCGACGACCGACCCCTTAGGCCCCACGATGTCGGCCATGTCGAGCGCCGCGTGTCCCGGGCCGCAGCCCACGTCGATCACGCGCATCCCCGCTCGCAGCCCCGCCCGCTCCCACAACAGAAACGCCGACGCGGACCACAGACGGTGCTGAAGTCCAAGGCGAATCGCCTCGGCCTCATCCGTGCCAAGGACATACTCGACCGACTCAGGCTCGACAGGAGGCGATGAAGTCATGCCCGATGGTACGACCCACGCGCAGCCTCGGTTTCCGCGCCCCAAAATCACAAGCGCTGGCGTCCGGTAAAGGAGGCGAACCGGACACCAGCGCCTGCGCATGTGTGCTTGAAACGATGTATGAAGAACCGTTCACGGAGTGAACGGGCCCCCCCGGGCCGCCCACGGACTGGGTGGGCCACCCGGAGCAGGCCACCCATCAGTTGATCGCGATCTTCCTCGGCATGGCCTTTTCAGACTTTGGCAGGCGGAGCGTGAGCACGCCATCGGCGAGCTGCGCCACGGCCGCGGACTCGTTGACGTGCGTCGGCAGCGCCACGCGACGGCTGAGCGAGCCGAATCGACGCTCACGCCGATAGAACCGCTCGCCTTGCTCTTCGTGCTCTTCGGACTGCTCAGCCTTGATGGTCAGCACGCCTTCGGTCACATCGATGCTCACATCTTCCTTGCGGAAGCCCGGCAGCGACGCCCGCACAATCACCTCTGTGTCGCTCTCCGACACATCCAGCGGCAGTGTGCCCTCTTCAACCCGCGCCGCCGGCGCAGGGCACGCAAGGAAAGGCTCGCTGAAGAAGTGATTCAGCATCTGCCCCACGGCCACATCAAATGGATCCGCCCTTCGAACCGTCAACGTGTTTCGTCCATTGGTCATCAGACACCTCCAGGCCGTCGTCGGCCGACGTTGTTTCGGACTCGCCGCGAGGCTGCCCACTCGACAGCCCACCCTCGATCACGGCCGTCCGTCATTGACTTGTCTACGGGTCTCGCCCGTACGCCAAGGAAGAGTGCAACGGCCGTGCCAACACGCGCGGCATCGTTCCACGGCTCCGTTTGCACAGACAGGCAATCTCCCGGTGTCATCTCTGCCACCCGGCTCGGACGGGCCTGTCAAGTTGACAGCCGCGACGCCCAGAGGCCCAAAACTCCCCCAAAACCCGCGTCCTACGATGCCCCATGCCCATCATCGACTTGCGCAGCGACACCGTCACCCGTCCCACCCCGGCCATGCGTCGGGCCATCGCCGAAGCCGAAGTCGGCGATGATGTCCTCGGCGATGACCCGACCGTCATCCGCCTTCAGGATCGCATCGCCGAGATCATGGGCAAAGAGGCCGCGTGCTTCGTCCCCACAGGCTCGATGGCCAATCAAACATCCATCCGCGCCCACACCGAACCCGGCGATGAAGTCATCGCCCACGAAGACAGCCACATCATTCATTACGAGACCGGCGCTCCGGCCGCGCTTTCGGGCGTGATGATCCGCGTGCTGCGCGGCGCGCGCGGGCTGTTTGATGTCGCGGATGTCGAGGCGGCCGTGCGTCCGCCCTCGGTTCACTTTCCCAACTCGCGCCTGCTTGTGATCGAGAACACGCACAATCGCGGGGGCGGCGCGGTGTGGCCGCTCGAACACGTTCGCCGCGTGACCTCGCACGCGCGATCACTCGGTCTGCGGCTTCACCTCGATGGCGCCCGCATCTGGAACGCGTGCGCCGCCACGGGCCATCAGCCCGCCGACTATGCGAAGCACTTCGACACGGTGTCGTGCTGTTTTTCAAAGGGCCTGGGCGCGCCGGTCGGCTCGGCCGTGGCCGGCTCGCGAGAGATCATCGCGCGCGTCGCGCGATTCCGAAAGATGTTCGGCGGCACGATGCGCCAGTCCGGCATTCTCGCCGCCGCCGCGCTGCACGCCCTTGATCACCACCGCCTGCGCCTCGTCGAAGATCACACCAACGCCAAACGCCTCGCCCACGGCCTGGCCGAGATCCCCGGCATCACGCTCAACCTCGATCACGTCGAGACAAACCTCGTGTTCTTCGATCTCGCGCCGGACCTCGGCCCGGCCGCGGATTTCTGTCAGCGATTGAAAGCGGCGGGCGTTCTGATGTTGCCCATCGGGCCGCGTCGCGTTCGGGCCGTGTGTCATCTTGACGTCAGCGCCGCGCAGATCGAGGAAGCGATCGCCGTCGCCGCCCGCATCGCCCGCGCCGCCCCCGCCCACGCCTGAATCCAGCGCCCCGTCGCCGTCGAAGTGATGGGCAGACCGCGATCGGGGGTCGAACCCGGCTCGAACGCCGGCCGACGCGGCGCTGATGTCCGTTTCTCGGACACGGCGATCACACATAAGGAGTCTCACATGCGCAGCGCGATCACTCTGTCCACACTTTCCATCATGTCCATCGCCGGCTTGGCCGTCGCTCAATGCGACTCGGCCAAGCAGGCCCAGTGCGAGTCGTGGGATGCCCCGCAGGCCCGCATCGTCAACACATCGCTCGAGTCCGACAAGGACATCGTGGCCACGGCCGTGGCCGCGGGCAACTTCAAGACGCTCGCCGCCGCGCTTCAGGCCGCGGGTCTGGTCGAAGCGTTGCAGGGCAAGGGTCCGTTCACGGTGTTCGCGCCGACGGACGAGGCGTTCGCGAAACTCCCCGCCGGCACGGTCGAGACCCTACTCAAGCCGGAGAACAAGGAGCGGCTGATCTCGATCCTGAAGTACCATGTCGTGCCGTCGCGCGTCCTCGCGAAGGATGTCAAGGCCGGCCCCGTCGTCACGCTCGAAGGCCAGCGCTTCGACATCACGACCACCGGCAACAAGGTCATGGTCGATCAGGCGACCGTCACAGCGACGGACGTGATGGCCAAGAACGGCGTCATTCACGTCATCGACCGCGTGATCCTGCCCAGCGACAAGACCATCGTCGCCACCGCCGTCGAAGCCGGTTCCTTCACCACGCTCGCGAAGTTGCTCACCGCCGCTGATCTGGTCAGCGCCTTGGAAGCCAAAGGCCCCTTCACCGTCTTCGCGCCGACCGATGAGGCCTTCGCGAAACTGCCGAAGGAGACCCTCGACAGCCTCATGCTCCCCGAGAACAAAGCCCAACTCACCAAGATCCTGACCTACCACGTCATCCCCGGCCGCGTCTTCTCCGACGCCGCCGCCAAGGGCGCAACGGTCAAGACGCTCAACGGCCAGGAAGTGACCACCCGCAGCGAGTCCAAGAACGTCATGGTCGGCAACGCGAAAGTCATCAGCGCCGACATCGACGCGGTCAACGGCGTCATCCACGTCATCGACACCGTGCTCCTCCCCAAGTAATCCTCCATGGCATCGTGGGGCGGGGTCCGGAGGGGTTGGAATCGTGAACCTCGGACTGCGGGGACGCGAGGCCCCGCAAACTCCGTTCGCCTCCGGGTTCACGATCGACGGCCGTGGGATGTGGAAACACGCCCACGGCCTTTGCTGGTTCAGGACAGTCTGGTATGTGCCATCGTGAGTTGACACCCCGATGCGGTCGAGCGGGAAACATCACCGCAGCGCCGTGGCGCAGCGCACCGCGAGGCTACCATTGCTCGCCGCATCGGGCCTCTCGGCGAAGGCCGCGAGTGACCCACGATGGCGTCCACGGCACGGAGATTCTGGCCATATCGAGCGAATTGCTACTTCACAGGGTCGGCGCGGGAGACGCTCAGGCCGTGCGCGAATGCATCGCACGCTTTGGCGGACTCGTCTGGTCCCTTGCGCGGCGCATGGGCCTGCCGCAGAGCGAGTGCGAGGACGCCGTGCAGGAAATCTTCGCCGCGATCTGGAAGAGCGCCCACAAGTACGACCCGGCCATCGCCTCAGAAACAGCCTTCGTCGCCATGATCGCCCGGCGCCGACTCATCGATCGACGACGAAAACTCGGACGGACCGAGCCGGCGATGCCCATCACCGACGCCACGCCGATGCCCGCCTCGGCCACGCCGGATCCTTCGTTGCCCGAAGAGGCCCGTCGCGCCGCCCAACTCTCGCCGGATCAGCAGCGCGTGCTCACGCTCAACGTCTATCACGGCCTGTCGCACGAATCCATCGCGCGATCGACCGGCCTGCCCCTTGGAACCGTCAAGACGCACGCGCGGCGCGGACTCATTCGCCTGCGCGATCTCATGTCATCCGGCGGCACAACCGCCGCACACGCCATCGGAGGTGATGCATGAGCGGCGCATCGCCACATCTCGATCCGCGACTGCTCGAACTGCTCGCCGCTCGCGCCCTCGATGATCTCAACGATCCGCGCGAGATCGCCGAACTGCGCGAACTCCTCAACAAGCATGGGCTCAAGGATGCGCCCGATGATCTTGACGCGACGGCCGCGATCGCGCACCTGGCCATGCTGCGCCCCGAGGACATCGAGCCGCTGCCCGCGGATGTCGCGGATCGCTTGCTCGCGTCAGCGCCGGGTGGTGAGACTCGCGCGGTCATTGGGCGTATCGACCCGCCGGTCACGAGGGGCTTCGGCGCGCGTCTCGCGTGGCTCGCGGCGGCGGCGGGCATCTTCCTCGCCATTCTCGCGTGGCTGCCACGCATGGGGGGACCACCCTCGACGCCGACGGCGGCCGAAGTGCAGGCGTTCGTCGATTCGCACGCGGACGCCGTGCGACTGAACTGGGGCGATTGGGATGCGCCGGAAGTCGCCGGGGTCACGGGTGAAGTGATCTGGAGCGATACGGCCCAGGCGGGGTATCTGCGGTTTGTGGGATTGCCGAAGCGCCCGTCGGACGAGGTGTATCAACTCTGGATCATCGACGCGACGCGCGGGATGGAACAGCGCATCAGCGGCGGCATCTTCAACGGCGCCGAGGGCGAACTGATCATCGCGATCTCGCCGGGTTTGAACGTGAACGAAGCGGCCGCGTTCGCCGTCACCATCGAAGGCAAGGGCGGAACGTGGGTGTCGGACATGACGCGCCGCGTGGTGATCGCGGCGAAGGGTTGAATCCGCGAGTCAACCCTGAATCGCGGCCTCGAGCTGTTGCCGAACCTGGAGCGGGTCATATCGCGCTGTAACGCGGAATCGAACCAGCGGAAGTTCGGCGGCTTTGAGTACTGCGTCCACGAATTCGTCGCGAGCGACCCGGTTCGGGCGGTCATGGCTTGAGTCATCAAGTTCAATCGCGACCAGCGGGCGCAGGGCGGCGCGATCGCACACCACGAAATCGACGTGCTTGGCCTGGATTCGATTGAACCACGACCGCCGATCCGACGTGCCCTTGGGCATCCACAGCAAGTCCGCGAGGCGCACCTTCGCGAACACGACATACTCGTTCGTCACCGCGCGCATCAGCGCGTCGTGAAACTCACGCTCGGCCTTCGTGAGAAGGTAATCCTTGCGGCGAAATGGCGGCGGTTTCGAAACGCCCCGTCCCGCGCCAGATTCCACCGGGAGTGACTTGGACCCCTTGAGAATTCGTAGCACGGCCAATAGGCAACCCGATTGCTCTCCCTTCATCACGTTTCCCTTGTGCGAAGATGACGCGACTTAGTTCCCGCACCCCGCCGCATACGCCGCGCCGAAGCACAGCACGTCGAAGATGTCGCACACGTTCATGCCCGTGCTCGTGTCGCACTGGCACGCGTATGGCGAGCCCTGCTGAAACAGATTGCCAAAGCACAGGAAATCAAACACATCCAGCACGCCGATTCCCGACGCCTGATCGCAATCCGCATAGCAGTATTCCACGACAATGTCGTCAAAGTACATCTCAGAGTTCTGCGTGAGATCGGCGAAGTGGGCGATCGTGAATCGATCCAGTCGCGTCTGACTCCCTGATCGAAAGCCAAGACCCTGCCCGATGCGCTGCATCTGATGCGTCGGCGAAGCCCAATACACGTCGTAGGTGTCCGCCGAGAGGTTGATGTCGAGCCGAAGCGTCTGCCACTCTTCGAGTGGATAATCCCGCAGCAGCACGACCGTCCCCGAGGGGACGCGGGCCGTGATCGTGCCATCCGAATTCCAACTCATCTGCGGCCCGCGATCGCGATTGTTGAAATACCCGCCCGTGCCGTTGTTCGAGTGATCGCCGCCGACATAGACCGCGCCGCCTGAGAAGCCCGTGGCCGTCGCCCACACGCTGAACTTCACGCGCACCACCTGCCCCGGCACTTCATGAATCACGCGCGGAAAAATGTTCGGCAGGCTGATGTTGTCCGTGGGCGATCCACCCGAAACGAACAGCCGCAGTGATCGACCCTCGCGCGACGGATCGAACGAACTCGACGGCACGATCGTCATCTGGTCCGCCTGACGCTCGCACACGTTCTCAGGCGTCAGATAATGCGCGGGCCAGCCCCAGGCCCCCGCAGCGCGACTGCAATCCGGCCACTTGCCCGACGACAGCGCGTCAAAGTTCCCATCGCGAAGGAACTGTCCCATCGCTGAATTCACGGCCGCGAGGCCAAGCGCCACGCCAAGCAGACAGCCCAGGCGCGATCCATATTCCACGCCCGGCACTGGCGTCCAGGATGCCGTGACTTGCCTCGACATCTGAACCCCATTATATCGACGTTGGTCCGATTCGCTGCGTTGGGCAATACTTTTCCCGGCGGCTCGCCCGCACCATCGCGCCAACGTGCCTCATCCTTCGTAGGATGCGAGGTCCGATTAGAGTACCTCGTTTCCGGAGACCCCCATGTCCACACGAGATCAGGCCCGAAAGGGCGTTCGACTCTACGACGATGACGCCGACACCTTGATGGCATCCGAGCATTTTCCCGAGCGCGTCAGCCTGCTCCCGGGCGCCACAGGCCGTGCCGAGGCTGGCAGGTCCATCCGCATCCTCTGGGGTCAGGACATGCTCGGCGATCTTGTGGATGGGCGCTACCGGGCGGTGATCTGCGGCGTCAACGACGCCGAGAACGCCCGCGGCATCATCTCGCAACTGGTCAACCTCGTCGGCGCAAGCCAGTGGACCGATCAGAGCGTCACGTCGTATGCCAGGATGTTCCAGGAGTCCGTCGCGGTTCACTCGGCCCACGATCGCGAGCCGTATGTTCTCAAGTACGATCTCGACAGTCTGCTGGTGCTTGCGCTGCTGCGCCCACGGGATCGCGATCACTTCACCGTGCAGGACCTGGCGCGAGGATTCCAGACGGTGGTGAAGATGCTTCGCGGCCGGCGCGAGCGGCTCCCCGTTGCGTCGGTGAGTTTCCTCGGCGCGCGATCGAATCGCCTGATCGGCGCCGATGGCGAGGAACCGAGTTTCGAGACCGTGCTGCGGATCATGCACTCGGCCGGTTTTCGCGGCGACGTCTATCCCAGCCCGCAGATGTGGGGCGTAGGCTCAATCGGCGTCTTCCCGTCATATCCGTTCCCCGAGGGCGTGGATCGCATGCGCGAAGGCAGTTCATAAGCACCGAACACATCGACCCTGACCCGCCAAGGTTGACCCATGAACGCCAAGGCTCTGATCGAACGCTTGGCCCTCACCCCGGCCGTCGTCTCCGCGCTGACATCCTCACTGAACGATGTGGACGTGCGCTTCAAGCCCGAGTCGGGCGCGTGGTCGATTCTTGAAGTGCTGTGTCATCTCGGCGATGAAGAGGTGGAGGACTTTCGGGCGCGACTTCGTTCGACGATCGAATCCCCGGACCGCGCGTGGCAACCGATTGATCCCGAGGGGTGGGCGAAGGCGCGAAACTACAACGCGCAGAACCCGGCCGTGGCGCTTGATCGATTCATGCGTGAGCGAGCCGCAACGCTGGCGTGGCTGCGCGGACTTGGCGAGGTGGATTGGTTGCGGGCGCATGTGCATCCGAAGATCGGGGCGATTCGCGCCGGCGACCTGCTGGCCGCGTGGGCCGCGCACGACACCCTGCACATCCGGCAGATCGCCAAGCGCCTGTACGAGTTGGCCGGCCGCGACAGCCAAGGTTTTACCACGGTGTACGCTGGGCAATGGGGGGCGTAGGACCGAAGTTCTGGCGTATTCCATTGGGCCATACGCCCCTTTCGTTTTGGCGCGGTTTCTGGTATGCTGTGGAGAGTGGGGGTACGTCTCGGGCCGCGCGAGGTTGCGCGAAGGGTTGGTCGTGGGGATGTTGCGATTGGGTGGGAAGGCGCGGCGATCGTCGCCGCGCCAGTCTGTGATTGCAAACACGGAAGTGGAGAAGCAGACATGAAGCACCGAGTCCTCACCTTGATCACCTGGGCCGCGCTCGCGCCGACAGTCGCTGTCGCGCAGGAGTTTGAACTCAAGAACGACAGCCTCGTGCCCGGCGGGACCGTCGCGATTCAATTCGGCTTTGTCGATACCGAGATCGGCGCGGCCGTGTTTGACGTCGATCCGTCGTTGTATCCGCTGTGGATCAAGCGCGTGCATGTGTTCTGGACGTCGATTCGCGGAACTTCGACGAATCACATTCAGGACGGCGTGTTGATTTATCGCGGCGGCCTCGCGGCCGGGCTGCAACTCATGTACGAGAGCGATCCGGTGCAACTGACCGACGGCGGCCTCAACGAAATCAACATCGAGGCGGACAACGTCGTCATCAACGTACCCGCGGCGGACAACAAGATCACCATCGGCCTTCGCTTCCTCGAAGGCCCGAACGGCAACATCAACCAGGCGAGCCTCGTGACGGACATCAACGGGTGCCCGCTCGGGCGCAATCTTGTCTGGTCCACCGGCGGCCTGTTCACGGGCTGGGGCGATCCGTGCCAGTTCGGGATTCAAGGCGATTTCGTCATCCGCGCGATCGTCGAGACCCTTGGCCAGTGCTACCCGGATTGTGACCAGACGACCGGCGTTGGCACGCTGGATATCTTCGACTTCCTGTGCTTTGGAAACCGCTTCGACACGCAGGATCCATATGCCTGCGACTGTGACACCAGCACCGGCCCGGCCGTGTGCGACATCTTTGACTTCCTGTGCTTCGGCAACGCCTTCCACGCGGGGTGCCCATAACCACAATCCTGTTCCCGCGCCCATGACAACGGGCCAACAGGCCGATACCCTTTGCACGAATCATCCGCGTCGGTCGTGACGCCCCGCGCGACGCAACCCGGCCCGGCCGATCCCGTTTGAACTTCGCAAGACCCGTTTCACGAGGAGGAGATCATGAACATCATCGCCACCGCCGCCGCCGCCCTGACGATCGGGCTTGCCGCATCCACCGCGTTTGCGCAGACCGCGGTGCAGTTGATCGCCCGGCCGTACATCCAGGGGCTCGCCCGTCCGGTGTGGATCGGTTCCGCCCCGGGGGATGACGATCGCCTGTTCATTCTCGAACAGCACTCGGGGCAGATTCGCATCTACAAGAAGAGTACGGGGTTGCTCAACGCGACGCCGTTTCTGACGATCGGCGGCCTGAGCACCGGCAACGAACAGGGCCTGCTCGGCATCGCGTTTCACCCGGACTATCAGAACAACGGGCACTTCTACGTGTCATACACCAATCCGGCCACGCGCATCGTGCGATACACCCGTTCAACCGCCGACACCGCGAACCCCGCCTCCGCGTTTCAGATTTTCACCGTTTCGCAGCCGTTCTCGAATCACAACGGCGGGCAGATTTCGTTCGGCCCCGATGGCTACCTGTATATCGGCCTTGGCGATGGCGGCAGCGCCAACGACCCGGGCAACCGCGCCCAGACCATGACCGACGTGCTCGGCAAGATGCTTCGCATCGACGTTGACGGCGGCTCGCCATACGTCATTCCGCCGACCAATCCCTTCGTCGGCACGGCCGCCCGCGAGGAGATCTGGCACTCCGGCCTGCGCAACCCGTGGCGATGGTCGTTCGACAAACTCACCGGCGACATGTACATCGGCGATGTCGGCCAGAACGCAATCGAAGAGATCGACTTCGCGCCCTCGGGCCTGGGCGGATTGAACTACGGCTGGCGCTGCATGGAAGGGAACAACTGCACGGGCCTGACGGGCTGCACATGCAACGCGCCCGCGCTGGTCCTGCCCATTCAGACATACTCGCACTCGTTCGGCTGCTCGGTCACGGGTGGATATGTCTATCGCGGTTGCGACATTCCCGAACTTCGCGGGACATACTTCTACGCCGACTACTGCTCCGCCCGCATCTGGTCCCTGCGGTATGAGAACAACGTCGTGACGGAGTGGCGCGAGCGCACGGCCGAGATGGCCCCCGGCGGCGGCATCAGCGTTTCGACCATCTCATCCTTCGGCGAAGACAACGACGGCAACCTGTACATCGTCAGCCTCGGCGGACGCATCTTCAAGATCGAACGTCGCGGGTGCTACGCGGACTGCGACCAGAGCACGGGCGTCGGCGTCCTTGACGTGTTTGACTACCTCTGCTTCGCCAACTCCTTCGCCGCCGGCGGTCGTTACGCCGACTGCGACTGTTCCACAGGCCCCGGCGTGCTGGATATCTTCGACTTCCTCTGCTTCGGCAACAAGTTCGAGCAGGGCTGCCCGTAGACCGCGCACGATAACATCAGAACAAGAACGAAGCGACTCCGCGGCCGTCCGCGGAGTCGCTTGCATGTTACCGTGGAACGTACCGACTCACACGGAAGTCACGGACACCCCGCCTGGAACGCGTTGCCAAAGCAGAGGAAGTCAAAGATGTCGCAGATGCCCGGCCCTGTGCTCAGGTCGCAGTCGCACGCGTACGGATCGTTCGCGGTGAAGCGATTGCCGAAGCACAGGAAGTCGAAGATATCCAGCACGCCAACGCCCGTGCTCGTGTCGCAATCCGCGTAGCACGCGGCCGCGAAACCGTCAACTTCGATCACGCGCATCCCCTCAAACGGCGGAATGCCCACGCCCTGCTCGAATTCGAATCGCCAGGCGGCGGCCGTGGTGCTCGCGAAGGTGAACGCGAGTTCGAGAAACTCGGGCTGCGTGGCGAGGTTGTTGGGTTCGTTGGTGTAACTCACGTCGATGGCGACGTTGACCACCTGCGTCTCGAACGTGCCGTTGTTGTCGGTATCGGCGAAGATGCGAAACGCCCGCATGGCGCGTCGATTGAAGTTCGCCACCCCATCGTTCTTGGCATACAGCCTGGCGCCGGTGAGCGCGACGGGGGATGTCGTGCGAATCTCGACGAACCCGATCCCGCCGATGCCGATGTCCGGAAAGAAACACGTCCCCGGTTCTGGCCCTCCGAGGTCCGCGCCGAAGATCGCCTCCGGACCCGGCGCAATGCCCGACGTCAACCCCGTCACCACAGTCCCGCTGGAGACATCCAGCGCATCCGAACTTGACGGCGGCTCGCTGAACTGCGCAAACCCCGCAGACCCCGCGACGAGAGACGCAACACACCCATACTTCGCTTTCATGGTTCCTCCATTTCCACGGCCAACGGGCCGTGTTGGGAACCACGCTACCAGAAACCCGCGTCCCGTGCAAGGGGGTGTCCGGCCCGGATTTCGACAGGGTGCGGAGCCGATCGACCGGCGGGGGGCCTTGAATTCGGCCGTCGCTTATCGCGGCATGGCCAGGCGCTGCTCCAGCGTGTGGATGTCTCCAAAGTGCCGTTCGAACAGCGCGACGCGTCCATCGTGCGTGCGCGTCAGATGTGGAGAATCGGTACACGCCCGGATGTACGCCG
>CAZTPJ010000027.1:0-12760 GCA_964614515.1 uncultured Phycisphaeraceae bacterium | reverse complement strand
TTCTGACGTCGATAGCGGTAGAGATAGCCGAACAGGTCGTAACTTTGCAGATAGACATGTTCGATGTGGTCCGTGCGATCGTGTGGGAGATCGACCATCGCCACCAGATCCCGCAGCGGCACGATCGCGCCGATGCGACGCAGTTCATCCGCCCGCGCCTGACGCGGCGCCCATGTGAAGTCCGGCCCGAAACTCACGTTCGTGTCGTCCGTCTCGAAACTCATCGCCAACCCTTCGGTCAGCCAGAACGGATACTCCACGCCGCGCGATTGAAGGCCGGTGTTGAACGCCAGCAGATGCACGGCCTCGTGAACCGCCTTGGCCGTGGAGTAGCGTGCGACATGCTCCGCGTATCGCGCGTGGTCCCGCGAGCGCCTCTGGGCATCATCGCCGACGATGTGCAGGCCTGAGGGACTCGGCGCGGCCGAGAACGTCGCGGGCGAAGCGCCCGCCGCCATGTCCGGTGATGGCGCCGGCGGGGGCACGGTGTCGTTGAAGAGCACGATGCGGTTGGCCCGCACGCTGTAGTAGGCCGCAATCCACGGGGCATGCACGCCGTCATTCTCGCGGGCGAACTCGGTGAATCGCGCGTGATCGTTGAGCAGCACGCACAGCAACTTACGCTCCGGCGGAGGCAGGGACACGCCGAGGCGACGCGTCGCGCGGTAGTACTGGTGCCGCGTGCGTTCGAGCATGGCCGCTCGCTCGGCCGTCCACGTCAGGTCGGTGTCCGACACGACGACGAAGTACCGCGTCTCATGCGTGGTGGCGCGTGGTCCGAGTTCCGCCAGCGCCTGTGCCACGGCACTCTCATCCTGCAGCGGCAGGGCGCCTCGCGCTGTCTCATGCAGTCGCCACAGCGCGGCCGTGGCGCGGTCGCGGTGCGCGGGATCGTGCCAAGCCTCGCGATACGCCCGCTCCGCCTGCGCGAGGTCCCCGTTGCGCTCCGCATGCGCCGCGAGCAGAAACAGGGCGTCGCCGTTGGAAGAGTTGACGGCCGCGGCCGCAGCCTGCCACGCCTCGGTTCGCGGCGAAGTTCCGGAAACCGCCGGATTCCACGCCAACAGCGCTGAAGCCCAACAGGTACACAGAAGCAGAAGGCGTCGGCGTTGCACGGCAGGCCGACCATCGACCACCCAAACCCGGGTGTCGAGGCCGAAACTGCCGAGTACCGTCCGCCATGCCGCTTAGGGAAACGGCATGGATTGCGCGAGCGGGTTCTCGGCGTGTTGGGACAATCACGGGGTGTTGTGGACAGGCGCTTAACTCCGTCGAGGACCCGGCCTACACTCGTGGCCCACGTTGCAGCGAGGTTTGCCATGCCATACAAGTGCCATTTCACAGGTTCGGAAACCACATTTGGCAAGACGCGCGCCTGGCGCGGCCAGAAGGTCGCCAAAGGTGGCTTCGGCCTCAAGCCCACCGGCATCAGTCGTCGCACCTTCCGCCCGAATCTGCAGGATGTCCGTGCCATCGTCGATGGCGTCGAGACGCGCGTCAAGGCCTCAACCCGCGCGATTCGCTCCGGCCTCGTCGTCAAGCCGCTGAAGCGGAAATACGGCTACACCCGGCAGCAGAAGCAACAGGCCTGACGAGTCTTGATGAAGTGAACAGAGCCGATTGCGCAGGCAATCGGTTTTTCTTCGCGCCGTCGCGTGGCTGTTCGATTCCATGCCGTGCCGGCATATACACTCGTTCGTGACCGACGCAACGACCCTTCGCCGACTCGCCGCGCAGCACGCGCGATCGTGCCAACTCATGGGCGTGGACTTCGTGCCGCTCAAGCCCGGGCCGGTGTGCGAGGCCCTCGCCGATGCCGCGCCGACGGCCGAGTCGGCCACAGCCGCAAGCGCCGCTCTGGCGGTCAGCACAGCACGCAACGCTCCATCAGGCCCCGCGTTCCACCCCCCCAAGCCTGCGCCAACCCCCGCCGAACGCACGGCCGCACAACAACAACTCGACGCCATCCGCGCCCGCTACGAAGCCGACGCCCCGCACAAACGATTCGTCACGGACTTCACCAACATCGTCTTCGGCGAGGGTGATCCATGTGCCAGACTCATGTTCATCGGCGAGGCGCCGGGGGCTGAGGAAGACCGCCTCGGACGGCCGTTCGTCGGGAAGGCCGGCAAACTGCTTGACGACATGATCGTGGCGATGGGCCTGAAGCGCGAGGAGGTCTACATCGCCAACGTCCTCAAGACCCGCCCGCCGAACAACGCGACGCCGACGCAGGAAGAGGCCCGCCTGTGTGCCCCGTACCTGTACGATCAGATTCGCGTCATCAAGCCCGAGGTCATCGTCTCCCTCGGCCTTCCTGCGACGCATCTGCTGCTCAACTCGACCGACGCCATGGCCCGCCTCCGAAGCCGTTGGGCCGTGTTCACCGACCCCGACGGCCGTGATGTCCCCGTCATGCCCACCTACCACCCGGCCTTCATTCTCCGCGCCTACACGAAGGAGAACCGGCTGAAGGTGTGGTCAGACCTGAAGATGGCGATGGAAGTTCTCGGACTTCCCGGCAAGCCCTAGAACAATCACGGGATGCCGTCCTCCGATTTTTTTTGGTCGGCGGCGGAACCATTCGGACAAAGATGTCGAAGGAACATGTGCGAGCGTTGATGCGAATACATCAGTGTTCGATAAATCAGACCCCCACGAGACCCGGTGCTCGGCTTTACGCCGAGTGCTGGGTTTTTTTCATGTCATCAAGACCTCAGCGGCGGGCGCCAATAACCAGCGGGTACCGTGGCCTCGCCAACAGCGTGACCATACCGACGCCGCCGTCCCGACACACGGCGACGGGGATTGAGGCCTTGGTACCCGGCTTGACGTGATACCATGAGCAAAACTGGTTCGATCGCTCGGGATATCGGGGGAAAGTGGAGGAAGACAATGCGAATTCGCGACCTCGTTGCTTTCGGGTTTGTGACCGCCAATGGCCAGTTGGTCACAGCCCAGACTGGACCCGCCGGCGGGTGGCTGGTTGAGGTCATCGGTGGGCGTGTGACACCGCAGAATCCAAGTGCGACGATCCGAGTCTCCGCGTATTTTCCTTCCCACTTCCAAGCGTTCCACGCGGGTCGCCTGGACTTGATCGGTACTGACCAGAGCGCGGTGTTTTCGGATTTCATGATTCCGGCGCCGCTGGGTCCTCGCCCGCCGGGAGGGGGATACGGATGTTTCGGTATGATCGTCGGCGGCACCGTTCCTGGAGGTGTTGAACGTATTTCCTTTGCACAACTTGGAATCGTCGGCTGTCTGCCGCATCCTGCCAATCCACTTCCGATCTTTGAGGCCCAGTGGACAACGGATGACTTCACGCCGCGCGTTGTTGACATCGAGACGCGAAATACAGACGTTTTTCGTGTTTGGGTGGACACCAACGGCAACTGGATCGACCTCATTCCGATCAACCAGTTCCACCACGGCTCGGCCGTGATTCAGGTCATCCCCACGCCCGGTGGTGCAGCCGTGTTGCTCGGCGCGGGCCTGGCTGTGTGGCGTCGGCGTCGCATGCGATAACACGGCCTCACGATGCGTCCGGCGAGAACACTCGCTGGCGCTTCGTGCTCTGTCCGTTCAGCCGCCCTCGCCGAAGAGTTCCGTCTCGGGGGGGAGGGGCGAGATGGCCGTGACTTGATAGGTCGGGCTGCCACCCCAGTTCACCTCGAAGGTGAACTGCACCTTGTCGCCGATCGACAGCCCTTCGAGCGAGACACCCACGGCCACCGGAAACGGCATGATCATCCGCTTCATGCCGAGCGAGCCGTCCGAGTTCACGGTCACTTTGCCCGTCTTGTCCTTGAAGTTGGGGATGTGCTCGTGGTCGATCTGGAGCACCATCGCGGGCCGGCCTTCGACGGGCAACTGCACGATGCGCCCGCGAACGTCATACGTCTCGACGCTGGTGGCCGTGGCTTGTTTGCCGCCCTGCTGCGTACACCCGCTGGGGCATGCGACAACGACCACGGCCAGAACGAGTCCGGACGCGATGGGCCGTAGCCAGGGCATGGGTTTCGCTCCGCCGCGGGGATCAGGCTGCGGCAATTGTCATGAAGGCTTCGACCGACCGCAGGTCAGGCGCGATCTGGGGGTAGAAGGTCATGGTCCACGAGGCGCCCTCTTCAACCTTGGCGAGTTTGGCGACCTTGGGCCGGTTGTGCCAGTCGCGATTGCCGCGGTTGTAGATGTCCTGATTCTGATGGCGTCGCCGCTGGGTCTTGCGCAGGGCGCGCTTGATCTCAGGGTCCTCGCGCATCAGGCGCAGGAGCGTGTCATTGGCGTCCGGCGTGACCGGAACGCGGGTGATGGTGCAGCGGATGGATTTCCCGGGGGCAAGTGTGTCGATCATCGCAACTCTCGCAGTCAAAAAGGGGGCCAAGAGTCTAGGCCGTACACGGCCAACCGGCCAGATGACCAAACGCGACCCGGGCTTCAATGACGCGGCATCACGGCCAGTCATTGAAAACCCGGGTTCACGGCCCCTCATCCTGGTCTGGGTCGTATGAGAGAGAGTTGAGATCGGCACCTCCTTTTTGGTCGCTTCTTGCGGTCGTGTGCGGCGGAGCATCGAGAGGCCTTGATGTCCCGGCCGTTGACGGCCGTGTGAGTGAGTCTGAGCCACTTCCATCAACGCCCGCCACGCCCGTTACTCACGCGTGAAACTCGCGCGGCTGTATACTCACGCCATGCGTGTTCGCACGGTGGACAGGGTGATGGCCGATGCCCGGGCCGCGTCGTTCACGAAGCGGTCGATCAAGGCCGACACGAAGATCGCGCTGCTCACGCTCGCTCTGTCGATGCTCGACCTGACGACGCTGGAGGGCAAGGACACGCCGGAGAAGGTGCGAAGTCTGTGCCGCAAGGCCGTCAAGCCCGGCGCGGGGGTTCGAGCGTTGGAGGGTGTGGAGTTGCCGCACATGGCGGCGGTGTGTGTCTATCCGGCGATGGTTGAAGTGGCGCGTGAGGCTCTCGATGGCGAGGCGGGTCGAGCCGGGCCGGGTTCGCGCGTCAAGGTTGCGTCGGTTGCGACGGCGTTTCCGTCGGGTCAATATCCGCTGTCGGTTCGACTGCGCGATACGGAGGAGGCCGTGCGAGCGGGCGCTGATGAGATCGATATGGTCATCAACCGCGGCGCGTTTCTAGCCGGGCGCTATGACGAAGTGGCCGAGGAGATCATGGAGATCTCGGACGTGTGCAAGGGGGGGGGTGGGGCGCACCTGAAGGTCATCCTCGAAACCGGCGAACTCGAGACGTATGACAATGTACGACGGGCGAGTGATCTGGCGATTGAGGCGCTCGATGAAGCAGGGGCCGAGGGCGCGTTCATCAAGACCAGCACGGGCAAGGTCCAGCCCGCCGCGACGATGGGCGTCACGCTCGTCATGCTCGAAGCCATCCGCGATCACCATCGCGCCACGGGTCGATGCATCGGCATGAAGCCCGCGGGTGGAATCTCCACGGCCAAGGCCGCGATGCACTATCTGGTGATGGTGAGCGAGACAATGCCGTGGATGTTCGCGGATGCGGACGCCCGCCCCACTGGAGACACGGAAGTCTGTCCCTGGCTGACGCCGACGTGGTTTCGCTTTGGCGCGTCAAGCCTCGCCAACGACCTGCTGCGTCAACTGGCGCGGATGCACACCGGCGGCTACGCGGCCGCGTATGAGTTTCCGGAGGCGTGATGCCTCTGGGTACCTCGCCACTCCGTGGCGAGTCTCGGGTACTTCGCCTCTCCGATGCGAGTTGGGGGTGGCTCGCCACTCCGTCGCAGGTTCCTCCGCCCGTCCGGGCACACGATCGTTGCGAAGGCCTGAAGCCGAGAGAGCGAACCGCTGACGGAGTGAGCGGTCCACCCGGGACTTCACTTCAGTTCCCGCGCCGCCTCCGCCATGAGCGCGTGCAGGTTGTCAAACACATCGACATAGACCCACGACGCGGCCTCCAGTGCCGACAGGTCCCCGCGCTCGATCGCGTGTCGCAGCATCGGCAGCATCCACGCGGCGTATCCCGAATCCTCATCCGAGCCCGCGTACAGGTTCTTGAACCACGGGCGTCCGGGCAGCCCCGGCTCGTGCAGCCACGCGCGATCCGCGAGCATGAACAGTCGCGACACCCGGCTCTGTGATTCAGCGCTGAGTCGCCCCGCAGCCTGCGCCTCAAGCAGTCGCGCATGCACGTTGGCCGCACGTTCGGAATAAATCCGCGCCGCCTCGGCGACGCGGGCCAGAGGGGGGGGGAGGTCCGTACTCACGGGTCCGACCGAATCCGCGGCCGGAAACAGGCCCAGCGCCCGCCCGCGATTGTGCAACATGGCGACGTGATGCACGGTGTCCGCACCGGCTCGCGCGGGATCAAGAGGCAGCAGCGGCGCCTCGGCCAGGCGCGACGCCACCGCGATGGCCATCTGCGTCACCATGATCGGCGATTCGTATGAGTTGGCCAGCGCTTTGCGATACCACGCGATCGTGTCGTAGTTGGAGTGATACGACACGCCCTCCGCGCCCGAGCCACCGAGAAACGCCGCCGCCACACCCGCGTGACACACAAACCCGACGTGATCAGACCCGCCCCCCATCTCGCCAAAACCCTGTCGCGCGATGCCACGTCCCCAGACGTCGGAAATGCGCTGCTGGCCGTTGGTCCCCGGCGCGGGAACCGCCCGCGTCGCCTCAGTAATGACACGTCGCAGGGAGGGCGTCGCGCTGGTGTTGAAACTCGGCCCCAGCGCGGCCATGTCGAGATTGATGTAGGCGATGGCGTTGTCGATCAGGTGTTGCCGGCGCGATTCGACCCACTCCGTCGAGCCGATGATGCCGAACTCTTCCGCGCCCCACGCGGCGAAGGTGATGCTTCGCGCGGGCCTGCGCCCGATCTGCCTCAATCGGGCGAACGCACGCGCCGATTCGAGCACGCAGATCAGTCCGCTCGTCGCATCCGCCGCGCCGTGGCCCCACGCATCGTGATGCGCGCCGATGATGACGGCCAGATTCGGCTCGGCCGTGCCGCGAATCGTCGCCAGAACATTGGCGGACTTGCCGATGAATCGCTCCTGCTCGACGTGCAGCCGCACGAGCAGCGACTCGCCGCCGCTGACGCGATATGGAAATGGCAATCCGCCCTGCCACGCCCGCGGCGCCGCAGCGCCCGTCATGCGCGAGAGAATCTGCTCTGCGGCCGCCCAGCCAACCGGCTGCACCGGAATCCGCGGCAGCGCGAGCGTTTCGGGATCGAGGCGACGCGCGTTTTCCGTTGCTTCGATGCCGGGTGTGAGCGGATCGCCTGGCTGGCCGAGCGTGAGGATCGAGCCGCGCTGGATATGCGTCGAGTTCGCCCATGTGCCCTCGGGGTATGGCAGCCCTTTGACATACCCCGCGTCGGCGGGATCGGTGTACATGATCAGGCCCACGGCCCCGGCGTCCTGCGCGAATTTGACCTTGTATCCGCGGAAGTTCCCGCCGTAGCGCGCGATGACGATCCGCCCTTCGCACGACACGCCGAGTTCGGCGAGTTTCGCGAAGTCTTCCTTTGTGCCGTAGTTGACATAGACGACCTCGGCCGTCACGTCGCCGTTGCCGCTATAGGCGTTCCATCCGAAGGTGAGGTCTTCGTGTGACGTGTCGGGATCTTCGGGCAGGGACTCCTCTTTGATGGGCAGGTCGATGGTCTCGGGTTGGACGATCTGAAGCGTGGCGGCGATGGGGCGGGCGAGATACGCCCAGAACTCGTGCTTCTCGACTTCGAACCCGAGTTCGGTGAAGAACCCGACGAGGAGGTCGATCTGTCGCAGGTCGCCGGGCGTGCCGGCGATGTGCGGCTCGCCGGCGAGGGATTGATGCAGCAGCGCGAGGCTCGTGACGGTCGGCTCGGCGAGAAGGTCGGTCTCTCGCGTGATGTACGCCTCACGCGCGGCCGTGGGCCAATACGGAAGATCCTCCGCGACCGGCTGGGCGAGGGCGGGTACGGCGGCGAAAGCGGCGAAAACAGTGGCGTAACGCATGGGATGACCTCCGTGGGGGAGAAGGGTACGCAGCGTTCGCAATGGCCTCGCGGAAGAGCGGCAAATCGCGCGAACCCGGCGATCAGCGCGATGTCGATGGGAGTACGCAGAGATCGCCGAGGTCTCGCAGAGTTCGCAAAGCGAGTCAGATCGCCCTTGTCGCTACACGGGTTGGGTCAGCCGTCGAACCCGTTCCCTGGCCAAGTCGCGCCAGATATTGCTCAAACACCGCCTTGGGCGATGTCGGCAAGTCGTCACGACTCTGTGTTCTCTGCGTGACCTCCGCGGCCTCTGCGTACATCCCCCGTGCGACGAAGCATCATCGCCCCGGCCTCGATCACAATCCACACCTGCAGCGCGAAGATCGCCACGGCCACAATCAACAGAAGCCGCTTGTTCTCCTGCTCGGCGAATGAGACGATCAGCGAGAAAATCGCCCATCCGGTCATCACGAGCATGAAGACCATGGGGATGGCCGTCACCCACGCGGGCGTGCGCCGTCGCACGAGCCAGATGGTGATGACCAGCAGCGCGAGTCCGCCGAGGAGTTGGTTGGTCGCGCCAAAGAGTGGCCAGAGCATGAGTCCGCCGCGTCCCGCGTTCGCCAGGCCGTTGAGTTCGCCCGTCGCGGCGTTTCGCGTGAAGGCGTCGCTGAGTGCGAGTCCCCCGGCCGTGACCACGGCCAGGGTCGTGCCGACGTAGCGATTGGTCAGCGCGGGCAGTCGCACGGCCCGGCCGAGTTCCGCGATGACATAGCGCTGAAGCCGCGTGGCGGAATCGAGCGTCGTCGCGGCGAAGGACGCGATGAAGACGCCCATCATCGCCATCGCAAAGGCGTGGGGCACGAAGAGGTTCGTCCCCGGAATGCCAACCTGTTCGATCATGTTGGCCGAGCCGTTGACCACGGGCACGAGGTTGAACGCAAGTGACTTCTCACCGGACCACTCGGCGTAATAGGCGCGCCAGGCGTCCGCGCCGACGATGTCGTCGGCCGGTCCGGCCATCGCAAACCCCGCCACGCACGCGATGATGACCAGCACGGCGAGAAAGCCTTCGGTGAGCATCGCGCCATAACCGACATACTGCGCATCGGCTTCGGAACGAAGTTGCCGACTCGCGCAGCCGGACGCGACGAGGCAGTGAAACCCGCTGATCGCCCCGCACGCGATGGTGATGAAGAGGAAGGGCATCATCGGCGGCGCGCCGGCCGGGGTCAGATTCGCCGTATACCCCGCCATCTGCGGGTGCGCCACGACGACGCCGACGACGAGCAAGCCCATCGCCAGCATGAGTTGCAGGGCATTTATGTAATCGCGCGGCTGAAGCAGCGTCTGTACCGGCAGCACCGACGCGATGAACACATACGCCAGCAGGATGAGCGTCCAGAACGCGTTGGCGGAGATGAAACTTGTCAGCGACTCGGGCAGGCCGCCCTGTGCGATCAGCGCGAGCGTCGAAGTCGCCTCACCCTCGCCCGGCGCGAGCCACCCGGGCAGCGCTGCCGACAGCGCAATCGTCGCATACATCAGCATCACCGCCACGATCGACCCGATCAGCAGACTCCCGCCGCGACGCACATACACCCCAAGCCCGATCGCGATGGGAATCTGCAGGAACGACGGCCACACCGACGACGGATACGCCCGGAAGATGTTCGCGATCACCAGCCCGAAGATCGCCAGTACGATCCACAAACCCATCAGCACGACGATCATGAACAGCAATCGCACGCGGGCGTTGACCACATCGCCGGCGATGTCGGCGATCGTCCGCCCGCGATGTCGCAGCGAGACCATCAGCGACCCGAAGTCATGCACCGCGCCCATCAGGATCGAACCCACCAGCACCCAGATCAGCGCGGGAACCCACCCCCAGATGACGGCGATGGCCGGGCCGACGATGGGGCCGGTCCCCGCGATGGATGTGAAGTGATGCCCAAAGACCAGGTCGCGATGGCTGGGCACGAAGTCCACGCCATCGTTGCATTCCACCGACGGGGGCGTGCGATCGGGGTCGATCTTGAAGATTCGCCGCGCGAGATACCGCCCATAGGTGTGATACGCCACGAGGTACAGAACGAGCGAGCCAAGCACGATGGCGATGGTGGTCATGGCGAGCGATCCGCACGGCCGAGGTTCGCGGATCCGGCCGCTTCCCCGACGCTCATAGCGTATCGTGTTTCCCATATCGGAGGTGTCGCCATGGTGCAACTGATTCGGCGGTCCGGCCCGCGAAGCGTCGGCCTTGAAACGACGCTGCTGGCCCACGGGCTGCCGCGCGGCGAGTCAGCGTCGCTGGCCTCGGGCCTGTCGCGGATCATCGCGGAGCGCGGCGCGAGCGCGGCCGTGATCGGCATCCTCGCCGGGCAGCCGATCGTCGGCATGACCGATGACGAACTCGGCGCTCTGCTGGCGGCCGCATCGGTTGAAAAGGTGAGCACATCGAACCTCGGCGTGGTGATGCATCGCGGGATGCACGGCGCGACGACGGTCAGCGCGACGGTGGAACTCGCGGCCAAGGCGGGCGTGCGCATCATCGCCACCGGCGGCATCGGCGGCGTTCACCACGGCCTGGCGACGAGCGTGGACATCAGCGCGGACCTGGCGGCGATCGCCCGGCATCCCGTGGCCGTGGTGTGCAGCGGCGTCAAGTCCTTGCTTGATGTCGTCTCGACGCGCGAGTTGCTCGAGACGCTCGGCGTGCCTGTGGTGGGGTTTGGGACGGATCGGTTTCCGGCGTTTTATCTGCGTGATGGCGGGTGCGATGTGGATGCGCGGTTCGATGCGTCGGAGGATCTCGCGGCGTTCGTGCGGGCGGAACTCGCGCGGACCAGTCGCGGCATCGTCATCGCCCAGCCCGTGCCGGCGAAGCACGAAATCGCGCCGCAGGCGATGCACATGTGGATGAATGAGGCGATGCGGCGCGCAGCTGGCGCGGGAGTCGCTGGCCGAGGCGTTACGCCGTTTGTGCTCGGGCAGTTGCATGAACTCTCTGCGGGCGCGACGCTGGCGGCGAACATCGCGCTGGTGGAAGCGAACGCGGCCCTCGCGGCGAGTCTGGCCGTGGCGCTGTGAGCGATGCTCAATGTGCCACATGCGCTGTGCCATCGACTTGCGGAGTCTTCGGAGGAAGTCGGTGCGTGTGCGTACCTCGCGCGATGTGCTCCAACCAACGCCCCAACGCACCGACCGCGAAGCGCGGTCGGTGGCACGCCGAGCATTTGCGATCATCGGGTGGCGGGCCTCCCTCGCGAGGTTTACGATTCACCCATGACGCAACAGCCCACGCCCGAGCAGCCGAAGTTTGACCCCGCCGCGGCCCATATGCAGCGCCCGCATCTGCGACCCGTTCGCGGGTTTCCCGCCAAGGCGGGCGAGCAGGTCGTGCTGGGACTCGCCGATGCGCGGCAGATCTCGGATCGCGTCGTGTTCATGGCCCCGGCCGTGCAATATGTCCTGCCGAAGATGGATGGCTCGCGCGGGCTGGATCAGATCGTGTCGGAAGTCGGCCACGGCCTGACGCGCGATGCGCTCGAAGGCATCGTGGCGCAACTGGACTCGGCCGGACTCCTGCAAGGGCCGACGTTTGACGCCATGTGGTCGAAGATCAAGTCGGACTTTGACAGTCTGCCGATTCTTCCGCCGGCATCCACGGCCGCGATGGCCGATGCGCTGGCGCAGCAGGCCCTCGGCGAAGATGCCACGGAGGAACTCAAGGCCGAGACGGGGGTGAAACGCCTTCGCGAAGTGATGGATGAATGGATGTCCGAAGCGCTCAAGGATGCGCAGGATCCGAGTTTTGATTCGCTTCCCAAGGCGATCGTGGCGCCGCACATTGACTTTCCGCGCGGGTGGATGAACTACGGCGCGGTGTGGGGGCGCATGCGCGTGGTGGATCGTCCGGATCGCGTGGTGATCCTCGGGACGAATCACTTCGGCCATGGCACCGGCGTGGTCGCGTGCGACAAGGGATATGAAACGCCCTTTGGCGTGAGCGATGCGGACACGGACATCGTGCATCAACTCCGCGCGAAACTCGGCGAGGCGCTCTTTGAACATCGCTATGACCACGAACGAGAGCATTCGATCGAGATGCAGGTCGCGTGGGTGCAGCACTGCCTGGGCGCGGACATGAGCGGGAAACACTGCAGGATCTTCGCCGCGCTCGTGCACGATCCATCCGTCAACAACGGCGAGAGTTATGACGGCAAGGGCATCGCGCTCGATCCGTTCGTCAAGGCGATGAAGGAGATTCTGCCGAACCTGCCGGGCAAGACGCTGGTGATCGCGTCGGCGGACTTGAGCCACGTTGGACCCGCGTTTGGCGATCAACATCCGCTCGCGGGAGATACGCCCGAGGCTGAGGCCGGGCGCGAGCGCGTCTTCAAGCACGATCAGGAGATGCTCGACTTGTTCCAACAGCGCAAGCCCGAGGAACTCGTCGCGTCAATGGCCTGGCAGCAGAACCCCACGCGATGGTGCAGCACGGGCAACCTCGTCGCGGCCATGCTCATCACCGAGCCGAGCGACGTGCGAATTCTCAACTACGCCGCCGCAATGGATCAGGAAGGCATGGGCATGGTGTCGAGTTTCGCGGCCGTGATGACCTGAGATCACGTTTCGCTTTGTCGCAAAGAGCCGATTGCGCAAGCAATCGATTGTCAGGTACCTCGCCACTCCGTGGCGAGTTCCGGGGTGGCCTGCCCCACCGTGGCAGGTTCTTCCCCCCGAAGGCGTGGTCGCCAAGTGTTCGGCCGGG
>CAZTPJ010000026.1:0-45623 GCA_964614515.1 uncultured Phycisphaeraceae bacterium | reverse complement strand
GCACGCCCAGCGCCTCGGCCACGGGCTTGAGCGATTCCGATGACTCATACCCCGTGCCCTCCGGCCGTCCGAGGTGCGACATCAGGATCACCCGGCCGCCGCGACTGACCACGGATTGAATCGTGGGCAGCGCAGCGCGGATGCGCTGGTCGTTGGTGATCCGGCCGCCACTGATCGGCACGTTGAAGTCAACGCGGATCAGGACTCGCTTGCCGGTGACATCGACGCTCTGGATGGTTTTCTTGGCCATGACTCATTCCCCTCGTGAAGGTTGGGCGGGATCGTATGCGCCTTCAAGTCGCCGTCATCCCACCTGAGTCCCATTGAACCCACGAGACTCATGGGTGCATGTTCAGCCGATGCGTTCCTTGCCCCCCATATACGGCCTGAGGACCGCAGGAATCGTCACGCTCCCATCCGCGTTCTGATACATCTCCAGGATCGGGATCAGGATCCGCGGCGAAGCCAGCACCGTGTTGTTGAGCGAATGACAGAACACGGTCTCGCCCTTGCCGGCCGCGCCGCCGGCGCGATACCGCATGTTCAATCGCCTGCACTGATAGTCATACAACCGACTCGCCGAGTGCGTCTCACCATACGCCCCCATCGGCGTGCCCTGCTTGTCCACCTCACCACGGCCGGGCATCCAGCACTCGATGTCCACCATGTCCGCGTTCTTCGGGCCGAGGTCCCCCGTGCAGCACTGCAAGAGGCGATAGGGAAGTTCCAGCGACTGCAACAGTTCTTCAACGTACCCGATCATCTTCGCGTGCCACGCCCGGCTCTCGGCCTCATCCGCGCGGCAGATCACCACCTGTTCAACCTTGTCGAACTGATGAATGCGGTACAACCCGGCCGTGTCCTTCCCCGCCGCCCCCGCCTCGCGGCGAAAGCAGGTGCTGACGGTGACATACCGCCGCGGCAGCGCAGCCTCGTCGAGAATCTCATCCGCGTGCAGGCCCATCAGCCCCACCTCGCCCGTGCCCGTGAGGAACAGGTCATACCCCCCCCCGCGCGAGGTCTCTTCAACGTGATACGCCTGTTCGCGCCCGGCCGGGAAGAAGCCCGTGCCCACCATCGCCTCTTCACGCACGAGCACCGGCACGCTCCGAGCCTCAAACCCGTGCCGCTCGACCATGAAGTCCATCGCGTAGCGCTGCACGGCCAGGTGCAGCCGCATCCCATCGCCCGTGAGGATGTAACTCCGCGTCCCGGCGAGTTTCACACCGCGTTCAAAGTCACACAAGCCAAGGTCACGCACGAGTTCGATGTGCGTCCTGGGACGAAACCCGCGCTGCGAGTCAAACGTCTTTGACGAATCGAACGCTCGCCCCCCCACCGACCCCCCCACGGGCGACCATCGGCGAATCTCCACGTTGTCATCGCTGCCCGCCCCCACGGGGACATCGGCATCCGGCGGCAGCGGAACCTGCAGCAGCAGCGCTGTGAACTCAGGCTCCAGCGCGGCCAGGTCCGCCTCGCGCGATTGAATCTTCGCCTTGAGCGCGGCCGGTTTGGCCTTGAGTTCATCGAGTTGCGCAGCCAGCGCGGGGCGCTCGGCCTCCGACGCCTTTTTGATCTGCCCGGCAAGTCTGCCCATCTGCGGGCCGAGTTCCTTTTCGATCCGTCCCTGTTCCGCGCGCAGATCCTGAATGGCCGTCTGCGCTGACCGCCGCTGGGCATCGAGATGCACGAGGCGGTCGATGTCGGCGGGAATGCCCTTGAGGCGTGCGCCCTCACGGAAGCGGCCGGGGTCTTCGCGGAGGAGTTTGAGGTCGATCATGGCGGGGATCGTAGCGAGGATGCCCGAATCGCACGATCAGAGCACGAAGCGCCAGCGAGTGTCCATCCAGCGTCCTGCCCGTGCCCCGACAATCGCTTCGATTGTCGGGCCTCCGCGCGGGGGGGGGAAGGTTCACCACCGAGGCACAGAGGGGGGGGGAGGGTTCACCGCGGAGGACGCGGGTGTGGGGGGTGCGCGGAGGTTGCGCGGGGTGTTGATGGGGGGAGCGTGGGCAGTGCGCGGGGAAGCGCGGACAAGGACGAGGGTCACGCGTTGCGCTGGGCGCCATGGTCCGGCTCAGGGCGTGACCATGGCCATGCCCCTGCACCACCGCATGGCAGAACCTGCGCTCCAGCCGTGACACCCAGCGCTCAAGCCAAGGCCCCCAGCGCGGGAGGGGATGGTCCCATCGCGGGCCGCCACCATCCCGCCAGCGCTGCGCACGATTTTAGCGGGCGTTGCATGAGTTCCACGGGACACGGCAACCATTCCCGCGGCCCGGGAAGGAGTTTCAGAGGGCACAGAAACTGTTTCAGTGGACCACGAAACTGTTTAAGAGGGCATCAGAACAATTCCAGAGGGCACAGAAACAATTCCAGTGGACGACGAAACTGTTTCAGAGGGCATCAGAACAATTTCTGAGGGCACAGAAACTGTTTCAGAGGGCACGGAAACAATTCCAGTGGACCACGAAACAGTTCCAGAGGCCCCGGAATTGATTCCGATGCCCATCGACCTCCACTCCACGGGCACGCCAACTCCCCCGCAGGCCCCTCAGACTCCTCCCAGGCCGCACAAACCGGCCCCCGGGCGAGCGCCTGCGATAACCTTTGAACCTCCGCCTCGCCGTGGCTGCGCGCAAGCCCTCGCGCCCGGCTTCGAGAAGATCTCGCATGGCCGATCAACCCGCGCGCATGGCTCTGACAAGGTTTGCGCATGGCCGAATAACTCGCGTGCCGAGACCACGGTTCAACGAGGCCACGCGGTGGATCATTGCGGGGGCTGCGGAAGTCACTCACGGTGAAGTTGCCGCTTCGCTTCGGCCAGGATTCGCTCGCGGTCTTCGGCGAGTTCTCTTTCGCGAGCCTCAAACTTGGAGCGATCCCAGAAGACTCCGCGAATCCAGCCGCGATCCTCGGCATATTGCAACGCGTTGCCGCCGATGAGGCCCGCCAAACCAGCAGCGCCGACGGCCCACCATGGCTGCTGCCATCCGAACAGCGTGTTCAGCAGCATGCCGACCACGGCCGAGAAGATCGCCAAGAAGGCGAAGAACCAGATCCATCGGAGGATGAGGATCATGGGGATATTGTATCACCGCGATCCGCTTCATGCGCGGCATCCGCCGATTGAGCACGGGGCGTGACGCCCGACAATCCGAAGCGGATTGTCGGGGCACGCCCCCACCTCTTTCCCCATTGCTTCCCTCTCACGTCTGCCTCCCATTCTGCCTTTTCCACTCACGCTTCCCCAACCCTCTTCTTCGTGACCTTCGCCCCCCTTCGCGCCTTCGCGATGAACTCCTTCTCCACGGCCTTGCGTGACCGCCGCGTGTGCCTTGCGTTGACACCCCTGGCGATGCCCGCTCGTGGGCATCCGACACGGCTGTTCGATCGTGAAAGGACATACGATGGTGTGTGCAATGCGACGTTGTGTGATGATCGCCGGGCTTCTCGCCACGGCCGGGGGTGCCTCGGCCCAGCCCGTGCCCATCGACCTGTACAGCACGGGCATGGTCCCTGGGGGTGGCGTGCTCGCCCCGGCCGGAGCGCCGGATGGAAACTATGCGCTGATCTTCGCGCCTCCCACGTTTCCGATCTTCGTGCCCGCGACGGTGGTCGGGCCGGCGATGCCCGCGGCATGGCTGGCCAACGATGCGTCATCGCAGTGGATCAATCCCGATGGGCTTGGCTCGGGGCCGAGCACGTTTCACCCGGGCGGGACGTATGTGTATGAAACGATCTTTGACCTGACGGGCCTGGATCACAGCACCGTCGCGATTTCGCTCGACTGGATGGCCGATGACAACACCGTCATCGATGGTGTGATCGCGATCAACGGCACGCTTGTGCCCGGTTCGGGCACAGGGCCGGGGCCTGGCTCGTGGAGCGCGTTCACCTCGATCGCCTTCGGCTCGGCCACGCCCGGCCTGGGCGCGGCGTTCCTGCCCGGACTCAACTCGCTGACGTTCACCGTGACCAACGAACAGACGCTCCTGATCCCGACGGGGCCAACGGGCGTGCGCGTGAACATTCTGTCGGCGACGGCGGAACTGATTCCCTCGCCGGGCGCGGGCACGCTGATCGCACTGGCGGGCCTGATCGCGGTGGGACGCACGCGCAGGGGGGCTGTGTAAGTTGCGCCTATGACTCATCTCGCGTGAGGCGTGACCCCACCCTTGTGCTTCGCGGACTTCATCCCCTTCGCCCCTTCGCGCTCAACTCCCCCCGACCCCTGACCCCCCGTAAACTATCCCCTGCGGCCGGTGCAGCCTCGGCCGGGTTTGGGTGGTTGAAAGGGAGTCATGCGTACAGCCTTACCGACGTTGGTGCTCAAGCCCAAGGGCTGGCAGGGAAAGTCGATCACCCTGCGCGATGAGCCGGTCACCATTGGCCGTCACCCCGACAACGTCATTCGACTCAAGGATGAACGCGCCAGCCGATATCACGCCGCGATCAAGCCCGACGGCCACGGCCGTTTCACCATTCTCGACCTCGGCTCGGCCAACGGCACCAAGGTCAACGGCGAGAAACTCCTTGCCGAGGCGTTCCTCGAAGCCGGCGATGTCATCCGCATCGGCGGGCACGAGTGGGCCGTAATCGCCGAAGAAGCGCCACCCGAAGGAACCAGGCGCGCGGCCGTCAAGGATGCCGTCGGGGAATCGCGCTGGGTCAAGGACCTGCGCGATGTGCTGATGGAACTGCCGCCCAAGGGTCAGGGCGAGATCGCCATCGGCGTGATCGACGCGGCCGGGCAGGATTCTTCCGCGCTCGAAGGCGAGGCCGATGGCCAGCGGGCGCTGCGGCTGCTGTTGCAAGTGGCGTTCAAGGCCCGCGCCACCGACATCCACATGGAACCCAAGCGCGAAGAGTTCAACGTGCGCATGCGCGTCGATGGGCAGATGGTCCCCGTCGTCGAGATGCCCCCACAGGTCGGCACGCTCGCTCAGGGCATCATCAAGACCGCGTGTCAGATGAAGACGGCCGGGCGCGACGCCGTGCTCGATGGGCACTTTTCCGCCAAACTCCCCGATCGCCGCGTCGAGTTTCGCTGTTCGTTCACGCCGAGCGTCTTCGGGCAGAAACTCGTCGTGCGCGTGCTCGATCAAGTCGGCGTGCCGCATTCGCTTGATGAACTCGGCCTGCCGCCGTACATGCACAAGCGCGTGCGCGTCGTGTGTGAGCAGGATCACGGGTTGCTGCTGGTCTGCGGCCCCACCGGCTCGGGCAAGACCACGACGCTGTATAACGCCCTGCGCGAGATCGACCGCGAGGCCCGCAACGTCGTCACCATCGAAGACCCCGTCGAGTATCAGATCCAGGGCGTCACGCAGATTCCCATCGATGAACGCAAGGGCAACTCGTTCGGATCCATGCTGCGCTCGGTCCTGCGACAGGATCCCGACGTCATCCTCGTCGGCGAGATTCGCGATGATGAAACCGCGCGCACGGCCATGCAGGCCGCCATGACCGGGCACGTCGTCTTTTCAACCGTTCACGCGAAGGACTCGATCGCGGCCGTGTTTCGCCTGCTTGACCTCAAGGTTGAGCCGTATCTCGTGGCGAACTCGCTGGACCTTGTGCTGGCGCAGCGGCTGGTGCGGACGTTGTGTGATGCGTGCAAGCGCAAGGTGTCCGTCTCACCCGGCGACGCCACGCGCCTGGGCCGGTTCCTCGGCGGCAAAAACACGATGTACACGGCCACGGGCTGCCCGAAGTGCCTGCGCACCGGCTATCGCGGACGGCAGGCGATCTTTGAACTGCTCGATGTCAATGATGAACTTCGCGACGTGATCCTGCGCGACCCCAGCATCCAGGCGATGAAGAAAGTCATCGAAGCCGGCATGTTCACCACGCTCGCGCAATCCGGCTGGCGACTGGTCGGCGAAGGCGCGACGACGCTGGATGAAGTGGATCGCGTCGCGGGGCAAGGTTAGCCGTGGGCGTGCAATACATGACACGGTGCGGCGACCCCCATACAACCTGCGCTCCACACCTTCAAAGTGCGTGAGGAAGCTCACACCCGCAGCCTCGACGTTGGACTCAGAATCACTCCCCCTTTGCCTGCGACTTTCGCGCTCTTGAGCGTGGGGCGGGCGGCACATCGTCGGTATCTAGCGGCAACAGATACCGACGAACCCCCGGTGCATCGACTTCCTTGTCAACAAACGCCAAGTCGTAGGCATTTGACGCTTGTCCCTGACGAGCCATCTCCAAGACTTGAATCGCCAGTCGAAGCACGTCGCTCTTCGACGAACCGGGATACGCGGCTTTGATCGCCTCGATTCTCGCTTCCGTTTTCTCGTCAAACTTGAATGTGGTGATCGGCATGACCTGTGTTCCTCTCCATTGGACCGTTCGAGCATCCCTGCTTCGACGATCCATCTCTCTCTCTCCCGTAGAAGTCGGACTCCTCTGACGACTCCGAAACGCATCTGGACTCGTACTCGTCGCTCTCGATTCGGGTAGAGAACGACTGGTTCTGGATAGAAAGACACCGCGCAAGCGCTTTATCAATCAAAAGGCGCCCGTTCTTGGAATCACTCCATTCTGAATCACCCGACTTCTGCTCTACCTTAGCGTTAAGCGACTTCGCACACTGACCATGCAGACCGTTGTGCGGAGCAGCTCAGACGTCGGCAAAGCTCCTCTACCGCTGCCACAGTAACCGGGCATCCGAGCGTTTGCAAGTGCCATCGCCATAGTTCCTCACGATTCTAGTGCTTTCTTTGGCATAGGGATAGTACCTATTCTAGTGCAGTACAGCATATCTTTGACATGATTCCTATTGACAGTCAGTCTTGCTTCCGGTAATCTGGCTCAGTGGGGGTTTCGCTTCCAGTTCCGGAAGCAGGAGGCCAAGTCAATGCTGACTCAAGTTGCTGTTCATGATTCGCCAGAAACCACGGAAGTGTGTCGACATCGGCGCACTGTGACCGCGTTCACACGCTTGTGTCTTCGCGTGTGGTCCACGCAGTCTTTGCTGCTCTTGGCGTGGACGAACGAAATGAGCGCGTGGTTACTGGATCTTCGCGATTGCATCGAAGAACTGCCTTCGATGCACGACGCGTGGACCGATCCTCGCGCAACCGCGCGGGCCGCATTCAAGGTTGCCAGTATTCGGCGCGATGCGAGTGGAATCGTGCGGCTGTACCGAACCCGCGACACGAGCGAACCCCCCATGAGAGTCATGAGCGCAATCTACGCGATGTCGCAGATCGCCGGCCTGGAGTCATACGTTGAGAGACTGCGAGAGCGGCCCGAACATGCCTTTGACAATCGCGATGTTCTCCTTTACCAAGCCAACTACCTCATCCGGCGTGGCGGAGTGCGTGCCGACAAGATTTCGCGATTCTGGCGCGACCGCGCTCCCCAGGTTTACGAGGCTCTCAGCCGCATCCCGCTTCGCGAGCAGATCCAGGCCGACTTGCCCGCCGCGAACATCGCTGGGCTGGCCCTGAAGGATGTCGTGCTCGCGATCGAACCCTTGGACGCGGACAAGACCGCCACGATCACCGAGTACCTGAGCGTCGTTGGGTTTTACGCCTACTTGCGCCGCTTTGGGTTCGAACTCTTCCGCCCCAACTAGCGACTCAACACAGACTCACCCCGCCTTGCGCAGTCGATGCTCTTGCAAGGACTGCACGCGGGCGGCGTATTCGCAGATCTGTTCAACCACGAAGTCGCGGTGGGCCGTGTTGCTGCCAAACTCAAACGCCACGCCGGCGTAGATGTTGCCCGCGCTGTCGAGGTGTGTATGCACGACGCGCGCGGCCATGCCCAGGGGCGTGGCGATGTGCGGGCGTAGATCCACGCGAAGCCACAGCAGTTTCGAACGATCCAGCGATGATGACTCCCCGCGATCAACGAGCAGACCCGCCCCGCCGCCGCCGACGTTGACCAGTCTCGCGCTGAACGTCGGGCCGACTTCCGGCTGCGAGATCAGTTCAGTGTCCGCACGCGCGAGCGAGCGTCCGCCATCGCGTGCGGCCGCACGATTCGCCACTTCCGCGGCTGCCACCGACGCGGGATCGAGTACGGGGCAGCATTCGACATGAGGCACTGTGAGTTCCGTCGTTGAGATACGGTAGAAGTTTCGGCGTTGACACCGTTCGACGCCGCTGGGCGCGGACAGGCGCAGCACGCCGGGTTCATTGGGGCGTGTTCGCGGCCTGGTGCCCAGCGCGGACGTATGGAACATCCAGCGGTTCTGCCCGATGGTCATGGCCGCGACGAGCAGCGTGCCCTCGACGATATCGATAGCGCGACCCATGGCCGACGGACATTCGACCTGAATTTCAAAATCGGTGATGCTCAAGATGCGCACGCGCCAGATCAGGCTGCTGCCCGCGATGTCCGAGGGCGAACCGCTGCCGAGGGACTGTGCCAGCGCGATCTCAAGGCCGCCATTGCGGTCCATGACCTGCTGAAGGCAGTCTCGCCAACGGATATTTCTGGAACGACTGGCCGGCACGGGTCTGCTCGCTGGGGGGGAGGTGAGTGCTGGGTGCTGAGTGCTGGGTGCTGAGTGCTGGGTTGGGGTTGAGATGAAGTGGCGTGGTAGCGGAGATCGGACCTTCAGCACCCGGCCTTGAGAATCATGCATGGGGACTGTTCCTTACGCCATTTTCGGATTGAACGCGCGAGGTTTCGATGAGGCGTTCGGCCTCGGCCACCTCTTCAGGTGTCAGGGCGCGGGCGCCGAAGCGAGCCTGATAAAACAAGTCGGCAATGCGCGCCAGGGCGTGCGCAAGGCTCGGATCGCTTGTTTCGATCACTCGCGCGTGCGCAATCGGCGGCTGCCACGCAGGCTTCGCCGCTCCGCGCAGCGCCACGATGCGCAGCATTCGCTCATAGAACCCGGCGGGCACGGCCCAGACTGCGGCGTTTGCGCCCTTCGTAGCGGACTTTGCGCCCCGCGAACGCCCATGCCGCACCAACAGCCGGTTCACCAGGAACCTCATAAGAAACGCCGAGGCCGCAACGACCGCGAACACGCCCAGCCCGACGATGATCGCCCGCATCACGATCTGCCCACCGCCGAAGCGAACTTTGTCGATGATCGCCACGAGCTGCGTGAACCAGTCGCCGCGCGCGCCGCGATCCGAGAGGCGAAGGCGCTCTCGCGTACCGGAATCAAATGAGATGATCGACGAATTCCATGTGTACGACATCGCGTCAAAGGCGCGTCGGAACCAACTGAACAGCCCGCCCGTCGGGCGATGCTGCCGCTCAAGATCACTCGGCGGCGTCGCGTCATAGGTGCGCCAACTGCCGGCACCGTGTTCCGCTTCGACCCAGGCGTGCGCGTTGCTTTCGCGCACGACGTAGTGGCGGGAGTTCTCGTTCCACTCGGCCGCGACGTACCCCGCGACGACGCGGGCATTGATGCCGACGCTGCGGCACATCGCGGCCAGCGCGGACGCGAAATATTCGCAGTGGCCCTGCCTCGCCTCGAACAGGAACCAATCGATGGGATCGACATCCGTCGGCGCCGCGAGGATGTCCAGCGTGTACATGTAGTTGCTGCGCAGGTACGACTCCAACGCCCGAGCGGCCGCGGCGCAGGCTGCGGGATCATCCGCGATGGCCGTGAGACTCACGTTGGCATCGCTGACGACGCGCCGGGCGAGTTCGCGGATGGGCTCGGAATCGAAAGAGGCATACGTCGGCGGTCCGTGAGGACGCTCGACCTCGCTGGATCGCACGGTGTAGCGAAGTTCGCCGCGCACGCGACGAACCGCGATGCGCCCCGTGTCATAGTCCAGCCGTACTTCGATCTCGCGATCCATCTCAAGGGTTGATGGTGTGAGGGCGTGAAACAGAAACTGTTCGTCGGTATCCGCGTTGAGGATCGTAATTCGCTGAATCAAGGGCGTCGTTGACTCTGACCCCAGGGGAAGTCGCTCGCCGGCATGCGCCGTTGCGCGGCCGACATTGACCTGACGATCGTCCGCGCCGCGTTCCCATCGGCGTCCTCGAGAATTGTAATGATCGAGGATGTTGCCCCTGAGGTAATACACGCGGTTGGTTCCGCCGAGCCGGTGCTGGCCGTCGGAGATCTCAACGTGCATCACGACGGTGGGCGAGGTGGAGATGAATCCGCCGCGTCCGAGTTCGACGTTGGGCGTGAATCGGGTCTGGCTTCCGCTGGGGGCTGAACCCCAGTCGCCGAACGCGTTCTGGCCGATGCCACGCGGGATCAGCAGAAAGACGACCGTTGCGCCGGCCAGCGCCCCCACCACGTTCACCGCGACGAGCCAGCGAAACTGTCGCGCTGCGCCGCGACCGGCCACCATCGGCTTGGTCGATGCCGACAATCCGCGCGGGCCGCGCGATGACCACTCCTGCGCCCCGCGAATCTGATGCAGCATCACCGCCGACGCCAGCGCCGGCACAAACGCCGCCATCACCAACCCCACTTCAAAGCGCACGCTCGTCAGCACCGCCGCGATCCCGAGGAACACCGCGAGCGCCAGGATCTGTCCATAATCCCGAGCCGTAAAGCGATCAAAACCCTTGAGCACGATCAACACCACCACCAGCGTGGCGATGTGCTCAACACGCACGCCCTCGCGCAGGCCGAGATAAAACGCGTACGCGACGGCCGCCAGCGCGATGGCGTTCATCACAATCGCGACTTGCGTTCTGACGCTGACGATCGGCCCCCAGCGCGCTTCGCCACCCCTTCCTGATGGATCGGCGAACCAGTGCATGCACTTCGCACGAAGCCACCAGGCCAGCGGAAGTCCGCCAAGACCCAGCGCCGCCACGGCCGCATCCTGTTCCGCCACGCAGAACGCAGCCACCGCGAGCATCGACGCAATGAAGATGGCCGTGGGATGGGCGCGGTCAAGTTTCACAGTGACATCCGACCTCGCGTGGGTGCGGTGGGACGAAGGGGGGGGCGTGGTGTGTCGGCGTGTTCGCCCGCGGGCGAGGACTCGCCGTGCGATGTCGCGGCGCCGTTCGATGAATCGTCGTGCTCTCGGTTGGTGGCGCCCATCGCGCGTGCCGCGCGCGATCGCAGCGCGGCGAAGCGACGGCCGTGGCGCGGGCTGTCGGACGAGAGATAGGCCGTAAACTCATCGGGCGTGACGATGGATCGAACTTCGTCGGCGTGCATGTGTCGTGCGTTGGCGGGCGCCCACGCACGATCCACGGCGCCCGCATGAACCGCGATGATCGAAGCACCCACGAGCGGTCCAAGTCGCAGCGGCGCTGACTCGACCGTCGCCGGCGTCAACCGCGCGAGGTCCGCGAGAAGACGCATCGCGTGCCAGCGGCCGGTGCGCGGCGGGCGTGAAATGCCCGCGCCGGGCGCGGCCAGACCCACACCCACGCCCTCACGCGCAGCACGGCGAATCAGCGAGGCCGCGATGCAGATCGCCTGCTCATCGCGCGGGGCATCCGCGCTGCGCCCCGAGAGTCGAAGCGCAACCCACACTCGCACCGGCTGCGGCATGACGCGCTGCGTGACGATGAGTCGGCCGGTACGGGCCGTGGCGCGCCACGCGATGTGACGCGGCACATCGCCTGGAATGTACTCGCGAACGCCAAACACCTCGCCGTCAGCGCCGACGCGCGAGTGAAGTTTGACGTTCTCGACCGCGTGCGACTCGCCCCCGCGCACCACGCCCGGCTTGACACGCCCCGACAGCGGCAGCACCAGCGCCGATTGCGGCAGCGACACCGTCACCGATTTTCTCGCGATCCCAAACGGAAAAGTTGTGGACGTGCGAACACGATTGAGCCGAAACTCGCCGCGAACGCTCGGCCATGCGACCGCCTCGCACATCACACCCTGGCCCGGCCCGACGTGGCCGACGAACGCGCGGATCATCTCCGCGCCGCGATGATCCGCGTCACCCGTGGAGTGACCGAGTTCCTCGATCGTCAGACCAAACGCGGGCATCAAACGATTCGTGTTGCGCACGGCGTAGCGAATGGTCATCGGCCGTCCCACCGCCGACTCGCTGATGTCCAGACGCTGAATTTCGATACCCAGAAGCGAAGACCCGCTGACCAGCCCCGACACGACAAGCCCGGCAAGCCCAAGGCCCAGCGCCGCGAACAGGAGGTTGTTCTGACTGTTGACCGCGCCGATGAGCAGGAACACACACACGCCGACGTACATGGCCCCGGCCGTGGAAAGGTGGTAGCGCCGACGCGCTCGGGTGGGGCGCGGTTGTGTGGGATTGGGTGGGAGGGCGATCATCGGGTGTGAGGGTGGGGGTGCTGAGTGCTGAGTGCTGAGTGCTGAGTGCTGGGTGCGGAGTGCGGAGTGTCTGGGGTGGGGCGGGCAGCACTTCAAACACTCAGAACTCAGCACTCAGAACTCAGAACTCAAAACTCAGCACTCAGAACTCAGCACTCAGAACTCAAAACTCAGCACTCCTCTTCCACACCACAACAAGCACCTATTCGCTTGGCGCGGGAGCCAGATCCTCCGGCGAGGGCAGATCGCGGAGTGATGAAAGGCCAAAGACTTCAAGAAATTCCTTCGTCGTGCCATACAACATCGGGCGACCAAGCTCTTCCGCCCGTCCCTTGACCGTCACGAGCCGACGTTCGATCAGCGTTCGCAGCACCTCCCCGCATGACACGCCGCGAATCGCTTCGAGTTGCGCCCGCGTGATCGGCTGGCGATAGGCAATGACGGCCAGCGTCTCCACTCCAGCGCGACTGAGTTTCGTCGTGGCGCGCGATCCATGAAACGCGGCGAGCGTGGCCGACACATCGCTTCGCGTCATCAGCCGCAGTCCGCCCGCGAGGAGTTCAATGCGAAACGCCCGGCCTGTGTCGTCGTACACCCTGTTCAGGGATTCGACGGCATCAAGCACGCGATCCTTCGCCGTTTGGCCGTCGGCATCGGTCAGGCTCAGGCCCTCGGCGAGGCGTTCGGGCTTGATGGGCCGATCGAGCGTGAGCAGGATGGCTTCGACCGCCGTGGCGAGGGATCCGCCCGTGGCGTCACGGGTGTCAGGCTCTGAACGCGCGGTCTGCATTGCGGTGATGCTACGCGCGGGAGCGGGACAGGGCCGGACAATGTGGTGCGGAACACCCCGCCGACGCCGAACGAATGGAGGGGCGTGCCGGACTTTGCGTGACGCGATGCATCGGGCGCGGGATCACGGCTATGATGCTCTCCCCCCACCCCGCGGCGCGCCGAGCGCGCTGTGGACACCGGGAGTCCAGGGCCTAGTGTCTTGGGTGAGACCCGCTAAGGGTCTCCCGAGGGAGTCATCAGCAACCAGGACGCTCCGGGTGACTCGCCGTGGCGAGTCGTGCCGAGAGCGTCGCAACCACCCAGAAGGGGATCGTTCCATGGCGGATCAGCAAGCACAAGGTCAGCAGATTCAACTTCGCATCGATGAGTCGAAGATGAGTACGACATACGCGAACACGATTCGCACGTCGACGACGGCCGACGAAGTCGTCATGGACTTCGGCATGAACCTGCCCGTCCCCGGACAGGACAATCAGCCGATGCTTCAGTTCTCCGTGGGCAGCCGCGTCATCATGAACTGGCAGGGCGCCAAGCGTCTGGCGATTACCTTGGGCCAGGTCGTGCGGCAGTATGAAGAGCGCGCGGGCGAAATCCAACTCAACCGCGGGCAGCAGGGCGCAGCCCCGCAGCCCCCGCGCCTGGCTGACTGAACCAGCGGCAACTTCGGGCGGCAACTTCGCATCGGGCTGACGGATCGGCCACCGCCACGCATCCAAGAAGGGCGTGTGCATGTCCACGATCACGCAGGCAACCGAGGCTGAGATCGAACGTCAGAGCCAGGGTCTCCGCGCGCTCGTCGAGGCCGTGGAGCGCGTCATCGTCGGCCAGCAGGCCATGGTTGAAGGGCTTGTTATCGGTCTGCTGACGGGCGGACATGTCCTCATCGAAGGCGTGCCGGGGCTGGCCAAGACGTTGACCGTCAGCGCGCTGGCTCGGGGCGTCCGCGCGGAGTTTTCGCGCATTCAGTTCACGCCTGACTTGTTGCCCGCGGACCTCGTCGGCACGCTCATCTATAACCCGCGCGAGGCGACGTTTCAGCCGCGCAAGGGACCGATCTTCGCCAACTTCGTCCTCGCCGATGAGGTCAATCGCGCGCCGCCGAAGGTGCAAAGCGCCCTGCTCGAAGCGATGCAGGAACGCCAAGTCACCATCGGCGATGAGACGTATGCCCTGCCGACGCCGTTTCTCGTCCTGGCGACGATGAACCCCATCGAACACGAGGGAACGTATTCGCTGCCCGAGGCGCAGGTCGATCGCTTCATGCTCAAACTCAACGTGTCGTATCCGACTCGCGATCAGGAGCGGGCGATCGTCGAGCGCATGGCCCAGACCGCGCCGGTTACAACCGTCGAACCGGTCGTGTCTACGGATGAAATCCTCGCGGCCAGAAAGGTCGTCGATGCGATTCACGTCGATGCGAGGATTCGCTCATATGTCGTGGACCTCGTTCGCGCCACGCGAACGCCGAAGGAGGTCGGACTCGACATCGAGCGGCTGATCGAGTACGGCGCCTCGCCGCGGGCGTCGATCAACATGATTCTCGCGGCCAAGGCGCACGCATTCTTGCGCGGGCGCGGATATGTGTCGCCGTCGGATGTCAAGGCCGTGGCGATGGATGTGCTTCGGCATCGCGTGATCGTGAGTTACGAGGCCGAGGCGGAGGAAGTGACAAGCGAACGCCTGATCGAGCAGATCCTGGGCGTGGTTCCTGTGCCGTGAGGGCGGGGATGGATCGTGGCGCATTGGCAGTTGATGTTCGCCGGCTTGAGTTCCGCACGCGAAAGCGCGTGGAGGACCTGTTCGTCGGGCACTATCTGAGCGCGTTCAAGGGACGCGGCATCGAATTCGCCGAAGTCCGCGAGTATCAACCCGGCGATGACACGCGCACGATCGACTGGAACGTCACGGCCCGCACCGGCCGTCCGCACGTCAAACGCTTCATCGAAGAACGCGAACTGACGGTGATGGTCGCGGCGGACATCAGCGCGTCTGGCGACTTTGGCTCACAATCGCGCACCAAGCGCGAGTTGATCGTCGAGGTCTCCGCGGCGCTGACGATGACGGCCGCGCTCAACCGCGATCGCGCCGGACTGATGCTCTTCACCGACACGGTTGAGAAGATCATCCGCCCGGGCAAGGGCTCACGCCACACGCAGCGCATCATGCGAGACTTGTTGTCCGTACGACCGACGGGCCGCGGGACATCCATCGCCACGGCGCTCGACACGCTCGGGCGAGTGCTCAGGCGCCGGGCGCTGGTGTTCCTCATCACGGACTTCATGGACAGCGGGTTTGAGCGTTCGCTGCGGACTTTGGCGCGTCGTCACGAGGTTGTGGCGCTGCACATGCTCGATCCGCGCGAGCGCGAAGCGGTCCCCGCGGGTCTGGTGACGCTGGAAGACCCCGAGACGGGGCGGACGTGGCTGGTTGATTTGTCGTCGGGCGCATCTCGCGAGGCGTATCGACGCGGTGGAGGTGAGGAAGACGCTTTCGTGCGCCGCGCGTGCGCGAAGGCTCGCGTCGATCGCATCGTCCTGCCGACGGGTCGTCCGTTCATGCCCGAGATCGTGCAATACTTCACCGCGAGGGGGGGGCGGCGCGCATGACCACATGGGGTCCACCGCTGAAGCATGGTGCGTGTGTCGCCGCTCTGGCCGTCATCGCCGCGCTCGGTGGCTGCTGGCGTTCGGAAGATGCGGCGACGTCGGCCGGAGCCTCGCGCGTCGTGATCCGAGATGACGCCGAGTTTCACGTTGAAGTCGATCGGGTGACCATGAGTTCCGCCGATCGCCTTCACATGCGACTCGTCGCGATCAGCCCAAGGGGGGGGCATGTGGAACTGCCGCTGATCGGCGACAGCGTCGGCGAGTTCACCGTCGTTGAAGCCTCGCCGCAGCGCACCACGGCCGAGGCCGCGGGCCGTGTGCGCCGCGAGCAAGACCTCGTGCTTGAGCCGTTTCTCCCCGGCGAGTATCACATCCCCGCGCTGGCATTCGCGATGATGCGCAGCGGCGGCGATGCGACGATTGTCGAAGCGCCAGAGATTGCCATTGACGTCACGACCGCGCTCGGCGCTGAGCCGCCAGAAGCGGGACTCGCCCCATGGCTGGACATCGTCGAACCCGAAGCGAACCCACGCACCTGGGTTTGGGCGACTGGCGCAGCGGGCGTTGTCGTGGTCGCCACGGCCGTGGGAGTCGTATTCTGGCAACGACGACGTCATCGCGCTGTACCCCGCGACGATGCGATTGCAGGTGCAAAGCGAACGCTGCAGCGCGTGTTGGAGGCTGACATCGCCACACCAGCCGATGCGGCGAACGCGATGAACGTCTGCGTTCAATCGCTTCGCGACGCGGCCGCGGCCAAGGGCGCATCGGGCGCTGAAGCAATGACGCTGGCGCAGTTGGTGCAGCATCTGGCGACCGCGGGACTGTTGAACGATGCGGTTCGGGCGCGACTGGCCAACGTCACGCCGCGAGTGGAGCGCGTGCAGTTCGGCAATGAACACGCGGACGCGATGTTTGCTCAGCAGTTCGCGCAGGCGTGCCTTGACGCTGTTGACCACATGGCCGTGGCGAGCGCGACGTTCGCCGCCCGTGCCGGGGAGGCTCGCGCGGCATGAACATGACGCTCGCGCATCCTGAGGCTCTTGCGTTGCTGCTGGTCGTGCCGATCGCGGCGTGGCTGATGCTGCGACGCGCACGACGGCTGAGCGTGGGCCTGCCCACGGCCGCCCGCGCTGCGCGAATGCCACGAACGTGGCGAATCCGCCTGGCATTCGTGCCCGTACTGCTGCGGGCCGTGGCGCTGGCGATGCTCGTCACGGCCATCGCCCGCCCTCGCGAGAACATCGGCTCTTCGCGATCGGATGCCGACGCCATCGCGATCATGACGGTCGTGGATCGCTCGGGCAGCATGGAAGAGCCGATGTCCTTTGAAGGCCGTGCAATGGCTCGCCTCGATGTCGTCAAGCATGTGCTTGAGCAGTTTGTCAAGGGCGATGGCGACGGTTTGCGCGGTCGCGAGGGGGACCTGATCGGCCTTGTCGCGTTCGCACGCTTTGCGGACACCATATGCCCGCTCGTGCATGCGCATGAGGCGCTCTTGCAACTCGTCCGCCCGCTTGCGGCCGCCCGCGATGCGAGCGAGAACATGACGGCCATCGGGGATGGACTGACCCTCGGCGTTGCGAAACTGCGCCAACTCGAAGAAGACCTCGCACGACGCGAGAGTACGGAGCAACAAACCATCGCCAGCAAGATCGTCATCCTGCTCACGGACGGCTCGAACAACGCCGGAAGCGTGGACCCACTCTCGGCCGCAGCGCTCGCGGCCGAGTGGGGCATCAAGGTGTATGTCATCGGCATCGGCGCGGGCGAAAACTTTGCGGTGGTGCAAACGCCGTTCGGCGAACGCCGAATCCCGATGGGCGCCGCGATCGACGAGGTCACATTGCGACAGATCGCCGAGACGACGGGCGGTCGCTATTGGCCCGCGGATGACGCTCAGGCCCTGCGCGACATCTACGCCGAGATCGATCGTCTGGAGCGAACCACCGTGCGAACGCAGACGTTCGTGCGCTATCGCGAGCGATTCTGGCCGTTCGCCATCGCGGGCGCGGCCGCGCTGATGATCGAGGTGTTCGCCGGCGTGATGTTCATTCGGAGGGTTCCTGGATGACGTTCGCTTCGCCGGAGTGGTTGGCCGCGATGTGGATGGCGCCGCTGCTCGCGGCGGCGCTGTGGTGGTCGCTCCGGCGCTCTCGTCGCTCGCTGGCCTCGCTCGTTGGCGTGGCTCGCGCGGCCGCGGCGATGCGCAGCGCTCGTCCCGCATGGCGTGCGGCCATGATCGTGGCTGCGTTCGCCGCGATCGTGGTCGGGCTGTCACGTCCGCGTTGGGACCCCACGCCGATCGAAGCCAAGACAACCGGGCGCGACATCTGCTTCGTGTTTGACGTATCGCGCAGCATGCTCGCGACCGACCTTTCGCCGAATCGTCTGGAGCGGGCGAAACTGTGGGTGCGGGACCTCGTCGGTACGCTCGATGGTGATCGCGTGGCGATCGTCGCGTTCGCGGGCGCGGGCGTGGTGAAGTGCCCGCTCACGACGGATTATGGCTTCTTCCGTCTCGCGCTCGATGAACTCAGCCCGACGAGCGTGTCGCGCGGTGGCACGCTCATCGGCGATGCGATTCGCAGGGCGCTCGATGAGGTCTTCATCGAAGAAGAACTTCGCGGGCGCGACATCATCCTGATTACCGATGGCGGAGATCATGAGAGTTTTCCGGTCGATGCGGCCTCGCGAGCGAGGGATCGCGGCGTGCGCATCATTGCCCTGGGCCTCGGCAGCGACAGCACCGGCGCGATCGTTCCCGGTGCGACAGTCGGCAATGAACCGGTCACCTCGCGACTCGACGCCCGCGGCCTGGCCGAGATCGCCTCTGCCTCCGACAATGGCGTCTATATTCACGTCGCTGATGGGGAGATCGACCTCGAATCGGTGTATCGTGACTTGATCGCCACGGCCGCACAAAGCGAGGTGGAAGCACGCGAAGCGATGGTGTATCGAGAGGGCTTTCAGATTCCTCTCGCGGTCGCGCTGGTGCTGCTGATGCTTGAGGCGATGATCGGCGGAAGGAGGCGTGCGTATGTCGCATAACGGCGCGTTTCGATGGATGCTTGCATTGGGCGCATCGCTGGCGGCGGCGAGCGCGGCTTGGGCGGGCGATGACGCCGCGGCGCTGATGTCGCGCGGCCGGGCGCTGCTGCGCGAGGGCAAGGCCGTGGAGGCGGCTCGCGCGTTTGAAGGTGCGGCCGACGCGCAGCCACGAATGGTCGAAGCGATCTTCAACGCGGGCTGCGCATACGCGGCGGCGGGCGATTGGGAACAGGCCGAAGCGCTGCTGATGCAAGTTGACCAGCACGCCAGCGATGAGCGGCTGCGCTCACGCGCGAGATACAACCTCGGCCACGCCGCGTTTGCGGCCGGGTTGACCCTCGCCGAGAGTCAGCCGCGCGAGGCCCGCGAGAGGTTCGTGCGTGCGGCCGTGCTGTTTCAGTCCGCGTATCTTGCGGATCGTTCGCATCATGGTGCGGCGCGGAACACGGAACTGGCGCGGCTCGCGATCAAACGCATTGATGAGCAACTGGCCGCGGCGCAAGCCCAGCAGGAGCAGCAGCGGCAGCAACAGCAGCAGCAGGCCGATCAGTTGCAGGATCTTGCCGAGCGTCAGCAGAAACTCGCCGAGCGTGCGAAGCAGATGAGCGACGCGGCGCAACAGACTCCCGAGCAACAACAGCAACAGATGGACGACCTGCTGAAGGATCAAAGCGCGCTACGCGAAGAAGTCGAGAGGATGCTGGAGGAGATGCGCGAATCGCATCCGAAGACAAGCGAACCCGATTCGCCACCAACCCCCTCGCCGCGAGAGCAGGTCGAGCGTGCGACCCGCGAACAGGCCGACGCGGAACAGGAACTCAGCGAGCAACGCCCGCGCGAAGCGCAGCCGAAGCAGTCGCTCGCCGCGGAATTGCTGCGCCGCGCCGCCGAGCAACTGTCCAGGCAATCACAGCCGCAGGATGGCGAACCCAACGAAGGCAAGCAAGGCGAACCCTCCCCCGAAACCAAGCCATCGCAACCGAAGGAACAAAGCGACAACGATCAGGCAAGTGAACAGGAACTGACGCCGGAGCAGCGGCTGCTTCGAGAACTGCTCGAACGCGAACGCCGCGAACGCGAAGCACGCCAGCGCATGCGCCCGGGCGACCGCGTGCAGCCCGTGCCTGTTGAGAGGGACTGGTGATGACCAACACGTTCTTCACATCGCGTGTCGCAGTCGTCTTTCTCGTCGCGATGGCGGCGATGGCGGCGGCCCAGGACAATCGACTCACGGTCACGGCCGACGTCTTCGCGGATCGCGTGTATCTCGGCGACAGCACGCTCCTGCGCATCGTCGTCTCCGGCGCGGCCGCGCCCGATCGCCCAGAGCCGCCGGCGATGGACGGCCTGTTGTGCGAGTATTACGACGAATCGTCGAGTCAGAACGTCGTGATCTTCAACGGACGTCGCACCGAACAGATTGAGCGCACCTATCGATTCCGGATCACGCCGCTGCGTGAAGGCACGCATCGCATTCCCGGCTTCACGGTTCGCGCGGGAACCGAGGAGCGCACGACGGGCGCGATCTGGATCTCGGCCGAACCGCCGCCGTCAAACGCGGACTATGCCCTGCACGTCAGCGAACCCGGGCGTGCGGTGTATGTTGGTGAACCGGTGACCTTGACGCTGACGTGGTATCTCGGCGGGCAGTTTCGCGGCCCGACGTTCACGGTGCTTGAACCGATGCGCGGCGTTGAACTGCGCCCCGCGCCGGACCCGCGGCGAACCATGCCCGGCACGGACCCGAAGCAGTTCGCCGAGTTCACCTTCCTCGGACAGTCGACCGTCGGCATGTGGGGCATGGGGACGCTGCAGGGTCGTTCCTTCACCACATTTGAGTTCTCGCTTGTGCTCGTGCCGACGGAGGCGGGCGAATTCCAGTTCGGCCCCGTGCATCTGGCTTTTGATCGACCGGTGCAGACGCCGCGCGATGTCTTTGATCGCGGCATCTTTGAACGAGAACGCGCCCAGCGCGTGGTCATCGCGTCAAAACCCGTGATGATTCAAGTCCGTTCGCTGCCGATGGAGGGGCGTCCGCCGAATTTCTCCGGCCTCGTCGGCGAGTACGCCATCGACGCCAGCGCATCACCCACCGACGTGCGCGTCGGAGACCCCATCACGCTCACGCTGCGTGTGACCGGGCCGGAATCACTGGCTGACGCGGCCGCGCCGCGGGAGTCCTGGCTCACAACGTTCTCACCGGACTTCAAACTCTCGAGCGACGGGTGGCGCGAACAACCGGCCTCGCAGTTGCGCCAACGAGCCTACTCAACCGTGATCCGCGCACAGCGCGACGACGTGACGCGCATTCCACCCGTGGAACTGACATACTTTGACACGACTGCGGGTGAATATCGCGTGGCGCGAACTCGCGAGATTCCGCTGCGCGTGGCGCCGACGCGGCGTGTGACGGCCGCGGATGCCGTGCGACTTGACCAGGCCGTGGCCTCGCGCGAGACTCAGCAGTCGCTGACTCCCGGGCCGGGCGGACTGATGGCCAACGTGTATGGCCCGGGCGTGTTGGCAGATCGTTCGGCGTGGCTGCGGCGGGCGCCGTGGTGGGGCGTGGCGGCGTCGGCGATTGTGCCGCCGCTGGTCGTGGGACTTGTGGCGATTGCGGCGAGGGGGCAGGGTGCATCGCGTGGGGGGATGGTTCGTCGTGCGATTCGACGTTCCGAATCTCGCGTGCGCCGGAGCCGCGGCGACGTCGGCACGATCGCTCAGGCGATGCGCGAGGCCGTCGGCGCGGTCCTGGACATCGAACCCCATGCCGTGACGGGACATGATGCTCGCGGCTTGGCGGGCCGAGTCCCGCGCGACGTCGCGGAGGGTCTGGCGCGAGTCATCGAACAAGCCGGGTCGAGGACGTATGGCGGCGGCACACCTGTGGACGTGAACATGGCCGACGCGATCTCGCTGCTTCGCGCACTCTCGAAGTGCGCCGGAGGTGTCGCGTGATTCGCTCGTGGCTGGCGGTTATGGCCGTGATGCTGCTTGGTGCGATCGCGCGAGGGCAGGAAGCGCCGCTCGAACTGCTCGCGTCGGCGGAGGCCGCGTTCGACGAAGGTCTGGCGATGTTCGACCAGAACGAATCGCTGGCTCGCGTGAAGTTTGAAGAGTCCGCGGCGGCGTACCGGGCGATCTGGAGCGAGCACGGCCTCGGCGGGGCGGACCTGTTGACCAATGCGGGCAATGCGTCGCTGCTCGCGAACGACGTGGGCCGAGCCATCATCGCGTATCGACGAGCCTTGGCGTTGGAGCCTGGGCATCGCGGCTCCACGGCCGGGCTTGCGCAGGCACGTTCGCGCGTCGCCATCGCCGCGGCGACGCGGGCGAAGGGGGGGGGATGGACCGCGACGTTGGTCCGCATCATGCCGCGCGAGGGAACCCTGGCCGTGGGCATCGCGGCGTGGGTGATCGCATGGGGCCTGGTGCTGACGCGCATCGGTCGCGTATCGCGTGGGGGTTGGCGTGCGCCCACGTGGAGCATCGCGGGGTGCTTTGTCGCCGCGGGCGCATGTGTGGCCGCGGGCGCGGCGGATATCGCAAACTCGCACGGAGCGCACGACGCCGTGGTGATCGCCGCGGAAGTCATCGGACACGACGGCCCCGATGCCCGCGTGTATCCGCCATCGTTCGAGCAATCGCTCACGGCCGGGGTCGAGGGATTCGTGGTCGAAACGCGGCGAGGCTGGGTCAAGTTCCGCCTCGGCGATGGGGTGGGGGGGCGTGAGACGTGGGTTCCGGTGTCGGCGGTGGAGATGATTCGTGACGGGGCGTGATGATCCGCGGCGCGGCATAGACTCACGGCCCATGAACGAATCATCGACAGGCCGTCATTGCGGCGCAGCGGAGCGCGGGGACATCCACCGCTGGCGACAGACGCTCATCGCCACGACGCGCGAGGCCCCCACCGACGCCGACACGCCAAGCCACATCTGGCTCCATCGCGCGGGCTTCGTCCGACAGGTCGGCGCGGGCATCTATCAATACCTCCCGTTGGGACTGCGAACCCTGAGCAAGGTCTCGCGGATTGTTCGCGAAGAGATGAACGCCGCCGGCGCGAGCGAGATGCTCATGCCCGCGCTTGAACCGATCGAACTGATGGCCCAGACCGGGCGCGATGTGGACTATGGCGACAATCTTTTTCGCGTGCGCGATCGGCGCGATCGCATCTGCGCCCTGGCCCCCACGCACGAAGAGGTCATCACCGACATGCTCAAGGGCGCGGTGACGAGTTACCGCCAACTCCCCCTGAACCTGTATCAGATTCAGACGAAGTTCCGCGATGAAGCGAGACCCCGCGCCGGACTGCTCCGCTGCCGCGAGTTCCTGATGAAGGATGCGTATTCGTTCCACGCCGAAATCGACGGGCCCGGCGGACTCAACGAGACCTATGACGCGATGCACCGCGCCTACACCAGCATCTTCACGCGCTGCGGCCTGGACTTCACCGTCGTCGAAGCCGAAAGCGGACCCATCGGCGGCTCCGCAAGCCACGAGTTCATGGTCAACTGCGCCAGCGGCGAAGACACGATTCTCAAGTGCCCCGTCAGCGGATACGCGGCCAACGTCGAGAAGTGCGAAATCGGCGGGCGACCCGCGCCCGCGCGCGGCTACTTCGTGGGCGAACCCACCGGCGCCCTCGAAGATGTCCACACCCCCGACTGCCCTGGCATCGACGACGTCGCCGCACTCCTCAAGGTCAAGCCGCAGAACATCCTCAAGACCATCGTCTTCAAGGTTGATTCGACTCCCGAGCAACTCGACAAGTACGGCCAGGAATGGGTGATCGCGGTGGTGCGCGGCGACCACGACGTGAACGAAGGCAAGGTGCGCGACATCGCCGGATGCAGGGTTGTTCTCGCTGATCCGAAGGAGGCCGCCGCGATGGGTTTCGCGATTGGCTTCGTCTCGCCGCGCGCCGCCGTGGGGAAGAAAGGCGTGCTGCTGCTTGTGGATCGCGACGCCGCCGTCGGCTTCGACGATGCGAAGGGCAAATCCATGTTCTGGGTTGCGGGCGGCGACCGGCGGGATTATCACGTCAAGCACTTCAACTGGCAGCGCGATCTCGGCAAGGATCCCCTCGCCGCAGGCGCGCACAAGGCCGCCGACGGCTTCCCCACGGGCGGGCTGCGCGGGGGCGATGACTATCTCATGGTCGGCGACATCCGCAACGCGCTCGCCGGTGATCCGTCACCGCGTGCCGCGGGCGCTGCGCTCGTCACCGGACGCGGCATCGAGGTCGGCCACATCTTCAAACTCGGCACGAAGTATTCCGACGCGATGGGCTTCACGGTGCTTGATGAGAAGCAGCAGAAGCGCAGCATCATCATGGGGTGCTACGGCATCGGCGTCAGCCGAACGATGGCCGCGTGCGTGGAGATGAGCCACGATGAGAACGGCATCGTATGGCCGTCGGCGATCGCGCCATATCACGTCATCATCACGCTGATGAAGCCGGATCACGTGCCGCACGCGGAGTTGGCGGCGCGCCTTGGCGCGGAGTTGGCCTCGCGCGGCCTTGATGTGCTGATCGACGACCGCGATGAACGCGCGGGCGTGAAGTTCAAGGATGCGGACATCATCGGCGTGCCCCTGCGCCTGACGATCGGTGACAAGGCGTTCGATCAAGGCATGGTGGAGTTCAAGCCGCGTCGCGACGCCGGCAAGGGTGAGACCATCGCCATCGCCGACGTCGTCGCGCGATGCGCGGCCGCGCTGGACTAAAGAGCCGATTGCGCGAGCAATCGACCACTTCTCTCTGCTGGGTACACCAAGGCAACCGCAACTGTGTCCACGCCGTCGCCTGTATGTTGAGCCACCGCACATCGGACACGCAAGGGAGGCGGGCGAGACGCCCGCCCCACCGGATCCAAAGGACATTGCAGTTGACCTGCCACGCGCATCGCTTTACATGCTCATCTCAGCCCCCGAGCGTACGATCCCCAAACACATCGATCGCTCGCGCGATCGGCTCCGTGGCGCACGTCATGTCTCAACAGCACTCCGTCACCATCGTTCAAGCCCGCTCGCCCGAAGACATGGCGATCGCCCGTGTGCTCTTTCAGGAGTACGCGGATTCGCTCGATTTTTCGCTGTGTTTTCAGGGATTCGAGGCCGAACTCGCCACGCTGCCCGGGCGATATGCCCCCCCCTCGGGACGGCTGCTGCTCGCGTTTGACGCCGTGACAAGCGAGAACGGCGAGATTGATCGAGCCGCCACGGCCATCGGTTGCGTGGCGATGCGCGAGATTTCACCCCTCGCCGGTGACACCGGACGAGTGTGCGAGATGAAGCGTTTGTATGTGCGTCCGTCGGCCCGCGGCCGTGGCGTTGGCCGTCGCCTCGTCGCGCACCTTCTCACCGAAGCCCGCGACATCGGCTATGCCATCATGCGCCTCGACACCTCTCAACACTGGATCGAAGCCCAGACGCTCTACGCCTCGTTCGGCTTCACGCCCGGCCCCATGTACAACGATGACGACCACGAGGATACGCGGTTTTTTGAACTGCGGCTCGGACGCATCTCGCACACGTCGTAGCGCGTCCGGGCACACGCTCGCGGCTCAACTCTCCATGACGTGCGTCGCATTGGTCTGGTGCGTCTTTGACTCCCGCAGCACAACCCGATCCAGCCGGAGCAGTTCGCCCACGCTCCAGGCTTGGAACGGGCAGCCCTTCCAGGCGTGCGGGGCGTCCCCGTCGGCGACTTCAGGGAGGTGGCCGAAGCCCGGGCCGAGCGCGTGCGTCAGCAGCGGCGCGAGGAAGCGCCGTCGGGCCTCGGCGATGGCCGCGGGTTTACGGCCGTGGACCTTCACCCACGCCTCGACAAACGGCCCCATGAGCCACGCCCAGACCGTTCCCTGGTGATAGGCGCCATCGCGCTGGACCATGCTTCCTTCATAGCGCGGGACATAGTGCGGATCACTCGGCGCGAGTGAGCGAAGGCCGGCGGGCGTGACGAGATGCGCCTCGACATCGTCCAGCGCCCGACGGACGACCTTCTGCGGCACGAGGGTGATGGGAAGCCCGCCAAGCGCGAAGACCTGATTCGGCCGCAGCGACCAGTCGGCCGTGCCGCGAACATGATCCACATCAACGACATCGGCAAGGTGGGCGTGATGTTCATCAACGAATCGCTCGCGAAAGGACTTCGTGCCCCTTGCCGCGACCTTGGCCCAGCCGCCGATGAGATCATCGGCGATGTGCAGCGCGTTGATCCACAGCGCCTGAATCTCGACGGGCTTTCCGATGCGCGGCGTGACAACCCAGTCGCCGTACTTCGCGTCCATCCACGTCAGTTGCACGCCCGGTTCGCCTGCGGCGAGCAGGCCATCATCATCAAGACGAATGCCATGCCGTGTCCCGGCCGCGTATCCCTTGACAATCTGCGACACCGTCTCGGCGAGTTGATCGCGCGTGCGCTGCTCGATGGGCTTGCCTGTCTCCACGGCCGAGCGCAACAAGTCCCCCACCGCGATGATGTACCACAGCGAAGCATCGACGGAGTTGTAATCAGGCTGCTCACCGGAATCCGGAAAGCGATTGGGCAACATGCCCTGTGACACCGCCCCGGACCACTCCAGCAGGATCTCTTTCGCCTCCGCGATGCGCCCCGTGGCCAGACACAACCCGCGAAGCGCGATGAACGTGTCGCGACCCCAGTCCGTGAACCACGGATACCCCGCGACGATCGTCAACCCGCTCCCGCGCGAGACAAGATACGCTTCCACGGACTGATCCAGCGGCGTCGCGAACCGCACGCGACGCGCTTTTTCCGCATCGCGAAGCCGCGCACCAAGCACGGCCGCATCCGCTACTTCCGGCGGCGACTTCTCACCCGCACGCGCGGACAGAATCAGCCACGCCTCACCGCGCGTCAGATCGAAACTGAACTCACCCGGCGATGCCAGATCCTCAACATCATCCAGCCCACGCGCACGCTCCCATTCGTATAGGAAGTTACGGAACCACAGGGGGCCGTGGGCATACCGGCCGTTGTGAATCGCGTCGATCGCGGGAAGGCCGTCGTACGGCCGCCATGACACGACGCCGGGTCGCTCGCGAGCGTCAAACCTCAGCGTCGCGTTCTCGTGATGCGTGTGGTGATAGTCGCGCCCGGAGAGCATCGGACGCACGCGAAGCACGGCCCTTGCGGGTAGATTCGTCGCGGCCCAGCGCAACACGACCCTTGACTCCCCCCCCCCATCTCGCGGCACGAACACTTGAAAGCCCGCGCGAATCTTCCCGGGCAGGTCAAACGTCCATGTCGGCCACAACCGCGCTGAGAACGATGACATCCATCGCACACCATCGGGATGCACGACGTCCGGCGCATACCGATGTGAAGACAGCGCGAAGGACTCGCCGCCCGAGCCGCCGACATCCAGCCATGCCTCAACATCGTTCACCAGCGCCACTCGCCCCGTCGGCGGCGACAGCGCCGGCAGCAGCAGCGCGTGGTAGCGGCGAGATCGCACGCCCGACACCGTTCCGCTGGCGAACCCGCCACGCCCATCCGTCTCGATCCATTCCGCATCCATGGGGATCGCAGTCATGGCACACCCTCCGATGGCCCGGTTTGCTTGTTGATTCGAGATCGTAGCACGACCGGGCCGATAGTGGCACGGGCGTCCTGCTGGTGCGCCTCCCCGGCAGGGTGTTGCACGAGCAACTCGGCGGAGCGTCCGCCGACCTTCAACTCGTCCACCTGGAACGATGCTGTTTGAACAGACTACCCTTCCGCCGCCCGAGGACTCGCCACGCATGGAACGACCCGTGACCGACCCCAACGCGCTCCCCATCGACGAGGCCCGCCCCCCCGCCAGCGCCAATTTGTTTGAGGTCGCGTGGGAAGTCTGCAACCAGGTCGGTGGGATTTATCAGGTGTTGCGCTCCAAGGCGCCGACGATGCTTCAGCGGTGGGGCAATCAATACTGCCTCGTCGGGCCATACTTCCCGGCCAAGGCCTCGCTTGAGTTTGAGCCGAAGAAGCCCTCGGGCTGGGCGGCCGATGTCGTCGAATCGCTGGCACGAACAGGGTTGATCGCCCATCACGGGCGTTGGCTCATCGCGGGGCGACCGCGCGTGCTCCTGCTGGAGCACGGGTTGACCCAGCCGCAACTCGATGAAGTCAAGCATCGCCTGTGGAAGGATCATGCGATCGAGTGTCCGCCCGGCGATGCGCTCGTCGATGGCGTCGCGGCATTTGCCGAGGCCGTACGCCGTTTGATTGGCGCCCTGTGCGATCATTGGGGACTCTCAACCGATACGCCGCGCCGGGAGCGCCAACTCCTGCTGCACTTTCACGAGTGGCTCGGCGGCATGGCGATCCCCATGATCCGTCACGAACGACGCCCGGTGAGCATCGTCTTCACCACGCACGCCACGCTCCTCGGTCGTTATATCGCCTCCAACGAACACGACTTCTATGAGCGCCTGCCGACACTCGATCAGGCGACCGAGGCCGTCAAATATAATATCCGCGCCCAGCACGGCATCGAACGCGCCTGTGCCCACGGCTCCCACATCTTCACCACCGTCTCGCACATCACGGGCGAAGAGTGTCGCGCCCTCCTCGGCCGCGACCCCGACCTCGTCCTGCCCAATGGCCTGAACATCGACCGATACAACGTCGGACATGATTTTCAAACCTTTCACGCCCAGTTCAAGGAGCGCATCAATCGCTTCGTCATGGGGCACTTCTTTCCCAGTTACGCCTTTGATCTCGATCACACACTGTATTTCTTCACCAGCGGGCGATATGAGCCGCGAAACAAGGGCTTTGACCTCTGCCTGGATGCGCTGGCCCGACTTAACGCCACGCTCAAGGCCGAACGCTCACCCATGACCGTCGTGTTCTTCATCGTCGCGCGGCGACCAACGCGATCGCTCAACCCGGCCGTGCTCGAACGACGCGGTGTTCTCAATGAACTCCGTGATGTCTGCGCCCGCATCATGCGCGATGTGGGCGAACAGCTTTTCCGCCGTGCGGCCGCGGGCGAACGCACGAAACTTGATGATCTTGTCGATGACTACTGGCGTCTGCGCTATCGCACCACTCAGGCCGCCCTTCGTACCGATCAACTGCCCCCGATCCTCACGCACATCCTCGACGATGAAGGCAGCGATCCCGTTCTCAACCAGATTCGCTGGCTTGGACTCATCAATCGGCCCGAAGATCGCGTCAAGATCGTGTACCATCCCGAGTTCATCACACCGACGAACCCGCTGTGGGGCCTTGAGTATGAACAATTCGTGCGTGGCACGCACCTTGGCATCTTCCCCAGCGCGTACGAACCGTGGGGATATACCCCGCTGGAGTGTGTCGCGATGGGCGTGCCCGCAATCACCAGCGACCTCGCGGGCTTCGGAAGGCACGTTGCCGATGCGCATCCCGACCACGATGCATGGGGACTTAACATTGTTCGCCGTCGCGGCGTGCCATATGAGAACGCGGCCGCCGAACTCGCCGACATGCTGCTGGCCTTTTGTCGTCTCGACCGTCGCGGACGCATCACCATTCGCAACGAAGTCGAACGGCGATCATGGTCCTTTGACTGGCCCAGGCTAGGCGTGGCCTATCACCATGCCCACAATCTTGCATTGGAGCGAGCGGCCGCCGAACAGGCGTAGCCGCAGCACGGCCCTCCCAGCAGCATTGCACGCGGCCCGTCGCTCATTGCCGGTTCGGTGCGGCACAGACATCTCCCCGGTGCGCGTTCGCCCCGTCTGGTTTGCGGCTCTCGTCCATATCTAACATTCGACCGCTCGTGTCGCACACCCGGCTTCCATTCACCCCTTGGCCAAGGCGAGCCGTCCCTCTTCATACATGGCTTCATACTGGACCGCGATCACATCCGGATCAAGCGCGGAGAACACCCACTCTCGCCCGGCCTTGCCCATCGCGCGACGCCGATGATCATCGTTCAGCAGTTTGCCGATTGCATCCGCGAGCGCCACGGCCGACAACGGATGCACAATCTCGGCGCATCCCGCCTGTTCAATCGTCGGCCAGATGTCCACGCCGCGCGTCGTGATCACCGGCGTTTCGCACGCCAACGATTCAGGAATGACCAGACCGAAGTTCTCCTGACTCGTCGGCAACACGAACACATCCGCAAGCTCAAGCAGCGACACCTTCTCCACGCCCGTGACCATCCCAAGCAATCGCACGCGATCGTCCAGCCCTCGACTCGCAATATTCGCCCGGAGCGCGGCCTCATATCCCGGCTCGCCCGTGCCCGCGATAAGCGTTCGTGCATCGGCCGCACGATCGCGAAGCGTCGCCGCCGCTTCGATCAGCAACTCAACACCCTTCTTCGGATGCAACCGCCCCAGAAAGAGCACAACTGGCGATCTCTCTGACGAGATATTAAAGGCCCGCATCGCCGCCTCAACGCCGGGCAGCGTCCGAAACGGATCAAGATCAAACACAAGTGGAATCACCTTTGCCCGATGCCGATCGAACCATGCCGCCGCCTGCTCTCGCTCAGCCTCGGCCGTGCAATGCACGGCACTGGCGCGATCCAGGAGCCTTCGCCCGGCCAGCCGCAGGTACAGCCGCTTCTTAAGTCCGCGCTGGCCCATGCACCACTCGTCAAGCATCCCATGCACCGTCAGCACATACGGCTTGCGCGCATGCCGCGCAAGCCCCGCGAATTGTATATTCGCCCGCTCCCACGGCGTGTGCAGATGCAGAATGTCCGCCTGCTGCACGATCGTGCGCATCTCAACCATCTGCGTTGGCGAAAAGAACCCCAGCGGCAAAGCCGGCCTCCCCACGACATGTAACGTCGGCACTCCGGCGCCGCCACCTTTCCATGACGCGGGTGCATCGGTGGCGTCGTGCGTCACCAGCGTCACGTCATGCCCCCGCCGCGCCATCACCGCGCACACGTCAAGCACCGCCCGCACCACCCCCCCCTCGGCGAGAAGAACACGCGGCAGATAATGCACGACTTTCACGGCGTTGGCTCCGATGCGGCGGCAGGCGACGTATCCAACGTGTCCGCGCCATCCTCAAAGCCATAGCGTTCCATGAGTTCATTGAACCGTGCCCGCATCGCCGTTGGCAGCCGCAAAGGCTCACCCTTGTTGCGACGTTCGCTTTCGATCATCGCGCTCGCGACTGTCAGCCACGGCTCGGGCGAACTTGCGCCGAAGAACGCACAGATGCGCATCAGCGTGCCTCGCGCATCGCTCGTAAGTTCAGGATAGGTGATCTCCATCAGGCGTTCGCCCAGGCGATCGCGCCACCGATCGGCCTCCCCAAGACTGACAAGCCACTCATATGCCCCGCGTTGCGCATGCGTTTGGAGCAGGGGCACTTCGTTGGCGAAGTATCCCGCGGCCGCGCCATCCCGCGCCAGTCCGCGCCATTTCGCATGATCCAGGCCCCACCACTGGTTATACGCGGGCCTATGCACCATCTTATATTCACTCCGCGTCGCGAGTCGTTCGATCGAGCGAGCGATGTCGATCCCGCTTCGCACAATGTGGAGGAACTTCGCCCCCGGGGCCAGCGCATCAAGGTATCCGATCCGCGCCACGTTGTGCGGCGTCTTCTCGATGACGATCGGCTTGCCGGACCGCGCCCGCTCGCCATAGACCGTGCGATTAAACCGCAGCCGCGCCACAGGAGTCGCCGCGCCCGCGTCCATGATGAACATTCCATCAACTGTATAATGCAGATTCGTTACGTCGGTCCGACGGTCAATCGCCGCCCAGATGTGATACGGTTCAAACAAGTAACATATTTCCGGATGAGGAGACAGCATTTTGCCGAGAATCGTCGTGCCGGACCGCCCACAGCCAACGATGAAACCCGCGGGCGGGGGCGTCGGCGCTGTATCATGTGGCCCCGAGCGTACGGCCATGCGCTGCGCCCGCCAGCGCTGCCGCGCCTGTCTGATCGGCCGCAGATATGGTTTGAGAGCATCAATCACGCGTGCGCCTCCCGAATGCCGGTGTCACTCGGCGGCGCCTGCCGCGTTGTGGTCCGTCGCTCCGCCAACGCTCGCGCGGGATCGCCGGCACAGATCATCCGCGGCGGAAGCGAGTCTCGCACGGTCGATCTCGAACCGACCACCGAATCACTCCCGATCACAACTCCCGGCCAGATCATGACATCAGCCGCCACCCATGCATCATCTTCAATTGTAATGGGCGCGATGCGCAGCGGGCCATTCGGTTCGCCCTCGTCGTGCATGGCCGTGCGCACCTGCGTGTATTGACTCACCGTACATCGGTCCCCGATGCGTATCATTGCATGACACGCGAGGATGGCCGCATCGCCAACCGCCGCATGCGCCCCGATCGTAAGATTCCACGGTTCGATGATCCTGACCGACGGCCGGAGCCGCGCTGTCGGATGCACGCGCGCGCCAAAGGCGCGAAGTAACCCCGCCCGCAGGCGATACCAATTATGAAATGTTGCGTTGAACGCCGGCTGCCCGATCAATCGCCACGCCACGGCCCGAACGCTGCGTCCACGCGTCGAGAACGAACCCAGCGCCAGCCTCGCCGCGTCATTACTGATGCGATAGGTCCTCGACATGTTCGCGGCCGTGGACATCACCATGTATACCCCAGATGGGTAAGCGTCGGCTCCATGTGCGGGCGTATCAGATCGAGCGTTCGTGAGTCCAGGGCCTCCCGCCACTTGTCCTGCCTCCCGGGATCAACGGATCGCGCCGCGTATTCAATAAGTTCCTGCGCATCGCCCAACGCGAGAAAGTCCACAATACGGCCCATGATTTCGCGCGGCTCTCGCATGAAGTCCTCGTACCTATATTCCATATAATAGTCGGACGGCATCGTGCGCCCGTCCGCCACGGCCTTGCCGATTGTCGCAGCCCACTGCTTCGCCAGCACCACATCCCGGGGATCATCCCGCACCCACTCACGCCAGCCCCTTGGCCGCGGCCCCCAGAACGCCAGCGGGCGTCGCATCACACGCCGCCCTATCGTCGCAACACTCCGCCCCGCATACGCCGGCCACTCCCACGGTGCTGTCTCGATCGCTCGCCGTAACATTCGTGATGTTGGAACGCCCTTGTCAAGTTGCTCACCGGTGGAGCGGATCACGCTACGCCCGTCACGAATCACGACGACCATCCTGGCTTCCGGATAAATCGCGCGAATGAACGGCAAGCGCAAACAGTTGCTCGGCGTCTTTTCGACGAGTCGCTCCTTGCCGTGTTTGCGAACGAAGCGTTCGAATGTCTTGCGGATGTGCGCGGTGATGCGCGGCGTGGCATCCTCCGCGCCGAGTTCATCATCCGGCCGGTATCCATGGCCCCACGTCCACACATGCCGCGGCTCTTCCCAATATGCGAGGCGCGGATGCCGCGCGAGAAGATTGCCCATCCAGGTCGTCCCGGATCGCTGCGTGCCGATGAAGATGATGGGCGACTGCAACGTCACGGTGTCGCCACCTCCCGCGTTCCGATCGCTTTGGCCGGATTGCCGCCGTAGATGACGCCCGGTTCCAGATTCTTATATGCGCTGGCCCGTGCTCCGAGAACGGCCATCGCACCGACGACGACCTTGGGCCCGACAAACGCGTCGGTGCCGATCCATGCACCTGGACCGATGACAATCGGATCGCGAATCAGCGGAAAACGACGATCCGTGTGATCGTGTGTGCCGGCGCAGATGTGCGCATACTGGCTCACGACCGCCCGTTCACCCACAATGATCCTGCCGAGCGAATACAAGATGGCTCGATCGCCGATAATGGCTCCTTCTCGCAGGTCGATGTTCCAGGGAATCTCGACATCCGCGCTGGGCCTGATGCGAACACCGCTGGCCACTTTCGCTCCAAACGCTCGAAGGATCAGCCGCCGCACCCCATACCAATTGTGAAATGTCAGTCTGAACAGCGGCCTGCCAAGCAACATCCACGCCACGCGGAGAATCTTTTCCTTCAGCGTCCACGGGCTTGGCTCGGGCAGGATCTGACCGGCTTCATCGATTCTGGCCGGTCGAGACAGATGATCCGTCGGTCTCCCATGCGCCGTCGCTGTCGAGGGCGCCACGGGCGCGGCGGTGTTGCTCGAGGGCGGTGGACCGCCCGCCAACATCACGAGTGGGTCTGTAATATTCGTATTCGCCGTGGGCTTGACATCGACCTCAAACCCCGCGCGGCCCTGTCGCCGTGCGTGGCGCTGAAGCCGGAGTTTCATCTGAATCATCTGCTCATACGTCGCGAGCAAACGTGCATAGGTGAAGCCCGCACGCCCTTCAAGAACTCCGCCAAGGACAAAGAGCGTCGCAAACCGCCGAATCGTGGGCCACATTGGAAGGCCATATAACACTCGTTTCCACGCTCGCCGCCTTGCCACGGCATCGCTGGCCAGCAGGTCCGCCAGCGCTGGCCGATCGCCTTCAAGTTCAACAAATTGAATCGCTTCCAGCGAACTGTACCTGTTGTGCTTCTCAAACCAGTCGTACAGACCCTTGCTGAAGGAGTAATGCAGATACGGCACATCGATGCGCCCGATCTTGCCGTCGGTGGCTTCGCGCTGACCGTGGCCATAGTCCGCGAAACGCATCCTCGCCTTATGAAACAGGCGGACCTGAAACGTTGGATACCCCGCGGACCGCTTGAGCCATCGACCCATGAAAATAAGTTTGTTGGGCACGAGAAACCCGGCCTCGCGCGGATCCCGCGACAGCAGGCGATCGATCTCCGCCACCAACTCAGGCGTGAATCGCTCGTCCGCATCAAGATGAAACACCCAGTCGTGTTTCATCGGAATGTTGTCAATCGCCCAGTTCCGCTGCGCGCCGAACGATTCAAAGGCATGGTGATGCACGGCCGCGCCCATCGACCTCGCGATTTCCACCGTCCGATCCTGCGAGCCGGAATCCAGGACATGCACATCATCAGCCCATGCACACGACGCCAGGCAGTCGGCGATGTTGACCTCTTCATTGAGCGTGAGGATGACGATCGACACCGGGGGTCGCGGCCCTGTGTGTGTTGTTCGCTGATCCGTGGTGGGTGAAGTCATGCGCGGCCGTGTCCCGCTGTCGCGTTCCGTGGTGCGCGCTTCGGCCGACGATTGGCCCGGCGCGGCCGCCACAATCATCCGCCCCTGGGCGCGAAGATCAAGCATGCACGACGCTCGCCTCGACAAGTCCGCGTTCGAGGACATCACAGAAGGCCCCGCACAGGCGGGCCTTGCTCAGTCGCGTATCGACGAGTTCCCGGGCTTTGCGCCCCATTCGCGACAGTTCCGTCGGCGGCGTTTCAATGATCCGACGGAGCGTTTCATACGCCCCTTCCACATCTCCGTGCGCGATATGCCACCCAATCTCCTCGCCCACAACAAGGTCCGACGCATGGCTCGGACTCGGCCCGAGCAACAGCACCGGACGCGACACGGCCATCGCCCCATAGATCTTGCACGGATGAATCACGCCGACCATCGTGTCACCCATCGACACCAGATGTACATCCGCCGCCGACAGCGAAAACCGCAGATTGTCAATCGGCTGATACGGCAGCGACAGCATGTTCGTCATCGCGTTGTCGCGGATCGTCTGTTCGACCTCCTGCTTTCGCTTGCCATCGCCGATGAACAGGAACGCCACGCGCGGGTCATCTTTGAACCGGATCGCGGCCTTGAGGAACGTCTCCAGCGGAAGCGACGCACTGTGGTTCCCGCTGTACATGAACACGAACTTGCCCCCAAGCCCGTGCTCTTTGCGGAAGGGATTGTCATCGTGCAACACGGGATCGACGTGATCTTCATGCGGCCACGGCGGCAGCGTCGCCATCTTGCTCGCCACGTTCAACTTCCGATTCATCGTCTCCGCCATGAAGCGATCAAGCACGATCACATCCGCCGAACGCTTCAGCACGGCCCGGTTGAACACATCCATCAGCCTTGCCGCGAACGAGTTGGCCGAGATCGCTCCCAGCGCCACGAGTTGATCCGGATTGATGTCCATCACCCAGAACTTGATCACCGCCCGGCGGAACAACCGAATTGTCAGCGCCGCGATGATGCACATCGGCGGGGATGTACTCACAAGAATGCACGCGAGTTTCGGCGTGAACACCCCGCGAATCACGGCCTGCGCCATGAACAGAATCGCCGCCAGCATCCGCAGCAGAAAATGCTTCTTGCCGAAACTCGACAGCGGCAGGCGAATGACTTCCACGCCGTCGATGACCTCGCGCGGCTTGTACCGGATCGTGGGATCGTTGTACCCGCGACTCGACGTGAGCACGCGAACACGCCATCCGCGACGCACCATCTCCGCCGCCGCGTCCGCCATGTGCTGCCCAACGCTCGCAGGGTCCGGCACATAGACCTGGCTGAGGATCAGCAGCGTGCGGCCACGACCCGTGTTCTCGGGCAAGGGGTCGCGATCGCCGCGCGGCCCGCCTCGCAGCGGCGGCCCGGCGTCGATCGTGGCCGTGGTTCCGTTGTGCGCCTGCGTTGTGGACATCTCTGACGCTCCCACGGTTGATCAAGTGCGGCACGTACGCACGGCCGGCGGCGGCAAGTTCAGCATCGCCCGCGTCGCGCCACGCCGCGCGACGCTGGCACGGGCTTGATATCCCCATCGGACACACGATACTCCCGCAGATCGCTGGTCATTCTGGCCCTTCCCTGGACTCCGGGCGGTCCGATATCGACCCATACGCAGAAGTCGCGCCCCCGGCTCACGCCAAGGCCGGCGGCATCGTAAGCCCCGCCCCGAGCATCGGCCTTCAAGCGGGTGCGAATAAGTCGGTTACGGCCGGTTCTGATCGGCGTAGTACGTCGCCCAGTGGATCACAGTGCGGGCCAGAATATCCGTTTCGATGTTGCACGCCGAACCTGCTCGCAACTCCCCCAGCGTCGTCAACTCAAGCGTCGACGGAATCAAGGCCACCTCGAACCAACCCTCGGCCACACCCACGGCCGCGATCGTCAGCGATACTCCATCCAGTGCCACGCTGCCCTTCGGAGTGATGCACGGCATGAGATCGGGCGGCGGCTGGAGGCGAAGCCGGTATTCACCCTGGGTTCGCAAGCCGATCACGTCCGCGACGCCTTCGACATGGCCTTGAAGCACATGCCCCCCGAGCAGCGTCGAGAGCGTCGCCGAAGTCTCAAGATTGACCCGATCCCCGACGCGGCGCTGCCCGAGGGCCGTCATCCGTAGCGTTTCTGGAATTACATCGAACTCAAGCGTGCCTGCCGGTCCCGGCTCGTTCACGACGGTCAGGCAACACCCCGAGATGCAGATCGAATCGCCGCGTTTGGCCTCGTGCCGCCAGTTGGGCGACTCAATGGCAAGCCGCACGCCAGACGCCACGTTGGTGAGGCTGCGGATCGTGCCAATCGACTGGATGATGCCGGTGAACATGCGTGGGAGGTTGGCGGGGAAACTGGGCGAAAGGGATCACGGAATATGAACACAAGCCCGGTCCGCGCTTGACCGGCGCGGTTTGTGAAACCATACTGTCGGCCCCAGCGGGCGACCTGTCCGCATGATATCGTTCGCCCACCACTTGCCGGAGGTCCGACGGAATGACATCTCACCTGCGAACTCGCCGACCCGGGTTTTGGCTTGGCACACGCGCCCCCTCAGGTCTTGCCGCTCTGGCGATGTGTGGCCTCATCATCGCGGGTTGCAACACGTTGCCCGGCATCCGTTCCGGCTCGGCCATCCCCGCCGACGAAGCACGGCGCGCGTTCCAGCCCGACGATGCGTCGTACTCCAGACTCGGCTTCCGCCGCGACTGGACGGGGTTTCCTCATGTCGCACGCGCTACACGACCGGTCCAATTCATCGATGTCGCCCAGGACCTCGTCATCGTGCAGGACACCCGAAACACCATCACCGCCATCAACAGCGCCGACGGGTCACAGCGATGGGCCACAACCATCGCCAATCCCCTCACACGCTTCCACGGCCTGATACGCGACGACGGCCGTGCCCACGGCCTGGCGGAGGCGGAAGTCTTCACGCTGGATCTGGCCACCGGCTCGCTCATCGCGCGACAGCAGTTCGACCGTCTCGCCTCGTCCATGCCCATTCTCGTCGGCGATACGCTCGTTTATGGCACGGGCGATGGGCGAGTGCTCGGCCACAACCTGACCCTGAACGTCGGCACCGGCGGCAACACGATTGATGGCGCGGTGCGCGTTTCGGCCGCGATCGTCGGCGACACGCTCGGCGTCGTCTCGGATACCGGCTCGGTCATGTTCCTCGACGCGGGCACGCTACGGCTGGTTTCGCGTTCATCGATGTATCGCGGGGCCGTGTCCACGCCCGTTGCCAGTGATGCGATGATGTTCGTCGCCAGCCTTGACCAGTCGATCTATGCGTTCGCCCCCGGCGCTTCGCGACCGGTTTGGTCATATCTGACGGAGACTTCCCTGCGCACCCAGCCCGTCTATGCCGAGGGCGTCGTCTACTGCGACATTCCAAGCGAAGGCATGGTCGCGTTCGAGGCGCACTCCGGGCAGAAACTCTGGACCACCGAGGGCGTCGCCGGAACCATCATCGGACGCAACAAGGGCCGACTGATCGCGTGGGATGGCACGGCCGCGATCACCCTCGACCCCGCCACCGGCGCCGTCGTCGATCGCATCCCCCTGCCCAATCTCACGCATGTCCTGATGGACCGCTTCGACGGCGGGAACCTGTACGTCGTGACGAACAAAGGCGCCGTGGGCAAGTTCGCGGTGTCGTACTGATTCGATGGTCAGGTCGAGCCGGCGTCCGGCCCGAGCGCTGATTCCGGCACGCCGATCAAGACCGGAACATCAATCGCCACGACCTTCCAAATCGCATCCGCATCGAGGTCGTAGTACGCATGGACGAGGATGTGTCGCATCCCGACGATCTTCTCCCACGGGAGGGTTGGCGCTGCCTGTCGTCCCGCATCGGTCACTCTGGCCGCGGCCTCTCCGATCTCCTGCACACAGTCCTTCAGTGCCCGCCGCAGCATGTGATCGGACTCCAGATCGGCCCGCGCCCGGCCGGTGATGAATGATGACGCCTGGCGCGCCGCTTCGAGCATGTGAAGCATGCGGGTCCGATCGTCGAGATTGACGCCCTTACCCCTGCGCAACATACAGCGTCCTGGCCTCGCGCACCACTTTGTCCCGAAAGTATCGCGACAGAAATCCAGGCGTCTTGAGATCCACGTCACGCCCGAAAATCGCCCGCAACTCCATCACCATGCCGCCCAATTCCAACAGGCTTGGCGTCTCTCCCGCCGGAAACTCGACCAGCACGTCGATATCGCTCTCAGGGCCGAAGTCTTCGCGGAGAACCGAGCCGAACAGCGACAGCCGATGCACGCCATATCGGCGGCACAGCGCCGCGACCGGTTCATCGGGAATGCTCAAAGCGTGCAGTTGCATGACAGTCACCAACCAAGCCTATCACGGAACGCCGGGCAAGTGAACACACGGCATTCCACGGGAAGGATACGCTCATCGCCGCTCACGTCACGCGGCCGTATGGAGATTCGTCCAATGTACGTCTCGCAGCATGGCCTCCGCGACGACATCGTTCGCCCGCTCATCGAGGGCCACGCCCCGCCGCTGTTGTTTATCACCGTCAGCGGGGCGCATCTGTACGGCTTCGCCTCGCCGGACTCCGACTATGACCTGCGCGGCTGCCATATCACCCCCGCGCGGGACATGCTGCGCCTGCACCCGCCTTCCGAAACGCGCGAGATGATGAATCGCGACGGCCCCATCGAGATCGACATGGTCACGCACGATCTCCGCAAGTTCTTCCTCCTGCTGCTCAAGAACAACGGCTATGTGCTTGAGCAGGTCTTTTCGCCGCTGGTGGTGTGGGCGGGCGATGGATTCGATGAACTGCGATCACTCGCCCGCGGGTGCATCACGAAGTATCACCATTATCACTACGACCGCTTCGCGCTGAGCCAGTGGCAGATCGTCACCAGGAAACCAAACCCGACCGTCAAGGGCCTTCTGTACACCTATCGCGTGCTGCTGGCCGGGATTCATCTGCTGCGCACCGGCGAGGTCGAGTCAAACCTGCCGCGTCTGAACGCTGACGCGAGGCTCGACTTCATCGACGACCTGATCGCCCGCAAACTCGCCGGCGCGGAAAAGCAGGAACTCCGTCCGGGCGAGATCGACCGACACGAGCGCGAGTTTCTCAAACTTCGGGCCGACATGGAGGCCGCGCGGGAGACATCGCACCTGCCCGAGCATCCCAGTTCTCGCGATGGGCTCGACGATCTGCTGGTGCGGCTGCGACTGGGCGAAGCGTGAGCGGGTGCGTTTGAACGTGATGTTCCGGCCGTCGGCTTGTGTGGTGTTCAGAACGCCGCTTTAGTTGGTCGAAATCTCCGGCGCTTTGTCCGCCTTCGCCGGTTGCGCTTTCGAGCCTGCCATCGACCGCCCGCACTCCGGGCACACATCCCCCGTCAACCCGCGAAGGTCATACCCGCACTTCCTGCACGCCCACGGCGGCTTGCGCCGCCACCGACGCCACGCGAAGAATGCCGGCGGCGGCGCTAGCAGCAGCGCGAAGTACACCAGCGGAATGCGCCACTGCCGCTCGACGATGTTGATCTTGTACTCCAGGTCGTAGTTCTTGAGGCTCAAAAACCTGGGCATGGGCCAGAAGCCGGCGCCGCGCGGCCCGCCATCCGCCGTGATTCCGTAACTGATCTGCCACTTCGGTGGCCCGCCGAAGATCTGCTTATTGCCCAACTCGCCCCACGCCACCGTGATCGCCCCGCGACCCAGCGCGCACCGCAACGGCCAATGCCCCGCGCCCTGCCACCCGATCCACGTCCCACCCGTGAGCGGCCACAGAATCAACAACACCAACGCCGGCGACCACCCGCGAAGCCAGAGATAGCGGAGAACGCGAAGCTTGGGTCGGACCATTCCCTCATGATACCGAAAACTGAAGCCGCTGGCTTTGGGGCGAGCTGGACGGACACCCCGGCGCTGGCATGTTACCCATTTCTTTACCTATTTTAGACGATGTTACCCATTTGAACCGTCCGCCCGTCGCCAAGTGGCCGTCCTGCCCCTTCCGAGGCATTGGATCGCCCCCTCGGTGCGCAACGTCTTGAGGACGTGACGGATGAGATCCACACTCACGTCGGGACACGCCCGTTGCACATCGGCGATAGCAAATGCCCCGTGCTTCCGCAGGATCTCGGCCTTGACTCGCTCGCTCTTCTCGCCGCGCGGCGCTTTGACTTGCCCGGCCCGCTGCTCAAACTCGGCATACGCCGCGCGAATCACGAACAAGAGAAAGTTGATGCACGGCCACGGATCATGCCGCGACTCATGCCAATGAACCGAAGACAACTCCAGCGTTTCGTAGTAGCGGTCCTTATGCTGCTCGATGATCCGCTCCAGGCTCACATACTTTCCCACGTCATACCCAAAGTGATAGCACTGAAGCAACAACAAGAGACGTGACACACGCCCGTTGCCATCGCGAAACGGATGGATACACAAAAAATCCAGATTGAACGCGGCGACAGCCACCAGCGGATGCACGCGATGGGCTTCGATAATCTCCGCCCACGACGCGGCCAGATCCCGCATGGCGGCCGGCGTGCGACGGGCCGACACCGTCTTGAACCGGACGCGGGACCGCCCATCCGCGTACTTCTCGATGATGTCCACATCGCGCCGCTTATACTCGCCTGCGTCGCCTTCATCGCCACGCGACGTGCGATGCAACTCACGAATGGTTCGCTCGCTGATGGAGACACTCTGGGCTGAAGCGTGGATCAGGCGCAACGCATCGCGATATCCCGCGATTTCCTCTTCGCTCCGATCGCGCGGCTTGGGGCGGCCCAGAACGATCGCCCTCGCCCGCTCCGCCGACACTTCAACTCCTTCGATGCGATTGGACGACACAGCGCTCTCGACCATCGCATGCTCGCGCAGCGTCTTGAGCCGCTGGGGCGACTGGCGGGTGAAGAGTTCCTGCTTCCCGCGAGATTCCGCGATATCCGCGAGGTACCACGCGGTCGCCATGGGGACATCCGGCGCATCCTTCAGAAATCGTCTCAACGTCATCACGTCTGCAAAACCCCCGTCTTGAACTCCCTGTCATAATCCCATCTCCTCGTCGCCGCCAGCGCCGCGATCAATTCTTCCCGCGTCCGGTGCGGCTCAATGATGCGATCCACCCACCCGCGCGCGGCTCCGTGGCGGATGTCCGCCTGTTCGGTATACGACGCATGCACGGCCGTGAGGATCTGCTTGTGCGTCTCGGGGTCGATCTCTTCACCTTTCTTCTTGCGTGACGCCTCTTCGATCTGCGCGAGCACCCCCGTGGCCTGATTCGCGCCCATCACGGCGCACTTGGCGCACGGCCACGCGAACGAGATGAACGGATCAAACGCCCGCCCGCACATCGCGTAGTTGCCCGCCCCGTAACTCCCGCCGAGGATCACGACGATCTTGGGCACGATGCTGTTGCTCACCGCGTTGACCATCTTCGCCCCCGCGCGGATGATCCCCCCCTGCTCGCTGTCGCGACCGACCATGAAGCCCGTGGTGTCGTGCAGGAACACCAGCGGAATCTTGCGCTGGTTGCAGTCCATGATGAACCGCGCAGCCTTGTCCGCCGAGTCGTCATAAATCACGCCCGGCATGTTCGTGAACTTGCTCGGCCCCGCCTTGCCGCCAGGCATCTGACGGTGCGTCAGTTTCTTCTGGTTGGCGACGATGCCGCAGGCGTGCCCGCCAATTTTCGCATAGCCGCAGACGATGGACTGGCCGTAGTCGGCCTTGTACTCGTCGAAGTCGGGGCGAAGTTCATCACCGCTGACGATGGGATCGACCGTGCACGCAACGACGTCCTCCACATCATACTGCGCGCCCGGCTTGTCGGTGAATACGTCGTAGATGTCCGTCAGGTCGCGGACAGGCGGGGCCGTGCCCTCGCCAGACTCCGGCCACACGCCAGGGTACTTCGCGAGCAGCGACCTCAACCGCTCAATACACGCCGCATCATCCTTCTCCTTGAAGTCAATCGTCCCGCTGATGGCCGCGTGCATCGACGCCCCGCCGAGTTCCTCATCGGTGACTTCCTGCCCGATGGCCGCCTTGACCAGCGCCGGCCCGGCCAGATACAGCCCGCTGCCCTCGGTCATCAGCAGGGTGTCGCACAGCACCGGCAGATAGCCCCCCCCCGCCACGCAATACCCCATGATGGCCGCGATCTGCGGAATGCCCATCGCGGAGATCACCGCGTTGTTGCGGAAGATCCGTCCGAAGTCATCGGTGTCGGGGAACACATCCTCCTGCATGGGCAAGAAGACGCCCGCCGAGTCCACCAGATAGATCAGCGGCAACCGCGCCATCATCGCGATGGTCTGCGCACGGATGATCTTCTTGCACGTCATCGGAAAGAACGCCCCGGCCTTGACCGTCGCATCGTTGGCGATGATCATGCACTCGCGCCCCTGCACACGCCCGATGCCCGTGACCACCCCCGCGGCCGGGGCGCCGCCGTGTTCCTGATACATGCCGTGCCCGGCCCACAGCCCGAGTTCCAAGAAGCCGCCCGGCGGCGGCACGGACATCTCGCCTGTGCGACTCTCCGGTGGCACGGGCGTCTCGCCTGTGCCCGCTCCCCCTGTCCCGTAATCGATCAACCTCGCGATGCGTTCCCGCGCGGTAAGCCGACCCTTGGCGTGCTGCCGCTCGATCGCCTTGGTCCCGCCCCCCTTGCGTATCACGGCCTCCTCGAGCAGAAAGAGGTCCGTGAGTTCCTTGAGCGTGTACGCGGACTGGCCGCCGGTGGATTTGGTCGTCGTCATCGCGGGAAAGATAGCGATGCCGCGCAGCCGCTTCCCGCCGCCGCATCATTCCTCGCGGGAGTCACCTCCCCATCGCCTTCAGCACCGACACCTGCCCCTGCCGCGCGTAGTCAATCGCCTCACCGAGGATTCGCGCGGACTCCTGCGCCGCATGAAAGCCCATCGAATTCTCCGCCGCGATGTAGTCCAGTCGCCACTGCGCCCTGCGATGCAGATCCCGGGCCTCGCGCAGCGCCTCATCACTCAGGCCCGCACCCATCGCGGTCTCAATCGCGCGGACCAGATCAAGCGTCGCCTGCTCACCGCGCTGGAGGAGTGCGGCCGTGCGATCCTGAATCGTCTCCGCCCGCGCGAGGATCTCGCTCTCTGAATAGTTGTGACACGTCTGACACGCCCTCGCGATGTTCAGCAGCGGGCTTCGGATATGGTGATCGCTGATCTTGATCGCGCCCTCGCGCTTATACGGCATGTGACAATCCGCGCACGACACGCCGCTGCGGGCGTGAATGCCCTGGCTCCACAACTCGAACTCGGGGTGCTGCGCCTTGAGCATCGGTGCCTTCGTCACCGCGTGTGTCCAGTCGCTGTAACCCATGTCGTCGTAGTACTTTTCCGCGTGTTCCATCTTCAGTCCGTTGTGCCACGGATACGTCAGACGTTTGCCGTCACCCTTGAAGTAGTACTCGACGTGACACTGCGCGCACGACATGCTCCGCATTTCCTGACGCGAGGCCAGCAGATTCGGGTCATAGTCCTCGGCCCGATCGCCCTTTCGCCATCGCTCGATGCTCGGCATGTGCGGCGCGGGATCATCGGACTTCGCGAACGCTGCGATGCCCTCCAGGAACGCCGGACGTGTCACACGCAGTTGCAGCGTCTGCGGATCATGGCAATCCAGGCACGTCACCGGATGCTCCACGAGTTTCGTCGCTTCGTTGTACGGCATCTCACATACCGCTTCAAACCCGCGCATGAGTTGCTCGCGCCCCTCCGGCGAAAACAGCGGCGAATCCGTCGCCCCCGGCGCACCCTGACGCACACCCTCCTGACGATACGCCTGAATCACCGACGCATGACAGTGCAGACACGCGCCCGGCTGCGGCCGGAGCGTCACGCGCTCCGTCTCTCGCTGATCGCTGAGCATGTACGCGTGCCCGCGCTCCTCGCGATAGTCGATCGAGAACGCATACCCGTCGAAGAGCACGCGCCAGGCTGGAAACTCATCGAGTTTCTGAAACGCCTCGCTCCCGCCGTGCGTCGTGCGTTCCATGTCCACCGTGCGGATGTACGAATCATACTGCCGCGGGAAGTTCTTTCCCCACAACACGGGATCAACCGTCGCTTCGGTGATGTCCACCACGCGGAAGACGACCTCGCGCGCCTCCTGCTTGCGCGTCGCGATGTTCTGCGCGAGCAGCCCGATGCCAAACGTCGCCGCCGCGATCACGATCGTCACAACCCAGTACGCGGCCCAACGCTTACGAGACGGCTTGGCGGTCATTGCGAAACCTCCGATGAATTCTTCAACGCAGCGGCCCGTGCCCCACGCTCGCGTGACAGTGCGTGCAGTTCAGCGATGAAACATCATGGCCCACATGGGCCGTCATCTCCCCGGCCACACCCGCGTGACAATGCAGACAGTTCTTCTCGACGATCAACCTGTCCGCCGGCCGGATCCGGATCGGTTCGTGAAAGTCCTGAAGCGTGAACCCCTTGGAGTGCCGATATCCATGCACGACCTTCGTCGTGTACTTACCCACCAGATCGTGGGGGACGTGACAATCGTTGCACGTCGCCACGGCGTGATGGCTCGCCTTCTGCCACCCATCATACTGCTCGCGCATGATGTGACAGTTGACGCACGCCTTGGGATCGTTCGACATGTACGAAGCGCCCTCGGCGTACCGGAACGTGTACGCCCCAAGCCCGAGGAACACGCCCACCAGGCTCGAAAGCAACAGCCCCGCCCAACTCACGCCCGCAACCACGCGCCTCATGCCGAGCCTCCACGAAGAGCCGCCGTGCCACGCCCGAGATGCAGTCTATCGGCCAGCCGACACGAATTCACCCAACATCGCTCGTTTCTTTCCGATTTTCGGGGCTTGCGGCCGGGGCGTGTTTCTGGTATGATGGCCAGCAGCGCCTCGGCGGG
>CAZTPJ010000025.1:1303-46189 GCA_964614515.1 uncultured Phycisphaeraceae bacterium | reverse complement strand
TGCCGGTGTTAAACCGGAGGAAGGTGGGGATGACGTCAAGTCCTCATGGCCCTTATGCCCAGGGCTGCAAACGTGCTACAATGGCGCGCACAAAGCGACGCGAGGCCGCGAGGCGGAGCAAATCGCAAAAAACGCGCCCCAGTTCGGATTGCAGGCTGCAATTCGCCTGCATGAAGTCGGAATCGCTAGTAATCGCGGATCAGCTACGCCGCGGTGAATACGTTCCTGAGCCTTGTACACACCGCCCGTCAAGTCATGGAAGCCGGTAGTGCCCGAAGTCGCCACGATTCAGTGGTGCCTACGGCAAGATCGGTGACTGGGACTAAGTCGTAACAAGGTAGCCGTAGGAGAACCTGCGGCTGGATCACCTCCTTTCTAAGGGATCCTTAGACCGGCCAGCTGGCACGGGACACTCGTAGGCCCGCGAATCGAACTTTCGTTCGCTCGCGACGCATACGTCCAACCCCCGCGCCACGGAGAGAGATCTCCAGCCGGATAAGTCAGCGCAATCTCGCCCGTCACACCAACCCCGGCCACAAGCCGAGGCGACGGATAGCCACACGGCAACGTGCGGCAAAGGGAACCCAACTGTTTTCTTTTCGTCCCGGAGGAATCCGGCACACAACGCCCGCGCGAAAACGCGGGCGTTGGTGTTTTTGGATCGCGACGTTCGCCCGGCGAGAAATGAGTCCCATGAGACCCATACGGCCCAAGAACCCATCGCCCTTCGATCGTTCGCGCGATTGGCTCTTTGGCGCGAATCATCGTCTCGCTTTGCCGCCGGCCTTCTGCTTGGCGTGACTGGTCGACTTGCTGCGTTTGGCGGGCTTCTTCGATTGCCTGCTCTTGCTTGCCGTGGTTGCGGACTTGCGGGCCGAGTGCATTTCGAGCAGGCGTCGGATCTCGTTGAGCCGCTTAGACTCGGATGGTGTGGCCCTTTCGAGGGCTTCGAGCACCTGGTCGAGGGCGGTGCGCCCTGCGAAGTCGCGCGCGGCGGGGTCAGCGCCGAGTTCGAGCAAGGTCTTCACGGCCGCCGGGCTTGACGTTCCGCACGCCGCCATGAGCGGCGTGTGCCCGCTCGTCGCGATAGCAACGTTGACGTCAGCGCCGTGCTCGTGAAGGAGTCGCAGCAGGGCCGGCGACTTTGGCTGAAGCACAACGAGCAAGGGCGAGACGTTCGGGCCGTGGCCCACGTTCGGGTCCGCGCCGCTTGCGAGGAACTTCCGGATCGTCCGCGGGTCCACGCCGCCGAAGGCGCTGTGCATGGTGACATATTCGTGGAAGGCGCTCGAGTTTGGCGTGCCGGTGGGGTCGTTGGCGCCCTGGCCACTGGCCAGATACGCATCCACGTCGAAGTGGGGGCTGTGCGGCAGAAATCGAAGTTCGGTGGTCTCTCGCTTGCCGGTGGTCGGATTCTTGCGAACGGCCTTGGTCTTGCCGGAAGTCATGACCTTGGCCTTTTCGAATCGCAGCCCGATGAAGTTCGCCTCCTTCATGCGCTTGCAGAGGTGGTCTCGGGCGATCACGGCGCCGCTGATCGCCCAACCGCGCCCGGCGATGACGCCGATCACGCCATCCTCGGGGATGAGCGCCACGTCGAACTGCGGCCAGTCCTTGTCCGGCTGGCAGTCCCATGCGTGCAGCCAGTTCACCGCCCAGTAGTTCTTGTACAGCGATTGCCGTTGCGGTCCGACGATGTTCACGTCGAGGAACTCGGCGCAGTCGGGGGCCTCGCGCTCGAGGAAGTCGCGCAGGCGATCCGAAACGATCCAGATATCGTTGCCGAACATCGATTTGACGTCCGGCTTTGAACCAAGCTTCTTGTATGTGTATGTCGGCGGCGGATCGGGCCACTGGCCTCGCCGCAACGGTCGGCCTTCAAGCAACCGACGGGACATTTGAACTTGCCAGTCGATATCGCTCGCCTCCGCAATCCACTGCCCGCTCTTAAGCGTGCCGGCGCAGCAGGAGAGTTGCATGAACTTGCGATCCGGAGAGCCGACCATGGGCTTGATTTGTTTCGGGGGCATGGTGAAGAAGTATACAGCCGGATGCCTGGAGGGCGGGCGCCCGATCCTCGGAGCCACGAATCACTCCCGGATTGGTAGCAGATACTCCAACGGCCGGGTGATCTCGCCGTGCCAGTATGAGTCGTGATCCAGGTGCCATAGCGCTTCCTTTGGCAGAGAGCGAATATGCAGGGTCAGGATCCCCGGTTTGAGCATCCCGTGTTCGTCGAAGCATTCGTCCAATCCGGGATCGTTCAAGTCGATGAAACCACTTCCGTTGACGGATGCGATGCTCTGCCCTTGGCAGACGATGTCGAAGCTGGCGCAGATCGCGGGCAAAGTCCTTCGTCTCGTATCAATCCAGACGAACAGATCTCGCGAATGTCCCTGCTGCATTTCATTGTCGCTGTCGTGGACACGAATGCATGCCGCGACCTGCGAGTCCAGTTCTGCACTAGAGATTGGCAGCACGGCCTCATCCAGCGTCGGAACACCCTGCACGTCGATCGTGAAACTGCGCCGCCGCGTCACGGCGACTCCATCCGTGGAAAGCGTGAGTTCAACGTCCACTTCGATTGAGTTCTCGCCCAAAACTGGAGAAGGAAGCAACAAGTGCCGTTTCGGAATGCCCGATACGAACACATAGAGATGCTCCGGCCACGAGGACATTTCTCCCACGTCGCCGGGCAACGCGGGACTCATGATGCGGTACCTGGTATTGGCAAACGTTCGCCTTCCATCCCACGGCAACGGCCGGATCGTCACGAGCAGCGGCTCCGTCACCGGCCATTTGTCGCGAACGTGGATGATCGATCGAAACGCAGCATCGTCGTACTGGTTCATACATCGCGTCAGCGCGATCCACATGTCCCACGGCGCGGTCCCGCGCTGCAACCGCCACACCGCTTCCTTCGACAGCGATGTACTCTCCTCAAAGTCCTTCGCAAACACAACCAGCACCGTCGTCGGCAGCGCGGCCGTCCAGCCGCGCGTGCGGATGCCGGGCACTCGCGGCGCTGTTTGTGCCGCGATCAACACCATCACGCCGGCCGTGACCCATCGCCACCGGCGGCGCGTAAGTCCGAGGTGCTTTTCGCTGAGCGCTTCACGCCCGCATTCGGGGCAGCGCAGCGTCGTGAGACCCGCAAAGTCGTACCAGCACTTCGGGCAGCGTTTACGGCCGTGGGCACGGTCCCAGAACAGTCCGCCCGCGATGGCCGCGACGCCCACCAGCGCGAGTACGCCCGCAAGAGTCCAGAAGATCCAGGCCGACGCAGCCATCCTTGAGTGTACGGCCGGAACTTGGAAGTGGTTTCGCAATGGTCTCTCGATCGCTTGCGCGATCGGCTCCTGGGTGATCGCTATCATCGCCCATGGCCGATCCGCAGTGCATCAACCTCGCCGAGAAGCTCACGGCCATCGGATCGGCGTGGTCGCCGCGGATCGTGGGGGAACTCAACGGCCAGTACGTCAAACTCGCGTGGTTCGAGGGCGAGTATGTCTGGCATCATCACGCCGATGAGGATGAACTCTTCCTCGTGATCTCGGGCGAGATCGAGATTCACTTCCGCGATCGCGTCGTGACGCTCCGCGAGGGCGAGTGCTGCATCGTGCCGCACGGCCTGGAACACAAGCCCGTGGCCAAGTCCCGCGCGGGCGTGCTGCTCTTCGAACCCGCCTCCACGCGCAACACCGGCAACGTGACCGACTCGCGAACCATCGAGCCGGAGAACCTGCAACGGTTGTGAGTGTTGGTGCCGTCCCACTGGAAGTACGGCACGCCCTACTTGATCGTCTCTTCAAACTTCGGGCACGCGTTGAATGCGAGACGCCGGAATTGCTTCAGGATCGGCCGTGCGAGTTCGCCGGCGTTGTCGATGGTGGCGTCGACGCGGGGGACTTGGCGGGCATGGGGGGATGATTCCGCGGGCAATCTGGAATGTTACCGAATGAGCGTGGAGGTTACGTAGTCTCCGGCTCCGGATCGGTTGGTGACGGCGGGATCAGTGGTTCCAGAAGCACAACGAGCTCCGGCACATAGATCGTCGCGACGCGCCACACCTTCGCGGGATCGACTTCGCCGTATTCGTGTACGAGGATGTGCCGTGTTGCGATGATCGGGCGCCATGGGATTTCAGGATGCGCCTTTCGGAATACCTGCGACACGTTTGATGCAGCCTCGCCCACGACCTGTACGACCCTCTCAACGGCATCCCGCAACATCGGTTCGGAGCAAAAGTCGTTAAACGATCTGCCTTCGACGTATTGCATCGCGCGGCGCGCGTGGATCAACATGTCAAGCATCCACGCGGCATCATGCACATCAGGCCGCATACAGCACCCGACGTGTAGTCAAGATTTCGTGGCGGCGAAAGGGATTGGTGATGAGCCGCCGCTCGACGAGATCGACATCTCGTCCGAACATCGCGCGAAGTTCATCCCGCAGATCCAGCCACGCCTCCAGCACGGGCGTCGCGCCCGGCTCGAACACGACGAGTACATCGACATCGCTGTCAGCACGAAAATCCTCGCGCAGTACCGAGCCGAAGAGCGACAGTTCCGCGATCCGCCAGTTGCGGCACAGTTCCGCGATCCGTTCGTCAGTCACGGGGATCTTCGCGATCATTTCAGGCTCCGGTTCGCTGGCTGAGGGCACGATGTCGCGCCAATCCAATCATCGCCGCCGACCAATCCTACCACTCCGGCCCCCCGCTGTACCTTCCGTACACATCCGCCATCGCCTGGGTCATTTCGCCGAGCGTGCATCCGGCCAGGGCGCCGTCGATCAGCGCGGGCATCACATTGGTCGCGTGCAGCCCGGCCACACTCGTCGACTCCGTCCCGGCCACGCCGAGGGGCAGATCGTGAAGGAATCGGTACGTCTTGCCCTGGCATGCAGCGCGAATGTTGTCCAGCGCGGTCTTGACATGGCCGGCGTCGCGCCGCTTCTTGAACGCGTCGAGCCGCGACACCTGATCGCTCTCGACCTCGTGCGAAATCTGAAGAATCTCGATCGCGCGCTTCTCCTCGCGGTCGATGTACTCATTCAAGCCGACGATGATGCGATCGCCAGCCTCGCACTCTTCGCTGAACCGGTAACTCGCCTCGGCGATCTGACGGCGGAAATAGCCCTTGTTGATCCCCGCGATCACGCCACGGCCGTAGGACCGCCGAGATGGAGAGTACACGGGATGAGATTGCACGGCGTCTGACGCGGGGGTTCGATCGGTCGCGCGATCGGCGCCATACTGCCCCATGCGGTCGATGTCGTCGATGTAGTCCAGAGCCTCGCGTTCCATCGTGTCGGTCAGTTCTTCGATGAACCACGCCCCGCCGAGGGGATCCGTCACGCGCGTCACGCCCGTCTCGTGCGCCAGAATCTGCTGCGTGCGCAGCGCGACGGTCACGGCCTGTTCCGTCGGCAGGCCCAGCGTCTCATCCATCGAATCCGTATGCAAACTCTGACACCCGCCGAGGACCGCGGCCATCGCCTGATAGGCCACGCGCACGATGTTGTTCATCGGCTGCTGCTCGGTGAGCGAACACCCGGCCGTCTGCACATGCGTCTTCATGAACCATGAGCGTTCGTTTTTCGCGCCATAGCGCCACTGCATCATTCTGGCCCAGATCCGCCTGGCCGCACGCAACTTGCAGATCTCCTCAAAGAACTCGTTGTGGCTGTTGAAGAAGAACGACAGGCGCGGGGCGAAGGCGTCGATGTCCATGCCGCGCTCGATGCACGCTTCGACATATTCCATGCCATCGCGCAGCGTGAAGGCGAGTTCCTGCGTGGCCGTGCTGCCCGCTTCGCGGATGTGATAGCCCGAGATCGAGACCGAGTGCCACTTGGGGATGAAGCGAGTTTGAAATTCGATCGTGTCCACGACGAGTTTGACCGATGGGTCCGGGGGATAGATGAACTCGTTCTGGGAATGAAATTCCTTGAGGATGTCGTTCTGCGTCGTGCCGCCGAGCGTGTCCCACGCGATCCCGCGCTGCAGGGCCATCGCGAGATACATGGCCCAGATGACTGCGGCCGGGCCGTTGATCGTCTGCGACACGGTGACGTGGTTCACGGGAATGTCGGCATAGAGGCGATGGATGTCTTCGATGGTGTCGATGGCGACGCCGCAGCGCCCGACTTCGCCGACGCTTAGCGGATCATCCGAATCACGGCCCATGAGCGTGGGGAGGTCAAAGGCGGTGGACAGGCCGGTGTTCGCCTTCGTGCTGGTCTTGGCCTGCGCGAGGAGATATTTGAAACGTCGATTGGTGTCATCGGCGGAGCCGAATCCGGCGAACTGCCGCATGGTCCACAGCCGCGTCCGATAGCCTTGCGGAAACAACCCGCGAGTGTACGGGAACTGCCCCGGCGGCGGAATGTCGCGCGAGGGGTTCGCGAGCGCTTCGCCCGTCATGTGCGGCGGCGCGCCGCCGGCACCACGGCCGGCCTCCGGCGGGCTGTAAAACGGCTCAAGAACCAGGCCGGAGATCGTCACCGCGTGCGGATCAACCGGCGGAACCGCGTGCGAAGCGCCGGGACCGGATGCCCCGCCGTGGGCCGCGGCCGATGAAGCGTTGGTCGTCGTCATGGGGACATTGTATGGGGATTCGGCGACAGCACCAGACTCACCCCTACCCTTGCCCGCATGAAGATCAGCCTGCTGTGGCTCAATCGGTATCTGGACAAGCCCGTGACGGCCGTGGAGGCGGAGCGCGCTTTGACGTTCACCGGGTTCCCGCTGGAGTCGGTGATGGACCTTGGCGGCGGGGATTGGTTGCTGGATGTCGAGGTCACGAGCAATCGCGGCGATTGTCTGTCGCATGTGGGCGTGGCGCGGGAAATCGCGGCCGCGACCGGGCGGCGACTGGTCAAGCCCACGTTCTCCGAGCCGCCGCGTCAGGGCGACATCAACGACGTGTTCGCGCTGGAGAATCAGGCCGGACAGGCGTGTCCGCTGTTCACCGCGCAGGTGATTCGCGGCGTTCGCGTCGGGCCGAGTCCCGCGTGGCTGGCCGCGGCGCTCACGGCCGTGGGCCAGCGCCCAATCAACAACATCGTCGATGTGACGAACTGGCTGACGTTTGAGTTGGGTCAGCCGGCGCATGTGTTTGATCTGGCGAAACTCGGCGGTGCGAGGTTGATCGTGCGCTGGGCGCGCGAGGGCGAAGCGCTCACGACGCTTGATGGCAAGCAGCGCAAGTTGCGGGCGGATGAACTCGTCGTGGCCGATGGCGAGCGGGCGCAGTCGCTCGCGGGCGTGATGGGCGGCGCGGACAGCGAAGTCACTTGGGGCACGACGGACATCGTGCTCGAAGCGGCGACGTGGGATCCCGTCGTGGTCCGCCGCGCGGCGCGACGACTCGACATTCGCACCGATGCCAGCCATCGCTTTGAGCGATATGTCGATCCGCGCACGGTCGAATACGCCGCGCGCCGGGCGGCCGCGATGATCGTGGAAGTCGCCGGTGGCCAACTTTACGGCGGCGCGGATCGCGGCATCCTCGCTCGCGGACACGCCCCGGAGGAACTGGCCGAAGTACACCTGCGCATCGCACGCTGTGATGCGCTGCTGGGCGTCAAGACCACGGCCGCGGAGATGCTCGCGAGATTGCGATCCCTCGAACTCGATGTCACACAGCGCGATGAGCAGACGCTCGTGTGCCGCATTCCGCCCTGGCGACCGGACCTGACGCGAGAGATCGACCTGATCGAAGAGATCGCGCGGACGGTGGGGCTGGATCGGATTCCGATGCACGATCGCGTCCCGGTGACAGTGCGTCGCCCGCAGCCGACTGAACAGGCCGCGCGAAAGGTCGGCGAGTTGCTCGCGGGGCTTGGTTTTCATGAAGCGGTGACGTTCAGTTTCTTGACATTGCCGCTGGCGTCGCTGTTCGCGCCGCCGGGCGTGAAGATTCTGGAACTCGATGATGCCCGTCGCGGCGCGGACCCCGCGCTGCGCCCGAGCCTCATTCCGAGTCTGCTCATCTGTCGCAAGCGCAATCAGGATGGACGCGTCGATGTTCCCGGCGGCGTGCGGTTGTTTGAGACCGCGTCGGTGTATGCGGAAACATCGCCCGGCGCGACGCTGGAGCGCCGCGTGCTCGGCCTGCTCGCCGATGTGCAGGGTGTCGCGCGAGGCAAGAAGGCGACGATCGAGCAGCGACAGGAGGCCGTGCGACTCATGCGCGGCGTGATCGAATCGCTACTGACGGCCGTGGCCGGGGATGGGCCGAATGTCGAGCCGATGACCACGCGGGCCGGCATCGCGCCGGGGTGGGACGCCACGGCCGTGGCGAAAGTCATGCTCGGCGACCGCGAGATCGGGCAGATGGGTCTGATCTCCGGCGAGGCGCAACAGGCGTGTGACCTGGATGGGCCGTGCGTGGTGGCGGAGTTGGATCTGGATCCGGTGGTTGCGCGATATCCGCCGATGGGCCGTGTGACGACGCTGCCGGCGTTTCCGGGGATCGAGCGTGACTTGTCCGTGATCGTGGCCGAGAGTGTGCCGTGGCGCACGCTGGAGGACACGGTGCGAACGGTGGGCGTGCAATGGCTTGAAGGGACATCGTTTGTCGGGACGTATCGCGGGAAGCAGGTCGGCGCGGGCCGCAAGTCGGTGACGATGCGGTTCCACTTCCGCGATCCCTCGCGCACGCTACGGCACGAAGAAGTGGACCCGAAGGTGGCGGAGGTCTTGCGAGCGCTGGAGTCAACGGTCGGCGCGACCCTGCGGCAGTAGTGCATTGCCAGAGCACGACGCGCAAGCGAGTGTCCGTGCCATCGAAGTCCGCTTCGGACTTCGATGTTTGGTGGGGGTGCGACACGGAAGCATCGAAGTCGGAGGAACCGACTTCGATGGCACGGGCGGGCATCGAAGTCCGACGGACCGACTTCGATAGGACCGACTCCGACGGCACGCCCGCGTGCCTCCCGCCCCCGGCGCGAATAGCATTCGTTCAACCCCAGTCAAGGAGGGCCGACGATGACCCAGGTAGCCGCGGATCGAATCGGCGTCAAAGGCGCAGCAGGCAAACTTCCCACACCCGAACGGTGGGCCAAGGCCATGCCCGGCGCGCCGGGACAACCCGCGGATCGACCCCTGATCTGGGTCAACGGCCACCTGCTCCCCAAGCAGGACGCCAGCGTCAGCGTCTTTGACCACGGCCTGCTCTATGGCGATGGCGTGTTTGAGGGCATTCGCGTCTACAAGGGCCGTATTTTCAAGTGCAAGCAGCACATGGACCGCCTGTGGCGTTCGGCCGAGCAGATTCGGCTGGAGATCCCCGTCTCGCGTCAGGAGATGGTGGACATTCAGCGTGCCTGCATTGAGGCCAACGGCATCACCGAGGGGTACATCCGCCTGCTCGTGACGCGCGGCGTCGGCACGCTCGGCCTCAACCCATTCCGATGCCCCGTCGCCGGCGTCATCTGCATCGCCGATCAGATCTCGCTCTACCCGCCGGAGATGTACGAGAAGGGCATGAAGGTCATCACGGCCAAGCGTCCGCGCATCCCCGTGCAGTGTCTCGATCCGCGCATCAAGAGCCTCAACTATCTGAACAACATCCTTGCCAAGGTCGAGTCCATCGATCAGGGCCTGCTCGAATGCGTCATGCTCAGCACCGAAGGCTGGGTGGCCGAAGGCTCGGGCGACAACATCTTCATGGTCAAGGGGGGCAAACTGTACACGCCGCCTGTGGATGTCGGCCTGCTCGAAGGCATCACGCGACGCTTCGTCATGGAAGTCCTCAGCCGCGACTGCGGAATTACATGCGAGGAAAAGCGGTTCAAACTTGATGAACTCAAGGCCGCCGACGAGGTCTTCATGACCGGTTCGGCCGCGGAGATCATCGCGATCACGCAGATCGACGACGCGGTGATCTCGCCCGGCGAAGGACCGGTCACCAGGAAACTCCGCGCACGCTTCCGCCAGATCGTCACCAGCGACAACGTGCCCGAGGATTGATCCGACCGATGCATGTGGCGCAGGCGTCCCGCCTGGCGTGTCTCCTGCATTCAGTGGTGCGGGCGTCTCGCCTGCACTTTCCTCTCTTCGGATCCGGTGGGGCAGGCGTCCCGCCTGCCTCTTTTCGCCCCGAATCATCGATGCCCCATCCATCTGCCAATCCCCCCCCCCGCAATCGACTCGCTCGCGAGACCAGTCCCTATCTGCTTCAACACGCCGCGAATCCGGTGGACTGGTGGCCGTGGTGTGATGAAGCTTTCGCGGCCGCACGCGAGCGGAATGTGCCGATCTTCCTCAGCGTCGGTTACTCAACGTGTTACTGGTGTCATGTGATGGAGCGTGAGAGTTTCGAGGATTCGGCCACGGCCGTGCTGCTCAATCGCTGGTTCGTGCCGATCAAGGTCGATCGCGAGGAGCGTCCGGACATCGACGATGCGTACATGACGGCGACGCAGTTGATGACGGGTCGCGGCGGGTGGCCGATGAGCGTGTTTCTCGATCCACACACGCGACGTCCGTTCTGGTGTGGGACGTACTTTCCGCCCGAGCCGCGCTATGGCATGCCATCGTTCGCGCAGGTGCTGGAGCGCATCTCGCAGGCGTGGGCGAACCAGCGTGAGGAAGTGGAGCGCCAGTCGCAGAACCTCGCCCAGAGCGTGCGTGAGTTTCTCGACGCCAAATCGGCCCCCGCGCCCATCGGCGCTGCGAGCATCGAGCGGGCGATTGATGCGCTCCTGCGTTCGTTCGATCACAACCACGGCGGGTTCGGCGGCGCGCCGAAGTTTCCTCAGCCCGCTTCGCTGGAACTGCTGCTTGAGGCGCGAGGCGTGGTGGACCCCGCGGCCGCGGACATGATCGACCGCGTGGTGCGCACGACGCTCGACAAGATGGCCATCGGCGGGATGCACGACCAGGTGGGGGGGGGCTTTCATCGCTACGCGGTGGATGCGACGTGGACCGTGCCGCACTTTGAGAAAATGCTGTATGACAACGCGCAGCTCGCCCGCGTGTATACGCGCGCGGCGGGTGAATACGGCGATGCCTACTACTCGCACATCGCGCGGCGGACGCTCGATTATGTCCTGCGCGAGATGACCTCGCCCGACGGCGGGTTCTTCAGCGCCCAGGATGCCGAAGTGCAGCACCGCGAGGGACTCAACTATCTCTGGACCCGCGAACAACTCCGAGAGACGCTCGACGAGGCCGACGCCGCGCTGGCCGCGAAGGTCTACGGCGTTGATCGCGGGACAAACTTCAAGGATCCGCATCATCCCGATGATCCCGCCGCCAACGTCCTGCGACTCGATCACCGGCCCGAGCAACTCGCCGTCGATCACGCGATGACGCCCGAGGCGTTCACAGCGCGAATGGCTCGCATCAACGATGCGCTCTACATGGCCAGACAGCGCCGTCCACAGCCCGCGCTCGATGACAAAATCCTCGCTTCGTGGAATGGCATGATGATCGCCGCGCTGGCCACGGCCGCGACTGCGCTTGATGAACCACGGTATTTACACGCGGCCGAGCGTGCCTGCGCGTTCATCCGCGAGCGAATGATCGTGAGTGGCGTGCTCATGCGGACATGGCGCGACGGCGTGGCACGCGTGCAGGGATTTCTGGAGGATCACGCGGGCGTGATCGAAGGTTTCATCGCCACGGCCAGCGCCCAGCGCACCCTCGGCCGGGGCGATGGCGCTGCGCTCGTCGATGCCGCCGAGGGGCTGCTGCGTGATGCGCTGCGCGAGTTTGGCGATGGGCGTGGCGGGATGTATGACACGCGGGAGAACGCGCATGATCTGTTCGTGCGTCCGCGTTCGACTCACGACGGCGCCACGCCCAGCGGGGGGGCGATGATGCTCCACGCGATGCTGGACCTGACCAGCGCCGGGCGTGATTGCCGTGAACAGGCCGGGGCGCTGCTCGCGTCGCTGAGTGCGGCGATCGCGTCCGCGCCGCAGGGCGCCATCGCGGCCACGCGGGCGCTGCTGCGCATGGTGCGCGATGGTCTGGACCTGCCGGCCGAAGTTCACGGCGGCGATGACGCCGGCGATCAGCCTCAACCTCACTCCACCTTCACACCCGTCGAGATATATGCCGACGCCGAGCGCATCACCGTGACGGAAGATCAGCCCGCCGGTCTCAATCTCGTGATGCGCATCGCGGATGGGTATCACATCATGGCGGCCGAGCCGGGCGCGCCTGGGCTGATGCCGCTGCGCGTGGCGATCGCAGGAGGGGGGGGCGTGGCCGTGTACGCGGATTATCCACCCGGAAAGCCGCTGGAACCGGACGGCGCGCGGGTGCATCACGGCACGGTGGAACTGCGCCTGGCGGTGGAGCGCACCGGCCCGCGCCACGGCCGCCCCATCATCATCGTCACCTTTCAGGCGTGTACGGACACCGAGTGCCTTGCGCCGATGACGCTTGAACTTGATGTCGCCATTGATGGACAGTGACGGGGAGGCGCACAGGCGAGACGCCCATGCCACCGCGCGTACAGGCGAGACGCCCGTGCCACCGCGCATACAGGCGAGACGCCCATGCCACCGAACACATCACTTGAACGGGAAGAACAGCGGCGTGATGGCCACGGCCACGGCCCACATCGTCAGATTCAGCGGAATTCCAATGCGGAAATAATCCGTGAACTTGTAGCCGCCCGGACCCATCACCATCAGGTTCGTCTGATACCCGATCGGCGTTGAGAAACTCGCCGACGCCGCCATCATGATGCAGATCGCGAAGGGCTTGAAGTCCACGCCGAGTTCCGCGGCCACTTCAAGCGCGACGGGGAAGAGCAGCGCCGCCGCGCCGTTGTTCGTGATCATCTCCGTGAAGAACATCGTCATGCCGTAGATCAGCAGCAGCGTCACCCACGGATTGGGGCCGACGAGGCCGACGAGCGAATGCGCGATGGCCGCGGCCGCGCCGGAAACCTCCAGCGACACGCCCAGCGCCAGCGACGCGGCGATGGTGACGATGACCTGCCAATCCACCGCCCGCCGTGCCGCCGCACCCGAGCAGCATCGCAGCACGAGCATCAATCCCGCGGCGATCACGGCCGCGTGAATCATCCCAAAGCCCATCGGTCCGATCGTTGCGATGGCGACCATGACCGCGAGCACGCCGAGCGACAGAAAGGCCTTTTCATGTCGCACCGGTTCGGAGTTCTCCACGCGACTGACGAGGAAGAAGTCGCGCGAGTTCTTGTGCTGCTCCGCAAAGGAGCGATGCGCTTCGAGCAGCAGCGTATCGCCCACGCGCAGCACGATGTCGCCGATCTTTTTGTTCACGCGCTCGCCGTTGCGAGCCACCGCGATCACCACCGCGTTGTACACCGAGCGGAAGCGGCCCTCGCGAACGCTGCGCCCCACCAGCGGCGAACTGTTCGAGACCACCGCCTCGATCAACGAACGCTGCGGGCGCGGCGCATCGAGTTTGACGACCTGATCTGTCGCCGGCTTAAGCCCGCGAATCTTCTGCAACTCGACCACCGAATCCAGCACGCCGACAAAAACGAGGCGATCTTCGGCGGCGAGGCGTTGATCCGGACCCACGGCCGCGATGGTCTCGCCCGCGCGTTCGATCTCCGCGAGATACAGCCCCGGCAGATGTCGAAGGCCGGCGGCTTCGATCGTCTGGCCCACCAGCGGCGAGCCTGTTTCGACGATCATCTCGACGGTGTATGAGCGGGCGTCGGATTCCACATCCAGCACGGGCTTGCGCACCGGGAGCAGCCACTTGCTCGCGATGATGAGATAGGTCAGCCCCACGATGGCGCACGGCACACCAACCCATGCGATGTCGAAGAAGCCGATCGGCTTCTGTCCCTCCAAAGCGCCGCCCGAGCCTGTCGCGTTGAGCCACAGCCCGGCCACGACGAGGTTCGTGCTCGTGCCGATGATCGTGCAGGTGCCGCCGAGCATCGCGGCGTAAGACAGCGGGAGCATGAGTTTTGACGGCGAGACGCGGTGCTTGCGGCACCAGTCGTTGATGACGGGGATGAACATCGCCACCAACGGCGTGTTGTTCATAAACGCGCTCAGAACCGTCACGGGCAGAAGCATTCGCAGTTTGGTCGCCAGAAGCGAACTCGACTGCCCCAGGACATTTCGCGCGATCAGCGAGACGGCCCCGGTCTCCGCCAGGCCGCACACCACGATGTACATGATCGCGACGGTGATGACGCCTTCATTGGCGAGGCCCGCGATGGCTTCCTTCGGCGTGAGGATGCCGAGCAGCACCAGCAGACTCACGCCCGCGACGATGATCACATCCGCGCCGTATCGCCCCCTGATGAGCAGGGCGAAGACCATGCCGATCACGCCGAGTGACACCCAGCCTTCCCATGTCATGTCTGTGGATCCTCGCGCGATGGCATGGTTTCGTTATCGGCTTGCGAGAACGCGGACGTTAAGCCGTCACGCACAGCCGTGGGGTGGATGCATAGACGTTGCGTGGGGCACGGCGGTTCGCGCAGCGCGAGTCACGCCGCCTCATCAGCCGGTTTCACATCGCGCACCGGTAACAGCAGCGAGGCCCCGATGCCCACCGCCAGAACCCCCAGGACGACGATGAACGACACTTCAGGCCCGATCTTCCACGCTGTATGCACCAGGCACATTTTCACGCCGATGAACGCCAGGATGAAGATCAGCGCGGGCTTGAGATAGCGAAACGCGCGGATCAACGCCGCCACGCAGAAGTACAGCGACCGCAGCCCCACGATCGCGAAGATGTTCGACGTGAAGACGATGAACGGATCGGCCGTGATCGAAAAGATCGCCGGGATCGAGTCCACCGCGAAGATCAGGTCGGTGAACTCGACGAGCACCAGCGCCAGCAGCAGCGGCGTGGCGAACAGGCGTCCGTCGATGCGCACGAGGAACTTCTGCCCTGAAAGTTCATCCGTCACCGGCAGGAACCGGGTGAAGAGGCGCACGACGGGGCTTTGTTTCGGATCGGACCCGTGGCTCTTGATGAGTGCCATCTTCCCGGCCGTGAGGATCAGGAACCCCCCGAAGACATATGTGATCCACGCGAAGTTCTGGACCAGTGACACGCCGACGAGGATCATCACGCCGCGCATGATGATCGCGCCGAGGATGCCCCAGAACAGCACGCGATGTTGATAGATCGCGGGGATGCCCAGCGACGTGAAGAGCAGGGAGATCACAAACACGTTGTCGATCGAGAGCGATTGTTCAACGATGTACCCCAGCACATAGTTCCGCGCCGCCTCGAAGCCCGTGACCGTGGCCGTTTCGCCCGGCTTGCCCAACACGGGGACCTCAAGCCCCAGGCCGAGCCAATGGTTCTCATACATGAAATACACGGCCACGCCAAACAGCAGAGCCGAGGACACCCAGAACGCGGTCCACCCCATCGCCTCCTTGGCCGAGACGACGTGTGCCTTGCGATGAAAGACGCCAAGGTCCAGCGTCATGCCAAAAAGGATGAACGAACCGAAAATGCCGTAGGCCCACAGGACGTTGCCGTGCGTCGGTTCAGCGACGGCCTGCGCGAGGACAGCGAGGCACGAGATGGCGTCGGGCGCGGATTGAGCGGCGATGACAGCAGCCTCGATCATGCGGTGTTCCGTCGAATGCACCACCGCGCGAGCCGACAAGGCCCGCGGCGGTTGGTCTTGCCATCGACGGCCATCCGTTCTGCCGCGACCGGGTGAGCGTGGCCCACCGTGTTGACGATCGCTGCGCCCGCACTCGGCGGGAGGCTACTCCCCAACAGCGGGGGAGGGTAGGAGGCGAAGTCGGCATGGACAAATGACGGCCAACACGTTCCAAGGTTGCGGTGCCGTGCCGCGTGCCGCGACTGTTCACCGCGAGCCGTCGGGCCGCCTGTTCACGCTGAGGTTCCGACCAGTCTGTCAAGGCGATCCCGCGAGCGCACCAGACTCAATCAGCGCTCGCATCCCCCGAGCCGTTCGCCCCGGACCCCCCGAACTGACTCCGATTCAGTCGGCGCAGCAACACATCCGTGATTGGAGCGCCCAGTGCATCGCCGATCACGGCATCAATGCCACAATACGGGCACAAAGCGGTATCGCCTGGGTTGTCGGGCGTCGGCTGACGACTGATCTCATAGTCCCAGTCAATCCACCGGGCAATTTGCGAAGGCTCAAACGTGCGGCAGCAGTAGTAGCAGCCGCATCGCGTACTGGCGAGAATCGCTTTGCGGTGATGGATCGAGTTTCGCGTGAAGCGGCTGAGCTTCGGCTTTGGTTGCTTGGATTCACCCATGACGCATCGCGAGAAGCGTAGGTTGCCGATCGATACGTCTCAGTTCCGAGAGCCGCGACTTGAGGTCGAGTCAGGCCGCTGAACCCGCCCGCATACCATGCGTACTCAGGCCGTGGGGCGGTGGGGCCGTGAAGATGGACGGGATAACGTCCGATTCATGGCGATGGGCCGGGATGCCGGTTCGGTTCAGGGATTTCTGGCGCGGCGTCACGCGGCCACATTGGAGGATTGCGGATGAAGGACAAACTTGTCGTCGTCGCCGGGGGCGGCGGTTTTATCGGCGGACATCTGGCCAAAGACCTGCTTCGACAGGGGTTCAAGGTCCGCGTGGTGGATATCAAGCCGACGTCCGAGTGGTATCAGGTCTTCCCTGAGGCCCAGAACATCGTCGCCGACCTGAAGATCCTGTCCAACTGCTACCGGGCCTGCGCTGGGGCCAACCACGTCTTCCAACTCGCCGCTGACATGGGCGGCATGGGCTTCATCGAGACGCACAAGGCCGAGTGCATGCTCAGCGTGCTGACGAACACGCACATGCTCATGGCCGCGAAGGACTGCGGCGTCGAACGATTCTTCTACTCATCCTCCGCCTGCGTCTACGCCGCCGACAAGCAGACCAGCGAAGATGTCGTCGCGCTCAAGGAAGAGGACGCCTATCCCGCCATGCCCGAGGATGGCTACGGATGGGAGAAACTCTTCTCCGAACGCATGTGCCGACACTTCCGCGAGGACTACGGCCTGCAAACCCGAATGGCCCGCTATCACAACGTCTACGGCCCCTTCGGCACATGGGAAGGCGGACGCGAAAAAGCCCCGGCCGCCATCTGCCGCAAAGTCATCGAGTGCAAACTCTCCGGAGATCACGGCATCGAAATCTGGGGCGACGGCAAGCAGACGCGAAGTTTCATGTACATCGACGACTGCGTCAAAGGCTCGCAGATGTTCCTCAACGGCGACTGCCTTGAAGCGTTGAACCTCGGCTCGAATGAACTCGTCACGATCAACGGCCTCGTTGACATCGTCGAAGAGATCGCTGGCATCAAACTCAACCGCAAGTACAACCTCGACGCCCCCAAGGGCGTCAACGGGCGAAACTCGGACAACACGAAGATCAAGGCCCACTTCAAGTGGGAGCCGGGCATTCGCCTTCGCGATGGCATGGAACGCACGTACAAGTGGATCTATGACGAGTATGTGAAGAAGTACGGCGGCAAAGTCGGCCCGCGAGCCGTCGCGCCCAAGGGCGCGCACGTCTCGCACGCCAAGCCCGCCATGGCCGCAAGCCGCTAAGATCACCCATGCGCCGCGATGCGCTCGCGCGGACCGACGCGCCCCCAAGGGGACGCGGCGATGCGTTGTGTGTTGATTCAGCACCCACAGGAGCGTTCACATGAAACGATTGCATCTTCGACGTCTGGGGCTTGGGGCGTGTGCGCTGATGATGGCGCTGAGCGCGGGTGGATGCCTGGCGCTGGCGGTCGGTGCGGCCGCGGGCGCAGGGACCGTCGCGTACATTCAGGGTGAGTTGGAGGCCGTGGAGGAAATTCCGCTCGACCGCGCATGGTCGGCATCGCAGGCCACCATCGAAGAGTTGCAATTCAACAAGACGGCGGAACGCAAGGATGCGTTGCAGGGCCGAATCACGGCCGAACGCGCCGACGGCAGCGATGTGACCATCCGTCTCGACGCCGAAGGCGACACGCAGACGAAGATCCGCATCCGCGTGGGCACGTTTGGTGATGAGGCCGTCTCGCGGACGATTCTGGACACGATCAAGGCGAAGGCGGGGGCGTGAATCACGCCGGCGGCACATCGAAGTCGGTTCGCTGACTTCCGGCGTCGGGCGATTCGCGGGGTTGCATCTTGATCGAAAAGGGGCGCTGCTGAAGGATCGCCTCGCCACTGCGCAGTGTGACCCAGTACTTGCCGTCATGCGGAAAACTCAGGCCGCGCAGTTCGACGTGAATGTCATACACGCCCAGCGGATCCTTGACTTCAAACGGGCCGTTGACGCGCATGATCTCCGTGCCTGTGCCCTCATGTTCGATGGCAAGACCAAGGTCGTAGGTGCCGTTGCCGTTGGTGACGGTGAAGAGGACGCACATCCGTGCATGGCGCACGGGCAGTTCACGCCCCGCGATGCTGTTGAACACACCGACGATGATCAGTTTCTTCGTGCGCTCGTCGCGATACACATCATCGCAGAGGATGATCGAGATGCACGAGAGTTGTTCGAGGCTGTCGGTGTTGGACATGATGCGTGCTTGTCGCTTCGGCCCGCCGTCGTCGGGTGCGTGAGCCGACTGTGCCATCGTCGCCCTCGCGGTATCATATGCGGCTCATGCCAGCGCTTCGCGTCCAGGATGACCGCGGAAACCGACTCGAGTTGGCGTACACCCGCAGCCGCTTCGACGAGATTCTTCGAGAGCACACGGCCGAAGTTCGGCGGCGCACGGATCGTCGATTCGCGGCGACCCGCGATCACGCCAGCGCGACCGTGGCGCGACGGCCTATGTTGCAGCGCGTCGGATCCATCTTGCTCATGATCCCGTTCGGCACCGCGGGCGGAGTCGCGATCGCGGTCGGCGGCGCGGCGTTCATCGCGGTCCTGCTCGCGTTCCTCGTCGGGCCACTTGTGTTGATCGCGCGGGCCACGGCCATCCCGGCATCCATTCGCTTCGGTGTCGTCGTGGGACTTCTTGTCATCGCGGTCATTGTCATGATTGCGCGACACAGAATGACTTGGCCGTCGCGTAGTGCGCGGGATCTCGTCTCGCGAATGCTCTGCGGCGCATGTGGGTATTCGCTGGATCGCCTCCCGGCTGACGACGATGGATGCACCGTCTGCCCGGAGTGCGGCGCGGCATGGAAACTCTGGAAAGAGGGCGTGGTCCGATGCGTGGAGTGTGAAGCGTCGCTGATCGGGACGCCCGTGGCCGAGGATGGGCATGTGTACTGCCCCGGGTGCGACCTGCGGCACTTCATCACGCCGAGCGATGATGTGTAGTCTCGCGCGGCCTTTCGTAGCGGTTGGGTCGCTGTGTGCAACTCACCACCCGCGCTCCCGATAGGTCGCCTTGCGTACGCGGGCGAAGTCTTCGGGCACGCCGCGCTGCTCCCATGGGACGAGATCGTGCGGCGCCAGGCCGCGTTCGGAGAGCACGGTCAGCGTGCCGCATTCGCTGCATCGCACTTTCGCATCGCCCGGCAGCGGCGCGCCGAAGCCCACGCGATGGATCGGCAGGCCAAGCAGCGGATACCGACACTTCGGGCAGCATGTCCGACGCAACTCGCGGCGCAGGCCCAGCCATAGTTGCACATCGCGCACCAGAAGGCCGGCGAGCCCGGCCGTCAGCACGCCCGCCGCGACGCCGACCAGAAGCCCGCCCGCCATCGCCTGCTCATGGATGAACTCCGGGCGCAGCCAGCGATATACGACGCGTCCTGACCACCACGCCGCGCCCACGCCGGCCGTGATCGCGGCGATGATGCGCGGGATGATCGTGACCCAGGTCTGTTGCAGACGAACGCGACGGAGAAACCGCCGGCACTGATCGTCCGGGATCGAGTCAAGTTCGCGAAACGCGCGGTAGATGTGCCGCGTGGGGATCATGGGCGAGGGAACAGTATTCGCGGAAACGCCCGCGGCCGTTCAAGCCGAACGGCGGCGCGAACGCCCATTGCCTTCGGCATCCCTGACTGACTCAATCAGAAGCACATCGATATCCACGGACTGTTCATCGCCGACCCACAGGATCAGCCGTCGTCCGCCGGGCGAGATCGAGACGAGTTCCGGGTGATTGATCGTAAAGATCTCGCCGCTGCCCATCTTCAGCGAGAAGGGTTTGAACGATGAGGATGAGAGTCGCGACTTGATGGCGTCGGGAATCACTGTTAGTGATGATATTCCCCTTCGCGGCCTTCGCCCTCTTCGCGCCTTCTCGCTGAATTCCCGCATTCTCCGCGGCCTCTGCGAAGCCTCCGCGAACTTTGCGTACCTTCTCCTGCGTACTTCCCCTACACCCGCGGCCCGCTTTCATCCAGTTTCGCGATCGCCTCGCCGTACTGCTCGCGCAGAGGCTCGACGACATCCTTGATGAACCGCTCCGTCTGTTCGACGCTACGGCCGATGTACTTCATCGGGTCCATCAGGTCGTCCCAGTCGATCTCCGCCGTGAGCGGCCCGCCGCGGGCCTTGCTCCAGAAGGCCTTGTCGTTCTTGAGTCGTTCGAGCAGATCGTTGTCGAGGCCTTCGTGCTTGACGCGCCAGCCCGCGGCCTGCGCGTGTTGGCGAATCCGCTCGTGATAGTCCTGCCGATCCCCGCCGCGCTTCACACACTCCATCAAGATGTTCTCAGTCGCGAGGAACGGCAGTTCAGCCATCAGGTTCCTGCGGACCATCGCTTCATGCACGATCAGCCCGCTGGCGACGTTATGCATGAGATCCAGCGCGCCATCCAGCGCGAGGAAGGCCTCGGGCAGCGACAGACGGCGATTGGATGAATCATCAAGCGTGCGTTCGAGCCATTGCGTCGCGGCCGTGTCGTACGCATTGCCGACGAGGTTCATCACGAAGCGCGTCAGGCCGCAGATCCGCTCGCAGCGCATCGGGTTGCGCTTATACGGCATAGCCGACGACCCGATCTGCTTGTCCTCGAACGGCTCATCGAGTTCCTTGCGGTTGCAGAGGAGGCGGATGTCGGTGGCGATCTTGTGGAGGACGGCGGCGACCGAGGCGAGGAAAGACAGCTGCGAACAGTCGTACCAACGGGGGTACGTCTGGCCTGTGAGTGGAAACGTGCTGCTTCTGGCGAGGCTCTTTCGAGCGCCAGCCGCATTCTGATCCTGTTTGTGTTGCTTCAGTTCCTCTTCGATCTGCTCTTCCGAAAATCCACCCGCGGCCATGGCGAGGCGGCTCGTCTCCTCGTTCCTCTCATACCAGATCTTGTTGGAAGCCTGGAAGTCGTAAGAATCCCATTTGCTGGGCTTTTTGTCCGGTTGAGGATCCGGCTTCAAGCGGAGGCGGTGTAGCCGCGCTACGACCCTCGCTTCGAGATCGTCAATCGCATCGGGTTCACCGTTGAGCAGTGAAAGAAAGGACGCTTGCGTGCCAGTCGCCCCGCGAAGTCCGCGGAAGCGTGGCTGTTTGTGGTCGCGATCCTCCGCCAGCAAGAGCAGCTCGCTTGCCCAGCCGGCTAACCGCCTGCCAACAGTGACGGGTTGAGCTGGCTGATAGTGAGTGAACCCCAAGGTTGGAAGCGACGACCATGCTTGGGCGCTGGCGCACAGCGAGAACAGTGTTCGATGCATCTTGAGCAAGATGAGGTCCAGCGAGTAGCCGATCGTGATGAGGTCCGCATTGCACACCACATCCTGACTGGTCATCCCCAGATGGATAATCGGCCGTGCCTTCGGGCATGCATCGCCTAGTGCGTGAACATGGGCCATCACGTCATGCCGCAACTCGCGCTCGTACTTCTCGGCCAGGCGAATCTCATCATCGGTGATGCCGATCGTGCCGTCGGGGTTCCTCCGCTCGACGACCGCGCGGAGTTCTTCGACCTGCTCTATGGTGACGAGTTCCCTCGCCGACTGCCCAGAACCCGGTGGCACGGGCGTCCCGCCCGTGCCCGGCGACCCGGATGCGCGCACAGGCGAGACGCCTGTGCCACCGGTCTCCGCATCACCAGTCCCAGTGCCGCCACCCTTCGTCACCTCATGCATCGCCTCCGCCACGGCCAGCCAGATCCGCCGCCACGTATTGAACTTGTGCCGCGGCGACCACAGCCGCAGCATCGCCTCGCTCGCATTCCGCGAGGCAAGGGGGGAGGTGTATGTGTCATAGGGGGAGGTCATGGGCAAGTGTAGGAGACGGGGCTAAGCCACTCGATCAGAGCACGCAGCGCAAGCAAGTGCTGACGTCAGAAGTTCTGTGGCCTCCGGAGTCGGGCAGGGCGTTCACATGCAACGAATGGGACGAAGCTCGCGGCGACCGCGGTTGACCGGCCACTTGGTTGCGCTTCGTGCTGTGATTGGTCAGTTCTCCGGGCCTTGTTCATGGCGGACATAATGCAACACTCGCGCGAGGGAGGCATCGTTCCAGATGTACTTCGTGCTGCCGCCCTCGGTCCAGACGGGTTCTTTAGCTCCGATCCATGCAGCGTCGCGCAGGCGACGCGTACACCACGCCTTGAACTGCGACATCATCGCGTCGGGATCCATTGCGGCTTCGACGACCACATGCACATGATTCGACCGGACGTTGAGTTCCAGGATGATCCAGTTGCGCAGCCGGGCATGGGCTTCGATCGTATCTCGCACGATCGCTCGAGCATCGGCGTCGAGAACGATAGGGGCATGTCTGAGCCTGCCAGCGTCCTCGCGCTGTCGCTTCTGATCAGGCGCAAGAACCGGTGTCGCGTACACGCGATGCTTCCAATCCACCGACCCCCGCGCATCGCCATGGAGCCATGTGCCATAGGTCGTCCATGTAAGAAAGTACGCCAGCGGCATGGGTCAAGAGTACCAGAACGCGCGCCAGCCCGATCAACGTGCGAAGCGCATCAGAGCACGAATCGCAAGCGAGTGTCGGGGCATCCGCAATCCGCCCGTCTTGGTTCGCTCCAACACGCTCCACACAGTGGCTCTGCCCGATTCCGAAGTCCTCGGAGCGTCGGACGCCCGCACTTGCTTGCGCAGCGTGCTCTGATCGATCGGGAAACCCATCCCACACCCGCCTAACCTTCCGCCCCGGTCGCCGTGGAGCCTGCGCTCCCTCCTGCGACTCAGGGAAAACGCGGGCGATTGCCAACGCCCGTCAGACGAATCAGATAGCCGCCAGAAGGGATCACCCGTGAAGATCAAGACCGACGAAATCGCCAGCGTCATCAAGCAGGAAATCGAGCAGTACGCCGCGCAACTCGAAGTCTCCGAAGTCGGACGAGTCGTCGAAGTCGGCGACGGCATTGCGCGGATCTACGGCCTGGCCAACGCCATGGCCGGCGAACTCCTCGAGTTCCTCACCTCCGATGGCTCGGTCATGGGTCAGGTCTTCAACCTTGAGGCCGACACGGTCGGCGCCGTCATCTACGGCGACTACCTCTCGGTGAAGGAAGGCGACACGGTCAAGAGCACCGGACGCCTGCTCGAAGTCCCCGTCGGCGAAGCGATGCTCGGCCGTGTGGTGGACCCACTCGGGCGACCGCTCGATGATGGCCCGGCCATTCAGACCGATGAGTTCCGCAAGGTTGACATCATCGCGCCGGGTATCGCCGAGCGTCAGCCCGTCACCGAGCCGCTCCAGACCGGCATCAAGGCCATTGACGCGATGATCCCCATCGGCCGTGGCCAGCGAGAACTGATCATCGGTGATCGCAAGACGGGCAAGACGGCCGTGGCCCTCGACACGATCATCAATCAGAAGCAGTATTGGGGCACGCCGGAGGCGGTGGTGTGCATTTATGTGGCGGTGGGTCAGAAGGAGTCGACGGTGGCGGGCGTGGTTGAGACGCTTCGCAAGAACGGGGCGATGGACTACACGATCGTGGTCAGCGCGGGTTCGAGCGATCCGGCCCCGATGCAGTATGTCGCGCCGTACGCGGGCTGCGCCATGGGCGAGTACTTCATGTGGCAGGGCAAGAACGGCAAGACACCCAAGCACGCGCTGTGCATTTATGATGACTTGTCCAAGCAGGCCGTGGCGTATCGACAGTTGTCGCTGCTGCTGCGTCGTCCCCCGGGTCGCGAGGCGTATCCCGGCGACGTGTTCTATCTGCACTCGCGCCTGCTCGAACGCGCGACGAAACTCTCGGACGAGAACGGCGGCGGCTCGCTCACGGCCCTGCCCGTCATCGAGACGCAGGAAGGCGACGTGTCCGCGTACATCCCCACCAACGTGATCTCGATCACCGACGGGCAGATTTACCTTGAGCCGGAGTTGTTCTTCGCGGGCGTGCGTCCGGCCATCAACGTCGGCATCTCCGTCTCGCGCGTCGGCGGCAACGCGCAGGTCAAGGCGATGAAGAAGATCGCAGGTTCGCTGCGACTCGACCTCGCGGCGTATCGCGAACTCGAAGCCTTCGCCCAACTCGGCACCGAACTCGACAAGTCCACGCAGTTGCAACTCGATCGCGGGGCGCGCATGGTCGAACTCCTCAAGCAGCCGCAGTATGTGCCGTTCACCGTCGTCGATCAGATCATATCCATCTACGCCGGCACCAAGGGCTTCCTCGATGAAGTGCCCGTCGCCAAGGTTGGGCAGTTCGAGAAGGCGATGCTTGAGTATTTCACCACGGCCGGCAAGCCGATCTGGAACGAACTACGCGATAAGAAAGCCCTCGACGCGGGCCTCGAAAAGAAACTCTCCGAAGCGATCACGCACTTCAAGGCCGGCTGGAAGCCGCAAGGCTGATCGCCCGTTCGCACTTCCGCGCTTCGTGACGAGCCTCGGGTGGACTGCCACTCCGTGGCAGGTTCTCGAGTACCTCGCCACTCCGTGGCGAGTTCTCGGGTGGCTTGCCTCTCCGAGGCGAGTCTTCATGCCTTCGGCATGAAGAGAACGGGCTGTGCCCTCGGCATGAAGAGAACGCGCTGTGCCTCCGGCATGAAGAGAGAGCGCCGTGCCATCGGCATGAGGAAGCAGACACCGCTCGCGGAGCGAGCGGGCTACCCCCGCTACGATGCTCCCTCCATGAGCCACCCACTTACAGTCGCCGTCACCGGTTCCACGGGCTTCGTCGGGCGGCACATCGTGCGCGAACTGCTCGAACGCGGGCACATCGTCCGCGCCCTGGCACGATCCAACGACAAAGTCGCCAACGTCTTCCCGCGCTCCGATCGCCTCAGCATCGTCGCCGGCGACATCTTCGATCCAATCGCCGTGGGCGAACTCTTCACGGCCTGCGATGCGTGCATCCACCTGATCGGGATCATCCGCGAGGTCGGGCGCGCCCGCTTCAAGCGATTGCACGTCGACGCGACGCAGATCGTTGTCGATGCGTGCCGCGTGGCCGGGGCCAAGCGACTCATCCACATGTCCGCGCTGGGCGTCAGCGATGAGGGCATCTGCGAATATCAGCGCACCAAGTTTGAAGCCGAGATGATTGTGCGCCGCTCCGGCCTTGACTGGACCATCTTTCGCCCATCGACGATCCACGGCCCCGGCGGCGAGTTCACGCAGCTCGTCGCCGACTGGGTTCGCGGCGATGCACAGCCCAAGTTCTTCCTGCCGTACTTCAAGCGCCCGCACACCGATGAAAGCGTGCCACTGGGACCGACGAAGTATGAAGATCCGGTGATGGCGCCGGTGTATGTAAACGATGTCGCGGCCGCGTTTGTCTCCGCCCTCGAAACGCCCGCGACCATCGGCGAGGTCTATCCGCTGGCCGGGCCGGAGACGCTGTCATGGCCGGAGTTCCTGAAGTTCTTCCAGTCCATCACACCCGATGCGAACGACAAACTGCGTCCGGTCGGCATTCCCGCGGACCTGGCGGCGTATGCGGCCATGGGGGCGAAACTCGTCGGCCTGGGCGCCTTCCTGCCGTTTGACGCGGGCATGGCCCTGATGGGCGGGCAGGACAGCACGGCCAGCGCCGACAAACTGCACGCACACATGAACATCACCCTTCGTCCGCTTCGCGAGACGGCCGCGTCATACGCCGCGAAACTCTGACCCGGCCATCGCCACGAAAGCGACGACATGTCTTCAACTCTGCACCGCCGACTGATCGATCACCTGGCCCACGATTCTTACACGCCGCGCCGACTCGCCGAACTCGTCGAGGATCTGGGCCTGTCGGATCGCGCGGAACTCGCCACGGCCGTGGAAGAACTCAAGGGCCGAGGCGAGATTCAGGTGGACGATGCGGGGCTGATTTCGCTGCCGTCGATCGCATCGCTGGGGGCCGAGTGGGAGGGCGTGTTCACCAAGAACCCGCGCGGGTTTGGCTTCGTGCGCCCGTCGAAACTCATGCGCGAGGGATCGGTGTTCATCCCGCCGGATGAAACGCTCGATGCGCTCAGCGGTGATGTGGTGCGTGTCGAGGTTCGCCGCAACAAGGCGCGCGAGCGACACACGCCCGGCGAAGGGCCGCAGTTTGAAGGGCGGATCATCGAAGTCGTCAAGCGCAAGCGCGCGACGTTCACGGGTCGCATCGAGCGCCGCGGCGGGCAGTGGATCGCGTTCCCAGACGCCCGAGAGATTCGCAACCCCATCGTCGTGCGCGATGCTGAATCCAAGAATGTCCAACCCGGCGACAAGGTCGTTCTTGACATGGTCGTCTATCCCGAAGGCGACATGCTCGGCGAGGGCGTCATCACACGCATTCTCGGCGAAGCGGGAAGGCCCGATGTCGAAACGCAGGCCGTCATCGCGGCCTATGGCCTGTCGGGAGAGTTTCCCGAGGAGTGCGTGGAACAGGCGCGTGCGATCACGGCCGGTTTTGAGGATTCCATCGCGGAGTTCAAGCGTCGCGGGGCGTCGGCGCTGCCCGGGCGCACGGACAAGACCGACGAGTTCATCATCACGATCGATCCGCCGGATGCGAAGGACTATGACGACGCGATTTCGATTCGGCGGACGGAGCGCGGGTGGGATCTGTCGGTGTACATCGCGGATGTCGGCGAGTTCATCGCGCCGGACACAGCGCTGGATGTCGAGGCCCGGCGACGCGGCAACTCGGTGTATCTGCCGCGACATGTGATCCCGATGCTGCCGGAGGTGTTGTCGAACGGCATCTGCTCGTTGCAGGAGGGCGTGCCGCGGTTCTGCAAGGCCGCGTTCATGTCGTATGACGAGCGCGGCGAGATTCGCCGCGAGGGCGTCGGCTCGGTCATCATCAACAGTCGCAAGCGCCTGACCTATCTTGAAGCACAGGCCCTGATCGACGGCGACCCCAACGAAGCGAAGAAGCACGCCAGGACCGAGCCGAACTACAGCGATGAACTCATCGGCGTGCTGCGCGAAATGAACGCGCTGGCCAAGGCGATTCGCGCCCGGCGCGAGCGACAGGGCATGATCTCGCTCGAACTGCCCGAGGTCGTGCTGCTGTATGACGAGCAGGGCCACGTCATCGACGCGGAGCGCGAGGATGACGCCTTCACGCACACGCTCATCGAGATGTTCATGGTCGAGGCGAACGAAGTGCTCGCGCGGCTGTTCGATCAACTCGATGTCCCGCTGATCCGGCGCATTCACCCCGAGCCGACGCCCGGCGATGTGGATGAACTGCGCAAGGCGGCGAAGGTCGCGGGGTTCACGATCCCCGCGCGACCGAGCCGCGAGGAGTTGCAGGGCCTGCTCAACGCCACGCGCGGCACGCCCGCCGCGCGGGCGGTGCATATGGCCGTGCTGCGCACATTGACCAAGGCGGAATATTCGCCCGCGCGCATCGGGCACTTCGCCCTCGCCAGCGGGGCCTATGCGCACTTCACCAGTCCCATTCGGCGCTACGCCGACCTCACCGTACACCGTGCGCTCGTCGAATATCTACGTCTGACGGACAACGGCCAGCGTCGCCCGCGGACGGATGATGAGCGCAATCGCCTCGGGCGCAAACTGCTCGAGTCCGACTTGTGTCCGCCCGAGCCGGTGTTGCACCTGATCGCGCGAGACATCACCCGCACGGAACAGAACGCCGAAGAGGCCGAACGTAATCTCAAACAGTTTCTCGTGTTGCAACTGCTGGAGAAGCACATCGGCGAGGTCTTCCGCGGCGTGGTCACGGGCGTCTCGCAGCGCGGCGTGTTCGTGCAGATCGACAAGTATCTCGCCGACGGCATGGTCAAGACGGCCGACCTGCCCGGCGACATCACGCGATCACAGATGCCCCCGCAGTGGAAGATCGATCCGCGCACGGGCGCACTGGTGGATCAGCGCTCGGGGCGTTCGTTCAACATGGGCGACACGGTGTCGGTGGGCATCGCGAACGTGGACCTCGCGCGGCGTCAGTTGGATCTCGTCATCGTCAACGCCGAGGCGCGGGCGGTGGGCAAGTCCAAGGAAGTCAAGCCACGCGCACTCGGCCCCGCTGGGGGGATCGGCGGAGGCAAGGGCGCGGGCTTTGGCGCCATGAACAAACTCACCGGCACGCAGCGACGCAGCCAGAAAAGCAAATCGCGCGACAAAGGCAAGAAGCACCACCGCCGCGACACGTGACCTCACGGCGAACCCGGCTCGCCCTGCGACACATGGGACGTCCGCGCGAGTGTTTCGAGCGTCTTCACGGCCGCGCCGGAGTCAATCGCCTTCGCCGCCATCTGCAACCCTGCGCGAAGATCGCCGGCGACATCGCCCACCACCAGCGCCGCGGCGGCGTTGAGCAGCACAATATCCCGCGCAGGCCCACGGTCACCGCGCAACACGCCGAGCGCTCGCGCCGCCGCATCATCAAGGTCACGCGCCTGAAGGTCCGCGACGTTCGCCGGCGGGACGCCCATCGTCGCCGGATCAAATCGTTCGATGGCGACGCAACCGGCGTACACATGCGCGATGGTCGTCGGGGCCATGGTGGAGATTTCATCGAGGCCGTCGTCGCTATGCACGACCATCGCCTTGTGCGCCCCGAGTCGGAGCAGGGCCTGGGCCATCGGCTCGACATACGCGCGATCAAAAACGCCGAGGAGTTGCCGTGGCGCGCACGCGGGATTCGTCAACGGCCCGAGCAAGTTGAACATCGTCGGCACGCCGAGCGATCGCCGCGCCCCGGCCGCGTGACGCGCCGCGGGATGATGATGAATCGCGAAGCAGAAGCACACGCCCGCCTCGCGCAGGCACGCCGCCTGCACATCCGGCGGCGCGTCGACATTCACGCCGAGCCGCGCGAGCACCTCCGCCGAACCGCGACCCGTGCGGCTTCGATTGCCATGCTTGGCAACGAAGATCCGCCGTGGCGCATCAACGGGCGTCGCGGACGCGGTGACGATCGCCACCACCGTCGAGATGTTGAACGTTTTGATCGCGCCTCCCGTGCCGCAGGTGTCCAGCAGCGAAGCACGCGACGCATCGGTGGGCGCGAAGGGCACGGGCGTGGCGTGCCGGCGCATCGTTCTCGCGGCGCCGACGAGTTCATCGACGCACGGCCCGCGAACCTGGATCAACGCGAGAATGGCCGCGATCTGTGCATCATCCAACCGCCCCGCGAAGAGCGACTCGAAGAGAGCCTCCGCCTGCGCCTCGGTCAGGCGCTGGCCTGCGAGCAATCCCGACAGAAGCGTGCGCACGTCCACTCATGGACAATACCTCATCCCCCGGGCAACCGCGATGGGGACTTATCCCTATAATATTTCATGGTCACTGATGCGCACACAACCCGGCAGGTCGTGCGGGCCACCGCTCGCAGGCGGATGCTTGTCGCGACCATCTGGACGCTCGGGCGTACGCTCGCCGCTGCGATGCTCGCGGCGCTGCTGCTCATCGCCTCGGGCAAGGTGCTTGGACTGGGTTGGACGACGTGGATCGTGGTGGCCGTGGCAGGCGCTTTTGGCCTTGCGACGGGACTTTTCATCGTGTCGCTTCGACGGACGACGATGGTGGAGACGGCCCTGTGGCTGGATCGCCGGCTCGGCCTGCATGAACGGCTCTCGTCGGCGTTGGCGCTCTCGCCCGAGGGGCGGGGACACGACGCGGAGTTCGTGCGACGAGTCATCGACGAAGCCGAGGACCACGCCCGCGAGATTCGACCACGGACCCTCGCACCGATCAAGGCGGACTGGACTTGGCTCGCCTGGCCCAGCGCCGGGGCCGCCGCGCTGGCCGTGGCGCTCTTCGTGCCCGCGATCTCCTGGCAACGCCCTCCCAGCCCGGAGGAACTCGCGATCACCGCGGCACGGACCCACACGGCCGAGCAAATCGCGCGAGCCGCGGACCTCGTGCGCGATGCGGTCGAGCCGACGCTCGGCGAGATCGCCACGGCCGAGGAACTCGAAGCCATCGAACAACTCGAACGCGAACTCGCGGAGGGCAAGGCCGATCCATCGCGGGCCTCGGCCGCCGCGGCGCGATCGCTCGAAGAGATCGCCCAGCGTCTCGACGAAACCTCGCGCGAGTTGTCGCGGACGAGCGAAGAGATCGCCAGCGCGGCCAAGGGTGCGGCCGATTCGGTGCAGGACTCGCGCGTGAGCGACCTCGCGCAGGCTTTGGAAGCCGGCGACCTTGAGCAGGCGCGCGAGGCCGCGCGGGAACTGATGAATCAGGCCCGCGAACTCTCACCACAGCAGCGCGAGGAACTCGCGAGGGATCTGGAGCGACTGGCCGAAGCCCTGAGTCCGGTCGCGCCCGAAACGCCGCCCGACACCGCACCCGGCATGCAGCCGCCGCCCGCACAGGATCAACCATCGCGCGACGGCGAAACTCCGCGGCCCACGGAATCGCCGCAAACGCCTGATTCACCGACTCCGCCCCAGCCTGCGCAGCGCGAGCAGCCGCCGGCGAATCAAACCGAAACTTCGCCGCCGGAAGCGGCGCAGCCCGAGCAATCACCACCCGAGCAATCACCACCCGAGCAATCACCACCCGATCGCTCGCGTCCGGAATCGCAGGAGGGCGAGTCCTCACCGCGCGATGCGCAGCGGCCCGAGGGGGGGGAAGAGCAGGAAAGGCCGGGCGATGCCAAGCGCGATGTGTCGGATTCGATGCGCCGACTCGCGGAAGAAATGCGCGGGCGTCAGCCACAAGAGCAGCCGCAGAATCAACAACCGCAGAATCAACCGCAGCCCGGCCAGCAACCAGACCAGCGACAGCCAGGTCAGGATCCTTCCCAGCAGCCCAGCCAACAACCTTCGCAGCAACCAGGCCAACAACCTTCACAGCAACCAGGCCAACAACCCTCGCCGCAGCCCGGCGAACAACCAGCGCCGCAACCGGGTCAGCAACCTCAAACACAGCCGTCGCCACAGCCCACACCCGGCACACAGCCCGATCCATCGACGCAACCTGGCCAGACCCAACCCGGCCAGACGCAACCGGACGCGACGCAGCCGGGTCAATCGCAACCCGGCCAACAGCCGCAACCGGGCAATCAACCTCAGCCCGGCGCTCAGCCCGGCCGGCAACCCCAGCCCGGTCAGCAGCAACCCGGCGGGCAATCAGCGCCGCAGCCCGGCGATCAATCAACGCAGCCCGGCGGCGCGCGCCCGGCGGCCGACGGCGAGCAGCAGGGGGGGGGAGAGCCTCAGCCCGCCGAGCGCGAAGGCGAGGAAGGCGAAGGGTCAGCGCGTGAAGGTCCGGCCGGCGAAGGGGCCACAGGACGTGAATCTCTCGAACAGGTACTCGATCGTCTCTCGCGCGATCAGTCGCGTTCGCGTGATGCGCAGCGTCGGGCGGAAGACATGCGCGAGACGGCTCGCGAACTGCTCGAGAATGCCTCGCCGCAGGAGCGCGAAGCGATGGAGCGATGGGCGCTCGAGAAGATGCGCGAACGCCCGCCCGCGCAGGATGCCGCGCCCCGCACGCCATGGCGACCCGACACCGAAACGTTCGATGCCCGGCCGAATGAGATTCCGCCAGATGCGGCCGAGCGCGTCGTCGCGCGATGGTTCAGTGATGAGGGCGTCGATCGCAGCGGTGCGACGTCGCGTCGCGAGACGGCCGAGGCCGTGCGCGAGGCACGCGAAGGCGCTGAGCGCGCGATAGACCAACAGGTCGTGCCTCGCCGTCACGCCGATCTCGTGCGCCGCGTCTTCCAGCGATACGCAGAGCGAACCGGCGCGGCCGATGCGCCTGATGCCGGCTCGACGCGGCCGTAACCTGACGTATTGTGACGGGTTTCCGGGACTCGACCGCTCGCGCGGTCGGCTCTGTTCAGATCACATGGGCGCCATCGACCGCGCGGACGACGAATCCGTGCGCCTCGCGCCCGGTCTGCTGTGCATAGCGCGACGGCACGTCGCGCAGCAGCGCATCGACGGCCGTGGGACGGCACAGCGTCACCGTGCAACCTCCGAACCCCGCCCCGGTCATGCGCGAGCCGTAGACGCCGGGGGTCTGCATCGCGAGTTCGACGAGCGTGTCGAGTTCGTGGCATGAGACGCGATAGTGATCGCGCAGCGAGACGTGCGATTCGTGCATGAGTCGCCCCAGTCGCGGCATGTCGCGGGCCTCGAGCGCCCGCGCGGCGTCAAGCGTTCGCGCGATCTCGCCGACAACGTGGCGCACCGCGTCGCGCTGATCGTGCGACAACGCCTCCGCGCCCGGACCGTGCCACGCATGCGAACGCGCGTCGCGCAGGCTCTCAATCCCCAGGGCCACGGCCGCGGACTCGCACGATGCGCGACGCTCCGCATACGCTGACGACGCCAGATCATGGCGTACGCCGCTGTTGGTGACGACCACCACCGCCTCGTCTTCGTCCGGCATCGGCGCGCCCGAGACATCCAGCGTGCGACAGTCAATCAACAGCGCATGCCCCTCTCGCCCAAGCACCGACGCGAGTTGATCCATGATCCCGCATGGGACGCCCGCGAACTCATGCTCCGCGCGCTGACAGAGCTTCGCACGCTCGCGCGGTGCAAGGGACATATCAAGGACTTGTTCCACGGCCGTGGCGACCGCGACCTCAATCGCCGCCGAACTCGACAGCCCCGAGCCGATGGGCACATCACCCGTGATGGCCAGATCCAGCGGCGGCATCGCATGATCGCGATGCAAATCCGCGTACCCCGCGAGCACGCCTGCGACATACGGCCGCCAGCCCTGTCCGCGCCAGGTGTGTGGAGACTTCCACGCTGCGTCGGCCGGGTCAAAGGTCATGCGCGCCCTGGTCTCGATCACCGTCGCGCGCGTCTCGCGCGTTCGCCCCGGCGACGCCGCCACCACGCACCACCGATCAATCGCCATTGGCAGCACAAACCCGTCGTTATAGTCGATGTGCTCGCCGATCAGGTTCACGCGACCGGGCGCACACGCCACCACCGATGGCCCAGCGCCATACGCCGACGCGAATCCATCCCGGATCCGAGACACAAGACCATCGAGATTCGGTTGGGCCACACGCATCCCACTACCTTGAAGCCGCGGCCGGCTGCGCCGGCTACTGAATCATCCCACGAATTTCCGACCCCACGACGAATGCCATCCACAACAGAAAATGACACGCAAGGATCGCCGCGAGTTTCGTCCCCCACAGCCGAAACGTCGCCATGATGACGATGAGATACGCCGTCACCGCCATCAGCGCTTGATCGAACGTCGTCCCCTCGATCAGTTCAATGCGCAGGTTAAAGACGAGCAGGGCCGCGGCCACCGCCGTCAGTACACGCGCCGCCGCCAGCGGCAGGTACGCCAGGCGCTGCCCATGCAGCGCCGCCGCGGCTGTCACCGCCAACATGCCCGTGCCCGTATGCAATACGATGGAATAGAGCGTGAACACGCCGTGCCAGACGTGCGCGGAGTTCGCCGTGGCCACCGCGGCGATGATCGCGCCAACCGCCAGCACGCCCCCGGCGATGCCCCACACCTTCGCCGAGCCAAGTCCCTCCTTGACGAACACCGGACGCATGTCGCCCGCTGCGGGCTCGAGCGACAACGCTTTGCCGAGTCGCGCGGCCATGGACGGACGGAGCGCCGCCTCAACTTCCGGATCGTGCGTCAGGTCCGCGTCATCATCGATATCGTCGAGAAGACGTGGCGCATCAATGCGGGCCTTGGCGAGCTTGTCGGCTTTGGGTGCAGGCGTGCCGCTCGAATGCGTGCTTCCTTCCCCCTTGTTCGCGGGGGGTGCTTCGCTCGCCGGGTCGCGCGGCTCATCGGGCTCGATGTCGTATATCTCACGCGGTTCAGCCATGCCTGATCCCCCGCGCGGGCCGCGCCCGCGCCAAACCGCCGTGCAGAAAGTACTCCATGAGTTCATGCCCGGGATCCACGCACAGGTCGCTCGCGGCCGCCTCGTGCTCCGTCATGTCCCGTTCAACCACGGAGCGAACCCAGTCGCCCGCGATCGCGAAGGGGGTCACGTCCAATGTCGGTCGTCCCGCCCCAGTCGTGATAGCGAGGCCCGGCGCGATCATGATACGCCAGCCTTGCGCCTCGGGGTTCGCCTCGGCGCTGCCAAGCGTGCGCATGTGATCGAGCAGGGGACCGATGGCCTCGGCATCGACGGCCTCGAGCGCCCGCACCTTCGCCTCGGGCGTGGACGCATCCAGGTGCCCCGCGAGATCGATATGCCAGAGCACCACATCATGCGCCGCCAGCGCGCCGATGGCCAACGCCGCGCCGCCGGGGAGATCATGCGATGGGTGATTCGTGATCGAGTGGATCCCAAGCATCGCGGCGGCGCCCACGGATGTGTGGTGTCGCGCGATCATCGCGGCGCTGACGCCAAAGCGCGCATGGAACGAAGCCGGTCCTGGCGGGGTCGCCCCCCCCCAGATCCACGCGAGATTGGCGCGGGCGAGTCCCTGATCGTTTCGCGCGGCGTTCACATCGTGTGATTCGAGAAACTCGGCGGAGAGTTCCACCAGGCGTCGAAGCATGGAGGCCTCGCGATCCGTGCCGCCGCGGGGCATGGCCGTACGCCATGATTCATCAATCGCCTGCGCCGGCATCGTTGTTTCCACCATGGCGAAGTCGCGCCCCTCGCGATCCACGAGCACGGCCCGTCCGTGCGAAAGGGCATAGACCTCAAGCCCTCGCGCGAGTCCCGGCTCGCGCTGCTGCCAATATCCGAGCAAGGCGGCGAACAACGCGTGCGCTTCGGCCGGGCCTAGGTCCGGGGCCGCATCATCAATCAGTCGCGACTCGCGCCCACCCGGCGACACCGTGACAAGATCAAGCCGAAACGCCCACTCGCCCGGGGCGAGCGACACGCCGAGCGCAGTCGCATCCGCCACACCTTGCGAAGCATTCTCCCGGCGAGGATCGCACCCGAGCAGACTCAGCAGCATCGCCGCATCGCTCGGCTGATGCCCGGGAGGCAGACTCACCACGCGACCCACACGACCCGCCCGCGCGATCTCGCGAAGTCTGGGCATTCGCGCTGCTTGAAGCGGCGTGCGCCCGCCGAGATCCTCACTCGGGAGATCGGCAGCCCCCCAGGGAATAATCACCGCGTACTTCATCGCACCAGAGCATAGGAATCGCCTTTACGCTCGGGGGCCGGAACCCACCCACACAGGGGAGCGACATGACCTTTGATCCAGACGCGGCTGCCAGCGGCGAGGGCATCTTTGGCCTGCCCACCACGCTCGAAGAGGCCCGCATCGTGCTCATTCCCGTGCCGTTCGACGCGACCACGTCGTATCGCGGCGGCACGAGCCAGGGTCCGGCCGCGATCCGCCGCGCCTCGGCGCAGGTGGACTTGTTCGACCTGAGTTTCGGGCGGATTTACGAACGCGGGATCCACATGATCGACGAGGATGAGGGCATCGCGGATCTCTCCCGCACCACGCGCCTGCTGGCCGAGCCGATTATTGAGCGCGGCGGCGCGGGGCCGCAGGATGCCAGACGCGTCGCCGACATCGACAGCGCGTGCAGCCAGGTGAACGTGAAGGTGCATCGCACGGCCACGGGCCTGCTTCGTGAGGGAAAGATTCCCGGTGTCGTCGGCGGCGAGCATGCCGTGTCATACGGAGCGATTCTCGCGTGCGCGGAGCATCATCCCGGCCTGGGCGTGATTCAGATCGATGCGCACATGGACCTTCGCGAGCGATACGAGGGACTCAAGTGGTCGCACGCCTCGGTGCTGCGCAACGTGATGGACGAAGTCAAGGGTGTGTCGAAACTGGTGCAGGTGGGCATTCGCGACTTTGCCGAGGGCGAACGGCGATACGCGGAGCAGCACGCCGGGCGCATCACGACGTTCTATGACGATGAGGTCTTCGCCGAGGCGGCGCGCGGGATGCACTTTGGCATCGTGTGTGATCGCATTCTGGCCGGGTTGCCCGAGCATGTCTACATCACGCTCGACATCGACGGGCTTGATCCTTCGCTCTGCCCGCACACGGGCACGCCCGTGCCGGGTGGTCTGTCATTTCGCGAAGTCGCGATGCTGCTGCACCGTGTGGCGGCGTCAGGCCGGCGCGTCGTGGGCTTTGATCTTGTCGAGGTGTGCCCCGGCCCCGGCGCGGGCGAATCCGCACCGGAGTGGGACGCCAACGTCGGCGCACGCGTCCTGTACAAACTCTGCGGCGCAGCGCAGTAATCACAAAGAGCCAATCGCGCAAGCGCAAAGAGCCGATCGCACAAGCGATCGAAGTCAGCGGCGGACGTGTGCCAATAGCGCCACACTGCGCACAGGCCAGTCGCCCGTGCCCCCGTTGGCTTGCAGGAGTCGAGAAGACATCGATCGCTCACGCGATCGGCTCTTACTCAACCTGGCGCAGAAGCCGCATCGACTCTCCGATGAGCGACAGACGCACCATCGCCAGCGCGCTGTTGACCGACCACACGCGAACGGCCTCCCGATCACCGACGAACGCGAATCGCCGCGTGTCGATCTGGCCGTCGTGACCGGTCACGGATATCCATACCGTGCCCACGGGCTTGTCGGGCATCCCTCCGGTTGGCCCGGCGATGCCTGTGATGGCGATGGCGTGTGTCGCGCCGGAGTGTTGCAGCGCACCGCGGCTCATGGCTTCCGCGCACGCACGGCTCACGGCGCCATCGCGCTCCAGCACGCTCGCCGGCACGCCAAGCTGCGACTGCTTCATCGCGTTCGCATAGGTGATCCAACCACCGATGAACACATCAGACGACCCGTCTACGCCCGTGATCGCGCCGCCGAGCAGCCCGCCCGTGCATGATTCCGCCACGGCCAGCGTCGCGCTGCGCTCGTGCAGCAGATCAACGACAAACTCCGCGATCGTTCGTTCACCCGCGCCCAGCACACACGCGCCAAGCGCTGCGCGGACTTCGCGTTCGGCGTTGTCCAACGCGGCCGTGGCGCCATCGGGCGGGCCTTCATATCGCACGCGGCATGTGACGACGGCGGATGAGGCGGTGGTGCCGATGAGCGGGTTGCGATCGCGTGCCATGCGCGGGCCGAGTCGCTGGGCGACATCGGATTCGCCGAGCCCGATGGTGGGCAGCACCCGCATGGCGATCGCGCGCGATGGGTCACGGCGGATCGCCGGGCGTACATGTCGCTCAAAGCCGTCGCGCATCTCGCCCGGCGGTCCTGGCAGGCAGAAAACATCCGCGCGCCCCACGCGTGCCGCGAGCCCCGGCGCGCTGCCCACCGCGTTGTCCAGCACGCGCGCTGATGGCGGGCGCATGCTCATGCTGCGCGCCGACTCGGGCACGCTTCGACCCGCACGCGCATACCACGCCTGGATCATGCCAAACGCGGCCTTATCTTCAATCAACGCTTCGCCCATCGCGTCAGCCAGCGCCAACCGCGTCATGTCATCATCCGTCGGTCCCAGGCCGCCGGTGATGAGCACGAGGTCCGCATCGTGCGCCGCGGCGATGAGAACGCTCGACAGCCGCTCGCGATCATCTCCGACGCCCGCGAACTTGACGGGTAGCACGCCAAGTTCCGTGAGGTGTCTCGCCAGCCACGCGGAGTTGGTGTCGAATCGCTGGCCGAGAACGATCTCATCGCCGGTGGCGATGATGATGGCGGTGCGGTGAGGGGACTTCGAATCGGGCCGGTCGTGGGTGGGCGGTGCGGTCATTCGCGGGGATTGTTGCCTGCGTGCGCGATGCCGTCAGGATGCAAGCGCAAACGCAGGATAGTTGACGCATGTGCCGATGAACGAGCCATCGCCCATCGGACGCCACCGGAGGCGGGCGAGACGCCCGCCCCACCGGATCCAAACTTGAAGGCGGGTGAGACGCCCGCCCCACCGGATCCACCTGAGTGTGCGGTTGCCCCTGTCAGGGTGTGGCCGGGGAGTAGGTCAATGGCCCGTCGATGCCGAGCGGAATGCCCAGTTGCATCCAGATCAGCAACATCGCGAGCCAGACGATGGTGAACACGATGGAGAACGGCATCATCATGGCGATGAGCGTGCCCATCCCCGCCTTCGGCGCGTACTTCTGCATCACCACGAGAATGATGACCAGGTACGCATTGAGCGGCGTGATGGTGTTGGTGGTCGAGTCGCCGATGCGATACGCGGCCTGTGTCAGTTCCGGACTGATGCCCACGAGCATGAACATCGGCACGAAGATCGGCGCGAACATGGCGTACTTCGCGCTCATCGACCCGACGAACAGGTTGAAGAACATCGTCACGAGTACGAACGCGACCATGAGCAGGCTCGGCGTCAGGCCCGATCGCGCGAGCATCTCCCCGCCGGTGTACGCGAGCATCCGATCGAGATTCGAGAACTTGAAGTATTCGATGAACTGCGCCGCGAAGAACGCCAACACAATGATCGGCGCCATATAGGACATCGAATCGACCATCATCGACGCGACATCCTTGCCCGCGCGGAGTTTGCCCACAGCCACGCCGTAGACAACGCCCGGCAGGAGGAAGAGGATGAAGAGTATGGGCACGATGGACTCGACCCAGCGGTCGAAGTGATCGCCCAGGCCGGGGCCGCGCACGCTGTCGGGCAGTCGCTTGCGCGGATCTTTGATCGTGTCGGACGCTTCGCCGCCGGGGGCGGTGGCGATGGGCGCCAGATTGAGGCCCGCGAGCGGGCCGTCCATGAGTTCAGCGATGCGCGGGTTGTTGGCGGGGTTGCCCTCGTGCGCGGCGATGATCTCGCCTCGCGTGACCTTCGCGCCATCGGGCGCCCGAAGATAGTCATCCAGCGGCGCATTGGGCGTGAGCGTCATGATGACAAACACCGCGGACGCCCCGACAACGCTCGCCAGGCTCCACCACAGCGCCCGCACCTCGCGCGGCGAAAGTCGCTGCGCCTCGGCATCGCTCGCATCCGCCTCGCCAGGGCCGCCCTCGCTTGCCGGACGCCTGGACATGCGACGCTCCACGATCCAGTCGCTGGTGATCCAGCCCGCGGCCGTGATGACGATCGTCGAGGCGATCATGAACCACCAGTTGCACGCGGGATTGACGGTGTACGACGGATCGATGGTCTGCGCGGCCGGGCCGGTGAACCCGGCCAGCAGCGGATCAAGACTCGTGATGAGCAGGTTCGCGTTGAACCCGGCGGCGACACCGGCAAACACGGCCGCGATCCCCGCCAGCGGTGAACGCCCCACGCTCTTGTACAAGGCCGCGGCCACCGGCGGCAGCACGACATACCCCGCATCGGTTCCAAGACTCGACATGATGCCGAGAAAGACCATCGTCGGCGTGAGCAACTTCTTTGGCACCACCAGCATGAACGCCTTCAGCCCTGCGCCGATAAACCCCGTGCGCTCCGCCACGCCGATGCCCAACATCCCGACAAGCACGATGCCCAACGGCGGGAAACGCACGAAGTTGTCCACCATCGACGACAGCGCCCAATACAGTCCATCGCCCGACAGCAGGCCGCGGGCGCGGATCGGCTGGCCGTTGTTGCGTGAAAGATCATCGACGAGATCGGTGACGGGGTGCCCGCTCGCATCGAGTTTCGGGCGTTGCTGCGGCTGGCCCGTCTCGGGATCAAGCACCGGCTGGCCCGCGTCATCGACCACAACCTCCATCACCTGCACGAGTTTCTTGGGCTGCACGGCCCAGGCCTGCCAGACGGCGACCTGCGAGATCGCCATGACCAGCAGTGCGCCGAGTACGAAGAGAATCGCCGGCTCCGGCAACTTGTTGCCGATCCATTCGATCAGGTCCAGAACGCCGAAGCGAGACTTGCCTTGTGCCATGACAGATGTTCCGCGTGTGTTGCGTCGATGGAAATGCCCCGCTTTCCCCACGGGGGATCAACAGCGTACACGATACCAGTCCCGGGCACAAGTCGCGACGTGACCCGATTCCGGCGCTTCGCCAGAGTCGGGCGCGTGGCGTCCGCAAGGTTCCTTTGGATCCGGTGGAGCGGGCGTCTCGCCCGCCTCTCTGTGGTGTCCAACGCGCGACAAGACAACGCGCGTTCAATCGAGCGCATCACCCGACAATCCGAAGCGGATTGTCGGGGCACGCGCGATCAGTCCGCGGCCTTTTCGCGCATCCCGGCCAGCGCCCGGCGCAGCAGCGCACGCCCGCCGTTGGACGCCGTCTCGCCCTCGGCGAAGTCGTCGGCATCCGGCGCGACGGAATCCGCCACGACCTCAGCCTTCCGGCGCGTCGGCGCATCGTCGTGTTCGACCTGCTCGAAGCGGACGCTGACGCGCTTGCTCACGCCCTTTTCCTGCATCGTCACGCCGAAGAGGCGATCGGCCGCCTGCATCGTCTTCTTGTTGTGCGTGATGACGATGAAGTGCGAGTGCGTGGTGAACGCGCGAATGACATCACAGAATCGACCGACGTTCGCGTCGTCCAGCGCCGCGTCAACTTCGTCAAGAATGCAGAAGCAACTCGGCTTGCTGCGGAAGATCGAGAGCAGCAGCGCCACGGCCGTGAGCGTTTTTTCACCACCCGAGAGTTGGCTGATGGCTCGCGGCTCCTTGCCCGGGGGCTTGGCGACGACTTCGATCCCGCTTTCGAGCAGGTCGATCTCGTCCGTCTCGACCTTGCGTGTGCCCTCGGGGCCTTCGACTTCCTTGATGAGCGGCATGAGGCGCACTTCCGCGCGGCCGCCGCCAAAGAGACGACGGAACATCCCGCTCGGACTGGAAAAATGCTCCTGAATCGCGGCGAAGACCTCGGCGAACCGCGTGCGGCTGGCCTCGTTGAGCGCGGTGATGAGTTCTTCGAGTTTCACGCGGGCCGTGTCGATGTCGGCCACCTGCGCGATCAACGTCTCGTTGCGGGATTCGAGTTGCGATTCTTCATCGATCGCCTGAAGGTTGACGTTGCCGAGTCGGCGAATCTCATCGCGCAGCGTTTCGATCTCCGGCTGCGCTTCCGCGGGGACGATCCGGGCCACATCACCCCCGGCCATCATCGCGCGATACTCCGCGTGCTCCCATGCGAGGTCGAGCGACAGGTCCTCACGGCATCGCTCTTCGAGCGATTCGCGCTTCACCTGCGCCTCGCGCCTCGCGAACTCGACCTCGCGCGCATCGCCCTCGATCTCATTCAGTCGCGACCGCGCCGCCACGACGCCCTCGCCACATGCGCGGCACGCCTCTTCAAACTCGTGACCCTTCGCACGTTCCTTCGCCGCCTCATCCGCCAGCGATTCCGCGCGAACACGCGACGATTCAATCTCCGCTCTCGCGGCCGCAATCGCTTCAACGTGCGCCTGCACGCGGCGGTCAAGTTCCTCGATCTGATGCGCGGCCGCACGACGCTCACGCTCGACATCCGCAAGGTCCGTTTCAACCTGACGCTGTTCACGCGCCAACGCCGCCGCCGCTTCGCCGAGTCGACTCGTTTCGATGCGCGCGGCCGTGAGTTGCTCCGTCGCCTGCTCCACCTGCGTTTGCTTGTTCGCCACGTCGCGTTGGGCGGCCTCGGCGGCGGCGGACATTTCTTCGTGCAATCGCCCGAGGCGCTCAGCGCGTTCGACCAGGGCCGTGACGTCGCCATCGAGCCGCGCCGAAAGCGCTGCAAGCCGCTGACGCTCGGACTCGATGTGCGTCATGTCCTGCGCCACACGGCCGAGTTGATGCCGCTGATGCTCCACACGCGCCGTCTCCGCCGCCAGCGTTCGCTGCTCCGCCGCGATCTGCGTCCGCGCGTCGCGCCGACGATTCGCGATCTCCTCCGCACGGCCATCAACGCTCGCCAGCAGCGATGATTCCTGCGACATCGCGGCCTCCAGCAACGCAACATCGCCGCGAATCGACTCAAGTTCCGTCCGACGCTGGAGCATTCCCGCCGGCTCGCCCGAGGCATCCACCATCGGCCCGGCCAGCACGCGCCCGTCACCCTCCACCACCGCGCCATCGCTCGTCACCAGTCGGCAACCGGAAAGCGGGCCGGCGGCAAGCAACATCGCGCCGTCAAGCGAATCGACAACAAAGGTCGATGTCAGCCAGCGATCCAGCACACGTTCGACGAGCATGGCCGTCGCGGCATCGAGCGAACCGCTCGCGCGAACCAGCGGGCGCAGTCGGCGCACCGCGTCTGGCAGGCGAGCCTCAGGCCCCTCGCCGGGGATGACCTCGCCCCCCCCCGCCAGCGGCACGAACATCACGCGACCACCCAGCGTCGCAAGTTCATCCGACGACGGCATCGCCATCGACGACGCCACGGCCAGCGCCTGCATCGCCGGGCCAAGCGCGGCTTCCACGGCCGGGGCGTGCTGCGAATCCGCTTCGATCAGGTCCGCAAGGGGCGCGATGACACCGGCGAAGCCCTTGCCTCGCGCATGTCGTTCGAGCACATCGCGCGCCGCTTCACCCAGGCCCACGCGCGACGCCACCATCTCCTCAAGCGTGCCGCGACGACCCTCAAGGCGAAGGTGACGCTGCTCAAGATCCGCCAGACGATCCGACACCGCGCGACGGTCGTGCGCGAGCGCGGCGTCAGCCTCATCATCCCGCGACAGTTGCGTCTCCAACTCCGCGATGCGGCTCGTCCGCTGCGCCATCGCGGTTTCGCCGTCGGCCACGGCCCGGGCCACGCCTTCATACTCGCCCGCCAGCGCGGACGCACGCTCCGACGCACGCGACACCTGATCTTCGAGCGAGGCGCGCCGTCGCTGTTCGGCTTCGATGGAGGCGAGCAGGGCGGAGCGATCTCGATCAATGCCCGCGGCCGCGTCGCGCCGTTCGGTCAGGTGCGCCCGGGCCACGGCGATGTCTTCGAGCGCCCCGGCGCGCTGTGTGGCGACATCATCAAGGCGGCGCTGCGACTCGATGACTTCCGTTGAGATTTCCTCCGCCCGCGCCACAAGCGAGGCGAGGCGCTGCGACAGGTCGGACGCACGGCGAGCCAGTTCGCCCGCACGCGCGGTGTCCTTCTCGCCTTGTCGGCGAGTTTCTTCGAGCGCCCGCTCGACGAGCTCGACGCGCTGTCGAGCGGAGTCGGCCGTGTGCTGCGCGGATGTTCGATCCTGTTCGATCGCGCGAAGGCGTGAGAGGCTTTCGTGCCGCGAGAGTTCGGCTTCCTGTTTGGCGGCTTCGGCGAGGGTGAGGGCTTCGCCGGCCGTGGCGCGAAGGCTCTCGATCTCGGCGGACCGCGCGTCGAGCGTCTCCAGTCGCGACACGAGTTCGTCGTACTGGTCGAACGCGAGGGCCATTCGCGCGGACTTGAGTTGGATATCCAGATCGACCCACTTGCGCGCCTTGGCGGCCTGACCCTTGACGATGCGCAGGCGGCGCTCGGTCGTCGCGAGTTGTTCCCGCGTCAGCGCGAGGTTCGCTTCGGCCTTCTCAAGTTTTCGCGAGGCCTCGATGCGGCGCTGCTTGTACTTGGCGATGCCCGCGGCCTCTTCAAAGATCGTCCGACGTTCCATCGGCGACGCGAGAAGCATCGCATCCACCTTGCCCTGCTCGATGATCGAATACGCATCCGCCCCGATCCCCGTGTCGAGGAACAGGTCGCGAATGTCCTTCAGGCGGGCCTTGCGCCCGTTGATGAGATAGTGGCTCGTGCCGTCGCGATGCAGGCGGCGTTCGACTTCGACAACATCGGCGTCGATGGGCAGGCCGCGCCGCACGTTCGCCGCACGATCGATCAGGCCCGATTCAGAGTCCGTGTCTTCATCATCGAGGAGGTGTTGACGGCCGGGGGCGGCGGTCAGACTTCCTGGGTGGCCCGCCACTCCGTGGCGGGTTTCGGGCGCGTGCGCTGACGATGAAGCCAAGCCCTCCCTTATGGTCGGGCTTCCTACTGGAGCAGAGCCCTCCCTGACGGTCGGGCTTCCTGTCTCTTCACCGTCTCCAACCTGAGCGCCTTGCTCTTCCCCGCCTTCATGCCTTCGGGCCTCGCTGTCGCCCTCCTCGGGATTCTCAAACGTCAGGCGCACCCACGCCAAGCCCGACGGCGCTCGCGAGGCCGACCCCGCGAAGACGACATCGAGCATTTCCTTCCCGCGAAGGCTCTTGCTTGATCGCTCGCCGAGAACCCACTTGATGGCATCGACGACGTTGGACTTGCCGCAGCCGTTCGGACCGACGATCCCCGTGATCGCGTCATCAAACGTGAAGACGGTTTCGTCGGCGAAACTCTTGAAGCCACACACCGTGAGTTTGGCAAGTCGCATCGTCAGGCAACCTCCCTGTCACCCCTCGTCAGCGCACCGACGAGTCTGCTCGTGTCAATGGGCTTCCGTGCCCGCGTCGCACATCGTAACGTGGGTCGCATCAGCCAAACAATACACCGCTCCGCCGTGCCAGTCATCCACAATCCATCGCGGCCCGGCAATTCACAACCACGACCACCGGTAGGTCTGCCGGCCGTCACGCGTCGGCCGACCCGGGCCGCCGCATGAACCGAGATTGCACATCCGCTGTGTTCCCTTTCATCGGTCTTTGCCCGGACGCGGGCTGAGCGGCACGATGATCGAGCGTCGTTCGACGGCCGGGACCGTGGGCGCTTCGCCGGGATCAACCGTTGTGGGCTCCATGGGCGACTCCATTCCCATGGGCGGGTCGGAGTCGGTCTCGGGCCGATGGGTAACGGAGGTTCCACGGGTCGCTTTGAGCAGCGCGGCCTGGAGGCGTTCCTGCTCGGTGGCGAAACTCGCGTCGATCCCACCCTGTTTCTGAATCTCCGCCAGCGCGCCGACGACTTCGGAATATGTCAGGCCAAGTCC
>CAZTPJ010000025.1:0-1293 GCA_964614515.1 uncultured Phycisphaeraceae bacterium | reverse complement strand
GGTCCTGGGGGCGCGGCTCGTGCGCCATGAACTCGATCAGGCGAACAACGTCGGGCTTGATGCGCTGCCGTGTGACTTTGCCGGTGCGGGAGTCGCGGTAATAAATGTGCAGTTCATCGCTGGGCCCATCGCTGCGGAGCATGAGGCGATCGGACCACGCCGACACGAGCATCGGCGTCACGACTTTCGGCTCGCCAAAGAGCGTGATGCGCGGTCGCCCGTGCTGCGAAACGTAGACGAGCGGATCGCCGTGTTGAACCTGATCGAGCAGGAACTTGCCAGAGATCGGCTGTCTGGCGATCCCTTGAATCGTGGCGCCGGGGAGGTCGATCTGGGCTCGCTGCTCGGCCAGGGCGCTGATGGCTTCAAAGTCCAGCCCGCGCGCGGTGCTCACGCCCTCGCGCATCAGCCGCGCATACTGCACGCGCTCCGCCCGCTCCGCCAGCGCTTCATACGCCGCCACACGCACATCAAGTTGGGGCGCGGCCAGCAACTCGCGCAGCGTGATGTCCACCGTCGGGCCCGCGTTGAGCTCGCCAAGCAGCGTGATCGCCTCGGCACGCATCGTGTCCGGGCCGTGCAGCGCCATCTCCTTGAGTTCCGGCGCGGCCCGCGCATCGCCGAGTTTCGACCCCGCCCGAAGCGCTGCAAGTCGCGTCGTCGGATCAGCGTAGTCATACAACGGCCGCACGAACGGAATCGACGCCTCGCCGATGGCAATCAGGCAGTGCGAAAGTTCCCACGCCAGCCAGGTCTCGTTCTTGAGCGCTTCGGTGTATCGCTTGGCGAACTCCTGCGGAAACTGCAGCGCAGAGGGGTTGATGAACTTGACGATCTCGATGAACTCCGCCGGATTATCCACGTATCGGTGCGGCACTTTCAGATAGACCTGTTGATCGCTGCGCCCGCGGGCGGTCGGCTCTCGGCCGGGACCATCGGGGAATCGAGTCTGAATCGCGGTGACGATCTGCGCGGCCTGCGTGTGCGAGGCGTTGTCGAGGTACAACAGCACATCCTCGGGCGAGGTCACCACGCCGCCGTCGAGCACGCGACCAACCGTCCGCCCCACCCCCTCGCCTTCGCGCCCGGGTTCGGCGAACGGATTGATGAACACCGGCCCAGACGCCCGCGCGAGCGTTCGCGTCTTGATCGCGCCGCGCACGGCCGGAGCGCCGATCGACAGATCCGTCGTCCACAAGTATCCGCCCTCGAGCGACAACTGGCCGCTGAGATCGAGCGAGCCAACCAGCACAACAAACGACGCCCCTACGGGCGCGCCCACCCGAATCACCG
>CAZTPJ010000024.1:30093-48181 GCA_964614515.1 uncultured Phycisphaeraceae bacterium | reverse complement strand
ATGGACCTCGCGCTGGGCGATGTGATGCGCCAACTTGAAAATCCCGCGATTCTCGCCGATCACAAGGCCGTGCGGGATCTGTCAATCAGAAAGGCAGCGCTCGAACAGGTCGTCGGGCCGTATCGCCGCGTGCGCGAAGTGCTGCACGAGGCGGATGAACTCGCAATGGTGTCGCAGACCGACCGCGAACTGGCCGAACTCGCCAAAGAAGAAATCCCGCGCCTGCACGAAGAAGCGGCCGCGCTGATCGAACAGGTCAAAGCTCGCCTTGTGACGGCCGACGATCAACGCGTCGGCTCCGTCATGCTCGAGATTCGCGCGGGCACGGGCGGGGATGAGGCGGCGCTGTGGGCGCGTGACCTGCTCACGATGTACGAACGTTTCGCCCAGCGACGCGCGTGGAAGTTCGACCTGCTCGACATCATCGAAGAAACCGACGCCGGCGGCATCCGCAGCGCCATCGCCAACATCAAGGGTCAGGGCGTCTGGAGTGAACTGGCCTTCGAGGCTGGCGTGCATTCCGTCAAGCGCGTCCCCGCGACGGAAGCCCAGGGACGCATTCATACCTCAACCGCCACCGTGGCCGTGCTGCCCGAACCCGAAGAGGTCGAAGTCGCCATCGACTGGGCCAACGACGTGGAAGAGAACGTCACGACCAGCCAGGGGCCGGGCGGCCAGAACGTGAACAAGGTCGCCACGGCCGTGCAACTCCACCACAAGCCGTCGGGCATCGTGATCCGCATGCAGGAATCCAAGAGCCAGCAGCAGAACCGGGAGAAGGCCCGCCGCCTGCTGATGACGCGCCTGCACGAGATCGAGCGTCAGCGTCAGCACGCGGCGCGTTCGGCCGCGCGCCGCGGACAGATCGGCGGTGGTGAGCGATCGGAGAAGATTCGCACATATCGCTATCGCGAGGGGATTGTCGCGGATGAGCGCCTGCCGGGCGAATACTCGCTGCGCGACATGCTCGCGGGCGATCTTGATCGGCTGATGCGGGACTTGATCGAGCAGGAAACTGCCCGACGGCTGGCCGAGTTGTGACTGTCGCGCGCCGAGGCGGGTCCGCGCGACGCCGGATATACTCTGATTCGTGACAACCACCCTGATTCCACCGCCAACGATCGCCCCGGCCGGGTCGCTGTGGCGTGGACGCGATCTACTCGCGATTCGCGGCGTTGCGCCATCGGCCATTCGTGAGATTCTCACGCTCGCCCGTCAGTTCGCTCGCGGTTCGCCGCGGCCAGCGCTGGGGGGAAAGACCATCGCGAACCTGTTCTTCGAAGATTCAACGCGAACGCGGCTGAGTTTCACCATGGCGGCGCAGCGGCTCGGAGCCGAAGTGGTGGACCTCTGGGCCGTGGTGTCTTCGGTCAATAAGGGCGAAACGCTGCTCGATTCCGCGCGAACGGTCGAAGCGATGGGCGTGGACGCGATGGTGATCCGCGCTCGCGGGACGGGCGCTGCGGCGCTGGTCGCACGTGAACTGGGCTGCCCGATCATCAACGCCGGCGATGGCGGGCACGAGCATCCCACGCAGGGACTGCTCGATGCGTATGCATTGGCCGAGGCGCACGATCGACTCGATGGGTTCGACTTCACCGGGCTGCGCGTGGCGATCGTTGGCGACTTGACGAGTTCGCGCGTTGCGAGATCGAACATCGCGTGTCTTGGCACGCTCGGCGCGAGTGTGATCTGCGTGGGGCCGCCCGCGCTTGCCCCCCCCTCGCTGGCCGTGCTGGGGTGCGAAGTTGTCTCCGATCTTGACGCGGTTCTGCCGTCGGTGGATGCGGTGATGGCCCTTCGCGTGCAGTTCGAGCGGCACAACGAACCGAAGGCCGAGGCGCCCGGCGCGAAGAAATCCGCAGCCATCGCGTCGATCCGCGAGTATCGCGAGTTGTACGCCCTGACACCCTCCCGCGCGCGAGCTATGAAGCCCGGTGCTGTCGTCATGCATCCCGGCCCCATGAACCGCGGCATCGAGATCGACGCCGAGGTTGCCGATGGCCCGCGGAGCATTGTCCTTCGACAGGTCGCCGCCGGGGTCATCGTCCGCATGGCCGTGCTGCACGCCTGCCTCGTGGATCCATAATCGCCGCGGCTTTCGGCCATTGTTGTGGGGGGCGTGCCGGATTCCCGGCGTATCCCGGGGTGTCGTGCTTTGCGCGATCGTCGGAGACCGTGCGCGGGGTGTTGGGAAGGACGATGTCGCGGTTTGGCGGGTGGCGTCCGCACAACTCGGGGCCGTTATCTGCCGATACCACCGCACTGCGGGAGTTTCGTGTGCTCCGAGTCCCCGTCAATCAGGCCCGGGCTGGCATGGTGCTCGCGTTGCCGGTCCATCATCCGTGCCGTAAGGCGAGCGTGCTGCTGCGCAGCGGGCTGGAACTCGATGAGACGCTCGCGCATCGCCTGCGTGAACTGGGCCTGCGCGACATCTGGATCAAATTCCCCGGCACCGAAGAACTTTCAAAGTACATCAGCCCGCAGATCTTTGAGGCCCGCGCGCAACTCGCCGGGCGCATCGCTGACGCCTTCGCCGAAGCCGGGCAACAGAGTCAGGCGAGACTCGACTTCGGGCCGTATCGCGCGGCCGTGGGATCGCTGCTCGACACGATTCTCGCGGATGGTCGCTCGGCGTTGTTCATGGAGGAGATCCTGGCCCACGGTGAGCCGACGCTTCGTCATGCGAGCAACGTGTGCTTCCTGAGTCTCCTGGTGGGCCTGGTGCTTGATGAGTATCTGATCCCTGAGCGGTCGCGGCTGTCGCCGATGGAGGCGAGGGATGTGACAGCGCTGGGCGTTGGCGCAATGTTGCACGACATCGGCATGTTGCGATTGAGCGATGAAACGCTGGATCGTTGGGCCAACAGCGGTGGCGTGTGTGGCACGGGTGATGAGGATGATCCGCATTGGCAGCAGCACGTCATCATCGGGCATCACCTCGTGCGCGAGTCAACCGGTCCGGCGGCCTCGGCCGTGGTCATGCACCACCACCAGAAGTTTGACGGCTCCGGCTTTCCGGAACGTCATCGGCCTGATGGGGCGAAGGTTCCGGTGGCGGGGCACGACATCCATGTGTTCGCCCGCATCGTCGCGGCGTGTGATCTCTTCGATCGGCTGCGCTTCGGGCCCGATGCGCCCGGGGATCGCGGGCGTGATGCGCCGGTGATGTCAACGGTTCAGGCGCTGCGGCTGATGCAGCAGCCGCCGTATTCGGCGTGGGTTGATCCCGTGATACTCGAAGCGCTGCTCGACGTGGCGCCGCCGTATGCCCCGGGGACGATCGTGCGATTGTCCAACGGCATGCAGTGTTTCGTGCGCGAGTGTGATCCGCGAAATCCGTGCCGGCCCGTCGTGCAGGCCGTGGACCTCGATTCTGGACATCAACGCATGCAGGGGCGAGCGCCGGTCGCGATCGATCTCGCGTCAAACAAATCCCTGCGGATCGAGATCGCGGAAGGCTTTGACGTCGCGGACGACAACTTTGATCGCATCAAACCGAAGGATGAAGCGTTTTCGTTCGAGGCCGCGCTGGTGCGCCGGGGTGATGATCAACCCCCTCGGCCATGATGGCCGTGCGCGTGCACGATGGGGGTGTCGGTGACCCGGCGTCAGCGCTGCGCTGTGTCAGTTGCCGGCGTCGCTGCTTGCGTTGATTCGCCTGACTGAGTTGTCGCGGCTTCAGGCGTTGCTTCGCCGGAGGATTCCGCTGGCGTCTCGCCGACAGCCGGTGTCGCCTCGGTGGCCGCCGGGACGGCCGCCTGCTCTGCGTTGCGAGGGCTTTCGCCGCCCGGGCCGCGCGATGGCATGCCTCGTGCGCCTTCGCGCCGCGTCGCGACGGGTTCGCCGCGCTCATTGAGTTGGATGCCCACGAGCGCGAGTTGCGCTGGATCCCACGGTTCGTCGATGACTTCGCCGCCGATGGGCCGCCGCAGCAGCACGCGCTGCCCGGGTTCGAGGCCCGCCACAACTTCCGCGTACATGTCCGACGTCTGGCCGACCTGCACGGGCTTGCGAGCGAACCGGCCACCCTGCGGCACATACACAAAGCGGACCGGGCCATCGCTGAACACGGCCTGGACGGGCACGGCCTTGACCTGCTCCAGCCGATCGAGGCGAATCTCCGTCTCGCATCGCATCGACGGCTTGAGACGATCGACCTCAGGCCCATCATCAATCGCTATGCGCACCGTGTATTCGCGGCGATTGGGATCGCGCCAGTTCGATGACTCCGCCAGCACGCCGACACTCTGCACCTTGCCCGTGAAGACGACATCGCCGAGGGCATCGACCTTGATCGAGGCCGGCTGTCCCTCGCGGACGCGACCTGCGAGCGTTTCATGCACGCGGACCTTGGCGATCATCTCGGAGACATCGGGCAGGACCATGATCAGATCGTTCGGTGACACCACTCGCCCGATCTGCATCGCCCCGCGACCCTGCATGTCCCAATAGTCCTCCATGCTCGTGGAATAGACCACCAGCCCCGCGGAGGGCGCCACAATCCGGCAACTCTCAAGCTGTTCCTGAAGTTTGGCAAGCCGATCCTCACGCATCGTCAGCCGACGACGACGGCTTTCGAGATTCGCCCGCTTGCCAACCAGCGCGATCTCGTTGCTGCGCGCGACACGCTCGAGCTCCGCCTTCGCCTCGGTCACGTCGGACTGTTTTTGCTCGCGATCCTTGGGATACTGATACGTCCAGTAGATCTCTTCATCGAGGATGGCCGTGTCATACTTCGCCACGGCCTCGATGAACCCAATCTCGTCGAGGTCCAGTTCGTTCTTGCTCAGGAAGCCCTGGTCGAAAAGTTCCTGGCTCTTGGCGTACTTGTCGCGCTGTCGCTCGAAGTCTCGTTCGGCCCGCTCAATCGCGAGTTTGAGTTGATCGTACTGCTTCTGGAGTTCGCCGTCGATCCACTGGTCCAGCGCCAACTGTGCCAGGGTGACTTTCAACTGCGCCTTGCGCAGCGATGATTCGTTCTCTTCGATCTGGTTCTGATGGTCGTTGTCGGCCGCGACGAAGTCCGCCCGCGCCCCTTCAACTTCGATCTGTTCCCGTTCGATGGCTTCCTGGAGGGTGCTGCCGTTGAGTTGCACGAGCACCTGACCCTTGGCCGCGCGGGTTCCCTCGCGGATGATCTCGATGATCGACGATTCAGTGTCCAGTTTGCTGCGAATCTCGATGCGGTTCTTGGCCTCGATCTCGCCCGTCGAGATCGTGGTGATGTCCACATCCATCATGCGAACCTCGGCGAGATCGACGGCCAGCACGTTCGCCCTGGCCGAATCCCCTCGGCTCATGGCCTTAAGCCCGGCCCATCCGCCCACACCCACGACGGTGATCCCCACCGCGCCCACGACGGCCCGGGCGAGAATCGCGGCTCGACGCCTTCCATTGATGTTCCTGCCTGAGTTGTGCGGCGTGCGTGTCATTCGACCCTTCCGTGTGTTCGTGTGTCCGTATGTCGAGATTCGAATCCTGTGAGAAAACGCGGGCCTCCATTCACTTATAGACTGTCCCCGCGTTTCGGTTTCACCCGCCACCCCCCCACGAGGCCCTACTTCGCGCGGGCCGACCCATTGTTGGAGCGAGGCGTGCAACCCAAGGGTATTCTCCTCGTTGTCGCCGCGCCCACCGAGGCTCGCACAATCCTCAATCGCATCGCTCCAACCATCGACGTTCCGCCGCCGAGAACGCGAATCGCGCTCCGAAGCGACCTGGCAATCGTAACCACGGGGGTCGGAAAGGTGAACGCCGCCACGGCCGTGGCATTGCGATTCGATCCCTCACTCGACGATCTGGTGCTGTCCATCGGCGTGGCGGGCGCACTGCCCGGGCGTGATTTGCCGCTGGGCAGCCGAATTCTCGCCAGCGAGAGCGCGTACGCCGACGAGGGACTGGATACGCCAGATGGATTCCTCACATGCGATCAAATGGGGTTCCCGCTCGGTCCGTTCTCCCACGGCCGTATCCCAGGCTGTCGCGAGGTCATCGGTCGACTGGGGTCAACATGCGACTTTATTGGACCTGTTGCGACCGTATCCACATGCTCCGGCACTGAAGAACTCGCCGGGAAGGTTGTGCGTCGAACGGGGGCGATCGCGGAAGCGATGGAAGGTGCGGCGGTGGGCCATGTCTGTGCCCTGCTGGGCGTGCGGTTTGCCGAACTTCGCGTGATCAGCAACACCACCGGCGATCGGAAGCGCCAGCGCTGGGACTTGCCGGGCGCCCTCGATTGCCTGGGGGAATTCGTTGTGGCAGCGATCCACGATCTGCGTTTCACTGGGCGGGTCTAGGGGCTGTTTCGTCTGGGCGAGTTGGACGATGTGACGCGAAGGGCGGCGGAGTCGTCATGCGCCCACATCATCGTCGCGGGTTAACAGGGCGCACGGTTAGGCCGATGACGGGAGGGGATTTCGCAATGACCCCCATTCCCATTCCACCCCACGGCCGTGGTGGGCACGCGGGTACGGGGGGATGCTCTGTGTGGGTTGTGAAGGACAGGATCGATGCGTCTGATCTCCGTGGACCAACTCAAATCGCTTCATGCACAGTCGAGCCGGTGGGGGTTCGGACGTACTGCGCCTGCGCTGGGCATCGACTTCGGGGCTGGGTCCATGAAGGTGCTTCAGGTCAGCGCCCCCCACCCCCCACATGCCCCCCACTCGCGAAAGCCGGCGACACTCGTTGCCGCGGCGTGCATTCAGACTCCGGAAGACCTTCGGCGAGACTCCATGGGCCGCCTCGCGTTCCAGATCGAGGCGCTGCCACGGCTGCTTCGTGCCGCGGGGTTCAAGGCCCGACGAGCCGTCTGCTCCATCCCCGTCGGCCAGACCATCTGCAAGCACTTTCGCGTCCCACGCGCGGAGGGCGCCTCGGTCGCGTCGGTGGTCAAGACGGCCGTGCCCATGCAACTCGGGGTCGATCCCGCCTCCATCGTCTTTCGTCACGTCGAAGTGTGCGATGCCGGCGGGGGCAAGTCTGAAGTCATCTGCATGGCCACGGCCCGCGATCTCGTCGATCGACTCATGCGCACCATGCACGACAACAAACTCGAACCCGTGGGGATGCACAACGAGTTCACCGCCCTGCTCGAGGCGATTAAGGGTCTGGTCAAGAGTGGTGGGGGTGGTGGGGGTGATGAAGCGACGTTGTACATCGACCTGGGCGCTGGCTCGACCAAGGCGATCATCGTGCACGGGGAGAAGATGGTCTTTGCCAAGGCGATCGAGATCGGCGGGTTTCATCTCGATGATGCGATCGGCCGTCAGCGCAAGGTCTCGGTGGCGGATGCGAACGCGATTCGCCGGGGCATGGAGCAGTTGACGGTCTCCGCCGAGGCGCGGGCGAGTGATCCGGTGGTGGCGGTGGCGAGCGAGGATCTGTCGGAGCCGCTGGAGATTCTGACGGATGAACTGTCGATGTGCCTGCGGTATCACGAATCGCTCTTCGGCGGCAAGCGGGTGATGAAGGTGGTGTTCGTGGGCGGCGAAGCGCGGCACACCGCGCTGTGCCAGCACATCGCGCGGGCGCTTCGCCTGCCCGCGCAGGTGGCGGACCCCTTCGCGCGCGTCGCGCGAACGGGCAAGGAACCCACGGTTGGCGTGGACATGTCAAAGCCGCAGCCAGGGTGGGCGATGACGCTGGGGCTGTGTCTGGGACCGACGGACCTGTGAGGATGCACCGATGAACAACCCATTCATGCGAGCCGATGCCGGGGGAAGCTTCCTGCCCACGGACTATGTCAAGCAGCGAGGCGAAGCGCGGGCCAACATCCTGTGCCTGAGCCTCTTTGGCGCGGTCATGTTCACCGTTGTGGCCGCGTTCTTTGTCACCAATCGCCAGTGGCTCACCGTTCGCGCTGAGCAGCGCATGATCAACGTGGAGTACACCGCCGAAGCGCAGAAGATCGAGCAACTCAAACTGCTCGAAGGGCAGAAGTCGCAGATGCTCGAAAAAGCGGAGATCACCACGGCCCTGCTGGAGCGCGTGCCGCGCTCGGTGCTGCTGGCCGAGCTCATCATGCGCATGCCGCGCCAGGTGACGCTGCTGGATCTGTCGCTCGAAGGCAAGCGCATCTCCGAGCCGGTGCAGGCGGCTTCCACCAAGGCGGGAACGCTGACCAAAGGTGGCGCCAGCCGGGGAAGCGCTCAGCCCACCCCCACGGCCGAGCCGGCCGTGCGCGTCACGGTCCCGAAGATCCAGCAGACGCTGCGGATTCAGGGCGTGGCGAAGCAGAACGAGGACATCGCGGACTACTACGCCTCGCTCAAGCAGTGCCTGCTGCTCGAGGATGTGGAACTGACGTACATCAAGGCGCGAAAGATCAACGACGCGGACCTTCGCGAGTTTGAGTTCACCGCGACGATCCGCCCGGACGCGGATGCTCGCAGCATCGAGCCGGTGGAGAAGCCGATCCAGGGATCGCAGCCGGCCATGCCGACGGGGGTTTCGTCGGCGACCGAAGGTGGGGGGGGGGACTGAGTCATGAAGTTCGGGATTCGCGAGTTCGTGCTGATGCTGATCCTGCTGGCGATGCCGCTGTCGAGTTACTGGCTGGTGTTCCGTCCGCAGAACACGGAAATCTCGCAGGCCAAGCGAGAGATTCAGCACAAGCGTGAGATGCTCAACAAACTTCGTGAGGCGACGAGCCAGAGCGAAGACCTCGCGCGCGCGAACATCGAGATCGCGCAGAGCATCGAGGGGATCGAAGCGAGACTGCCGACGACCAAGGAGGTGGACTCTGTGGTGCGGCAGGTGTCCGAGTTGGCGGTGGAGTCCGGGCTCGAGGCGCCGCTCATGTCCACCGAGAAGCCGTTCAAGGCGGCGATGTACATGGAACAGCCGCTGAAGATGTCGATCAAGGGCGACTTCCACGGCTTCTATGACTTCCTGCTTCGAATCGAAAAATTGCCGCGCATCACGCGAATCCCTGACATGAAGATCAGGCGGACGGACGACATCGACGGCCACATGCGGGCGGAGTTCACGCTGAGCATTTACTTCCAGCAGGAGGGCGCGCAGTAATGAACCCGAAGATGGGACAAGGTGACCTCGGCGATGACGCGTTCAGCGCTGGGGGGGGTGGCGAGGACGGTTCGCAGACGGGTTCGCTGCTGGCGGACCTCCGTGGCGGCGATCGCCTGCCGGGTGACGCCGTCGGCGCTCTCAGCGCATCATCCAAGACCCGAATCCCGATGCAGACCATCATCATCGTCGTGGTGATGATTGCCGGCGCAATGGCGCTGTACGGCATGCGTCGCTACGGCATGGGCGCGGGCATGACGTTTCAGACGCCGCTCGTGCAGTATGACCCCAACGCCCTGGCCAAGTTCGCGCCCGCGGAAGAGAAGCGCGTCCTCGCGGCCCTCGAGAGTTCCGGCGCGCCGGTGCAGGTTCCCGTCGAGGCGATTCAGAAGAACCCGTTCCAACTCGTGCTCGGTCCTGCCCTGACGCAGATCACCACCGACCTGGGACCCTCGCTCGATCGCGAGGCCGAACGCCGTCGTGTGGAAGAACTCGCCCGCGCCGCGGAGCGGGAGAAACTCCTGACCGATGCGGTGGGAAGGCTGCGGGTCAATGGTGTGATCGGAGGCCGCGTGCCCCTGGCTCGCGTCAACGGCAAACTCTATCGAACTGGCGACGTGATTCAGGGTCTGTTGACGGTGGAGTCGATCGACGCGATGACGCGATCGGTGCATCTGCGCGCTGACGACAAGGAGTTTGTGATCTCCATGATCGAGGATCAGGGGCAGAGTCCGATGCGATAGGCCGTGCGTTGAGGGGGACCGTGGAGTGGCGAAATACAACCTCGATGCGATCCTGCACGAGTTGGGCGTGGACCCCGCGGAGGATAAATCCGCCAAGGGGCAGGGGCGACGTCGAATCGACGACGCCGAATCCTCCTTCAGCCCCATTCCCGCGATGCCCGCGAATCAGGGGATCAGCGGTACGGCCGCGAAGGAAACTGTCGGCAGCGACCCTGCGGTTCGTGTGAAGCCCGTGGAGGGCGCGCCCGCGGCGGTTGGGCCGGCCACGTCGGATGTGTATACGCCGGAGGATGATGGCAAGAGTCGCGCTGTGGACATCGCGGAGCGACTTGTGAGTCTTGGCGCGGTGACGGCGCTGCAGATCAGCAATGCCCAGCAAGTGATCAAACAGTCGCCGGGGCGCCCGCTCGTTGACATCCTGATTGAGCAAGGGGGGGATGAAGAGGCGATCCTGCGCGCGGTGGCCGCGTGCCGAGGCGTCGGCTTTGAACGGATCAATCTTGCCAAGGGTCTCGACGGCGGGTTCGACGGCGGCATGCTCCAGCGCCTGACGCCGGAGTTCTGCAAGTTGCATCAGGTCGTGCCACTGCGCAAGGAGGGCCAGCGGGCGATCATCGGCGCGACGCGAACGGATGATGTCTTTCTCGTGGATGAGATTCGACGACGCCTGGCCGTGCCGGGCATCAAACTCGTCCTCGTCACGTCGATGGATGTCCGCGCAGCGCTTGAAATGGTGGGCGCCACCGGCGATCAGGAACAGGTCGATCTGAGCGACATCCTCGCGGACGTGCAAGAGAGCGACGTTGAAGTTGAAAAGGCCTCGTCGCAGGAAGTTGATCTCGAAGGAAGAGCCGGCGAAGGACCGGTCATCCGCTATGTGAATTTCATCATTCAGACGGCCGTCAAGGAAGGCGCCAGCGACATTCACGTCGAACCCGGTGAGAAGAAACTCAAGGTCCGCTTCCGCATCGACGGAGAACTCTTCGAGATGATGCACCCGCCGGCGTCGCTTGCGGCCGCGATCACGAGTCGCCTGAAGATCATGGCGAACCTCGACATCGCCGAGCGCCGCATCCCGCAGGATGGGCGCATCCGCTGCACGGTGCAGGGTCGCAAACTCGACCTTCGCGTCTCGACGCTGCCCGTGACCTACGGCGAAAAGACCGTGATGCGAATCCTCGACACCAAGTCCATCAACGTGGACCTCGAGGATCTCGGCTTTGATGAGGATTCGCTGGCGATCTGGAAGAACGTGATCACCATGCCCCACGGCATCGTGCTGGTCACCGGGCCGACGGGGTCGGGCAAGACGACGACGCTGTACGCCAGCATCCGCCAACTCGACAAGCACACCATGAACATCTCGACGGTCGAAGACCCCGTCGAATATCACCTCGAAGGCATCACGCAAACGCAGACGCACGAAAAGATCGGCATGGACTTCGCCAAGGCGCTCAAGGCCCTGCTGCGACAGGACCCTGATGTCATCATGCTCGGCGAAATTCGCGACATGGAAACTGCGCTCACCGCGATCCAGGCCGCGCTCACCGGCCACCTCGTGCTCAGCACACTGCACACCAACGATGCGCCCAGTTCCATCACGCGACTGGTGAACATCGGGCTTGAGCCGTTCCTTGTGGGCGCGGCCGTCAACGCCGTGCTTGCCCAGCGCCTCGTGCGCCGACTCTGTGTGCATTGCAAGCAGGAGGCCCCGCCGACGGATGACATGCAGGCGTTTCTGGAAATGCAGGGACTCCCGACGGACAAGATGCTCGTGGCCAAGGGGTGCGAGCGTTGCCGCAACACGGGGTACTCGGGTCGCGTGGGCATCTATGAACTGCTCACGGTGGATGACCAGATGCGCGACATGATCGCGCGGAATCCCAACGTCTCGGAGTTTCGACGCTTCTGCCTGGAGCGCGGGATGGTCAACCTGCGCGGCGACGGCATACGAAAGGTCGCCAAGGGGCAGACGACCGTGCAGGAAATCCTGCGAGTCACCGAAGCCCACTGATGATTGGCTCACGATCCGCGCGGGCGAGCCAGCCTCTAGAACGCCAGTTGCAACTGCCCGCGGAAGTTCCACTGACCCTCGTTGGTGTCGGCGAGGAGGCCCACGGCCGGGTTCGCCGGCACGATCGTGAGCGACTGTTGCTGTGAGAAATACTGCATGTCGAAGGTGATGCGTGCGGCGTGTGATCGCTCGATGAGATAGTGATTCACGCCGACGGTGATCGTTGTCAGTTCTGTCGCGCCCGGGCCGCGATCATCATCGGGCACCACCAGGTCGACGCGGGCGAACCCTTCCCACACAGGTGTGAGATACAGGCCCGCCTGCGCGACGATGCCGAGCTCATCAAGATCACGACCCGCCCCGCGCGGGTCAATGTGACGCCACACGGCCGCCACGAACGCATTCCACCCATCGCCCTCGACCGACAGATCGCCCGTCAGTTGAAACAGGCCCGACACCGGCAGCATCGTGGCGTCCTGTCCGCTGCTTTGCCAGTGAGCGGCCACGCCGGCCATCACGCCCATGTCATCGCCGATGAACGAGGTGAAGTCATTGAAGCGGTCCCAGTCGTCGCCGTGAAGCAGAAACTCAGCTCGCGTCGTCAAGGCATACTCCGCCTCGGCCATGGAGTTGAATTCGGTGTTGGCGGTGTTGATGCCATCGTGGAAGGCGAAGGCCCAGCGCCAGTCATCGAGTTGCTGGCTGATCTGCACACCCTGCGACCGGCCCTGATTGAAGACGGAGTTCATCGCGGAGCGTTCCGAGCCCAACTGCCGAGTCTCGAGGACGAGTTCCTCGCGAAGCAAAGGCATCCGGAACTGCCCGGCCTTGAACACGACGCCATTGTCGAACGCGTACGTGGCGAACGCGTCATCGAGCGTGTTCGCGCCCGTGCCGGCGGCGAATGAACCCTGCACGAACACCGCGAAGTCCTCGTTGACATCCGCCTTGAAGATCAACTTGGTCCGCCGTGTGCTGAAGCCCTGCGTTGTTCCATCATCCGGCGATGGATCTTCGCGCGAGTTCAGATCAAAGCGAAACTGAACATACCCACCAACCGACACGCCAACAGAATCGGAGCGAAGTCGTGACGTCCGCTCGGCCGCGTCGGTCAGCAGCACGTCGGTCTGATCCGCCACGGCCACGGGCGTCATGGCGGCGGCGACGATGAGTACGCAAACGGTTCTGGACATGGTGTAAACCCTTTGCCGGCGCGTTCCGGCGGCAATGTGAGGCAGAATAGCGCAGTCGAGACCGGTCGTCCCGGAAGCATCGCACAATCCGGGAACGAGACGAGTCCGGTAATAGGGCTGCAAACGCCCGGGCATCGCCTGCACACACCAAACATGATCCAAAAATATCCTTCCGCAACCCACTTTCGCAAAAAACCTCTTGACAAACCGACCCGGGTCTGGGATACTCTCCCTTGTTCAGGCCATAGGTTCGAGAGGCAAGCAGAGAGAGAACGGCCGGGACTCGGCGTGAGACACCGGGTCTGAGGGGGAACTCAACGGCCGTCGGGTATGTGAGGGGGATTGGACTTAGACGCTCCCGGGTCGGCCAGTCGGCTGATTCGGGGCGTCAGACGATCTGAAGCACCGGCCTCGTTCGGCAACCCCGAACGAGGCTCGTGTGTTTTTGGAGCCGACAACTCCCAGACCGGCGAAACGCGACCCGCCAACGCGCGATCGGACTCTCGGCCGGCCATGTCCAGCCGACTGATCCGTTGAGCAGACACGGGCGGAACGATGTACGATGAACCCGCAAGCCTGCGCTTCGCCAGAGCATCGAAGCAATGGCTGTCGCGCGGCGGTGAATGCCACAGGAGGTCGCAATGATTCGGATCAAACACCACATGGCGTCGATGGTTCTGGGGATGGGCGTGGCGCTGTCGGTGATCGCGATGGCGGGGACATCGCTTTCACAGCCAGCCGACGGCGGACAGCCAGGGCCAGGGGCTGGCGGCATGGACATCGGCAAGATGCTGATCGACGGCCTCAAGTCGGTCGAAGGGTGTCTCGGAGCCGAATCGGCGCGATTCAGCAATGGCAAGGTGTCGATCTTCGGCTGGTTTGAGGATGCCGAGGCCGCGCGGCGGTGGTACCACCATCCCGTGCACGCCCAACTCATGGGCATGACTGGGGATGATCCAACGCGCCCCAAGCCACTCGCGCATGTGCCCGATGGCGTGCCGCTGATGATCATCGCCACGATTCGCCCGACGGATCAGCCCAGGATTCCCGGCGTGCCGTTGCCGGTCGATCAGATCGCGATCGAGATCTTCATGCCCGCGCCGGGCGGGGCGTACATCAACGCCAGGTTGTCGCCCGAAACGTTCAAGGTCGAACACATGCGCAAGATCGAGATTCCCGCTGAACCCAATCAGAAATGACCCGGCCATCATGTCGGCCCATGACTCACACACGCGATGCGATCGCGTCAAGGCGCGGCCGTCGAGGGGGTCGTGGGAGTCTTGGGGGTCGCATTCAGTTGAAACTGAAAGTGCTGGTCGGGCTCGAGCAAGAATGAATCGTACATGGGCGAGTAACTCTTAACTTGCACGGTTCCATCGCGGCGAAACTCGAGCAGGCGCATGTACCCCTCGCCGCCGAGGTTTCGCATCTGAAAGTTCGACAGCATCTGGTGGCATGTGTGCCCGTGGTCATTCACAGTGGCGAGGTATCCCGTGCCATCGCCCAGGACATGGCCGTTGAGTGTGAGGCGAAAGTCGTGCCTGCGGACGAGTTTGTGCCAGAGTTGCTCGCCGTCGTTCTTTGAGCCGGGCGTTCGATAGTGGTGGGGGTTGTAGTGCTGTGGGTGGTCGGTGTCCGTGTGGTCGTAGCGGCGGTCGTTGTTGTTCATGTAGGCGTGGGTGATGAGGATGCCACGGCGATCCGGGTAGTCGCGCATGACCTCGTTCGCCCACGCGATCGTCTCGTCGCGCGGCGACCATTCGAGGGCGATAATGATCCACTTCGCATCCCCGGCCTCGAAGATGTGGTACGTGTTGTCGAGTTTGCCAGTCTCCATCGCGCCGCCGAACGTCGGCCACGCGGCGGCTGTTGCGAAGGGGAAGTAGTCATTCATCAAGGTGTCGCGTGTCGAGGCATCGCCGCTGGGGCCGTAGTCGTGGTTGCCCGGCACGATTGCATATGGCACGCGGCCATCGAGCAGCGTCATCGCATCGCGGGCGTTGCGCCACTCCTGCGGCGTGTTGTTGTTCACGATGTCGCCCAAGTGAAGGACATACCCGATGTTCAGGCGTTCGGCGTTCTGTGCGATCCATCCCGTCTGCGCGATGAACATGCCGGGAAAGCGCAGCGAGTACACCTGGGTGTCGGGCAGCACGGCCAGCGTCCACGACCCCTCATCGAAGCGCCGCGCGAACATCGCCGAAGGCGTAATCGACAGCGGACGCGTGGTGCGATCGCGCACGTTGACGACGTGCGCCGCGAGGTTCGCGAAGAATCGCGTGCGAAACGCGTCGAACGCGGCCGCATCGTGCTGACGAGACATCTCGCCCATGTTCGATTTATCGAGGGCCATCGCGGCGAGGATGATGCGACCCTGTCCATACGCGCCTTCCATGAGAACCGGCTCGCGCTTGGCCGTGTCGGCGGCGAGGATGACTTCAAAGCCGCCCTGTTCGCCGAAGGATTCCCAGGCCGTGCGAATGTCGTTGAAGGTGATTCGATCGGTGGTGATGCCATCGAGCAGCGCGGAGCCGGGCGTTGTGACGATGACCGTCGCCGAGTCCACATCGGTGCGTACCGCGCCGTGCGTCGTCGGCAGAAACGGCGGCGAACGCTCGAACTGATCTGCCTGCGTCAGTTGTACGAGCGTGTGGCCCTTGTCCACATAGTTGTACAAATCAGCCGCGTAGCGCTGCATGTACGCCGCGTACGCCGGATGCTCGCACGCGAACGAGCCGATCAGGATCAGATCAACATCAAACTCAAACGGCGATTCATCCAGCGGCAGTGGTAGGACGTCGAATCCCGCGGCCGTGAGCAATCGAGTCGCCTCTGCGGAGTCGGTCCACTGATCGACGTGTTCGAGGACGTAGGCGGTGGGGCGGGGCTGGGCGAGGGCGGCGGTTGCCGTCAAGAGCAACACGGCCAGAACGCGGAACGTGAGCATGGCGTCAGCCTCCCATGGCAAGTCGCAAGCAGAACACAATACGCGAAAGTGTACCGGGTTGAGAGAATCTGGACGCCCATCCCATCGCGGACATTACTCGACGCCCGCTCGCAGGGCCGCGGAGCGGAAGTAGTCCCAGAGCAAGTTCAATGTGCGGTTCACGGCCGAGCAACGTCTCGTGCTGGATTGGGGCACTCGCGGTTAGCGTCGGCAGTCTTGAAGGGATGCCGTTTTCAACGCTGCTCCTTCAGACTAGGCATACGAAACCACAACGAGTCCCGGCATGGAGTCGAAGTGCTTGGCATTCCTTGTCATCACTGGCATGCCGTTGGCAATGGCTGTGGCCGCGATCAGTGTGTCCATGTCGCCTGCTGGGCGGCCGGCGCGGCGAAGAGTTGCCTGGATGTACCCGTAGATCCGGGCAGCGTCCTCACCGAACTCGAGAATATCCAAGCCCGCAAGCACCTCGGAAACGCGGCCTGACTCTCGTGTTCGATCGACAGAAAGCTCGATTCCCACGTAAAGTTCAGCAACGCAGAATCGTGTTGTCGCAAGCGTATGCCCATCTTCAACCGCTTGCGCAAGGATTCCAAGCACTCGATCGGTCCGTTTGAGACCTCCAGCGCCCATGAGATCCAACAGAGTACTCGTGTCGAGACAGGGCACGTCAGTCGCCGGGCCGCGAACGCCCGCGGCGATCCTTGATATGCGATTCGATGGCCCGAATTGTGGTTGGCTTCAATCGGTTGCGACGCACCTTTCGAGCCCACGCCTCAAAGTTGACCGGCTCCTTCACAACACGCTTGATGACCGCGCTGTACGACTCGCCACCGCGCTTGACGGCCTCCAGCCGCGACAATGCCTCTTCGTCGATCTTGATCGTCTTCGTACTCACAGCCGATTCTCCGATTCGCCTTGCCATCCCATTCGTTGTCGCAAGTGATGCATGGTATCGGCAAAGGATGGACTCCACAATGATCCAAGCGACACAAGCCCGGTGAAGATTGTCTTCACCTTCCGCGCACAATCTCCGTCAGCACATCCGCCTGATGATCCGCGTGGTAGCTCGAACGTACGAGTGGCCCGGATTCGACGACCTTGAACCCGCGGCGCAGGCCCTCGGCCTTGAATGCGTCGAACTGTTCGGGCGTGACCCAGCGGGCGATGGGCAGGTGGTTGCGCGTGGGCTGAAGGTATTGGCCGATGGTGAGAATGTCGCACGAGGTGGGGGGGGAGTCGCCGGCCGCAGCGAGTGTCGCTCGCTGGACATCATCCATCAGCGCCAGCACCTCTTCATCCTTCTCGCCGATGCCGACCATGATGCCCGTCTTGGCGACCATGCCGCTTGCTTTCACGCGGCGGAGCAACTCGAGCGAGCGGTCAAACTTCGCGCTCGGCCGCACGGCCGGGTACATTCGCCTTACCGTCTCGAGATTGTGGTTGATGATGTGCGGGCGTGCTTCGATGACCATCTCCAGCGCGGGCCAGTTGCCTTCAAAGTCCGGTATGAGGACTTCGACGCTCATCGTGGGGCAGGCATCGCGTGTGCGGATGATCGTTTCGGCCCAGATGCCCGCGCCGCCGTCGGGGAGTTCATCCCGGTTGACGCTGGTGATGACGACGTGCTTGAGGCCCATGAGCGCCAGCGATTCGGCGACTCGGCGCGGCTCATCCTTGTCCACCGCGCCGGGCCTGCCCGTCTTGACGTTGCAGAATCCGCAGGCGCGCGTGCAGGTGTCACCGAGGATCATGATGGTGGCGACGCCGCGTGCCCAGCACTCGCCCATGTTGGGGCACCTCGCCTCTTCGCAGACGGTGTGAAGGCGATGCTCTTCCATGATCGCCCGAAGCCTCTGATACCCCGGCCCGCCCGGGACTTTCGCCCGCAGCCACGGGGGCTTGCGTTTGATGGCCAGGGACTGACCTTCGGCGTTGTTAAGCACCCGTGACGACAGGCTCAGCAGGGGAGGGTCGATTCTGCGCAGGGGATCACCGCCAAGAAGACGCGGGTGGCGCTGGTCAACAGGCCTGACGGCCGGAATGTTGGGGGGTGTTGGGGGAGACATGAGCGGTGTATGGAGTCTACGCAAGGCGTCGGAAGGTCGGGACGGCTTGATGGCTCGCGCGGGTGCCGGGGGGTGGGGCCCCCCCGACCTTGGCC
>CAZTPJ010000024.1:0-30083 GCA_964614515.1 uncultured Phycisphaeraceae bacterium | reverse complement strand
GGGGGGGCGGGGGGGCGGGCCCGGGGGGGGGCCGGGGGGGGGGGGGGGGGTGGTCCGAGTACCGCTAAGCCGAATGCCGCGAACGTCCGATGCAGTGGGGTCGTATGACGCCGAGCCGCCGGGATCGCGGAAGCCCCATCCCGTGAGAGAGTGGGGGCCGAGGCCCGGTCGATTGGCAAATCGGGTGGATTTGGGGCCGTAGGGCGACGCGGGGGCTTGGAGGCGTTAGAGTTACCGCCTGTCGGCGAGTCCGGGAACCAAAGGGAATACAGGCACATGGAGAGGTCCGTGACGCATCAAACAACGAATGGAAGCGGCGCCAACGTTTGGGAACTGCCTTGGCGGCGAGGTGGTCGAAGATTGGCTTGGGTATCGGCGGCCATGGGCGCAGCGCTGCTTGGCGGCTGCGAGTCGGACTCGTACCTGGACCCGAGCGTGCTCGGTCGATGGGAACACACGCCGACCAAGGTGCCGATACTTGACCGTCTCGCGAGTATCGAAGGCCCGGACGATGAACTGATCGAACATTCGGAGCCCACCGCGGATGACCTGAAACCCATCGTCGATCGCTACCGCATCGGCCCGGGCGACATGTTGCTCGTGGTTGTCTGGGACATTCCGATTCAGCGGCAGGCCACGCCATATGAACTCGAAGTCGATGCACGCGGCGTCATCGACATTCCCGAAGTCGGACAGGTGTACGCCTCGGGCCGCACGGCCGAGGAAGTTCGCGACGCCATCGCCACGGCGATGCGAACGCAGGAACTCGTTGCGAATCCGCTGGTGTCGGTGGTCGTGCGACTTGCGAGGCAGAAGTCGTACACGATCGTCGGGGCGGTGTCGAGTCCGGGACCGTATTTCATTCCAACCGCGGAGTTCCGCTTGATCGAAGCATTGGCGACGGCCGGGGGCTTCGCCGAGAGCACGCCGCACATCTACGTCATCCGTCAGGTCGCGTTGTCTGATGAAGCGACGGGTCGTGTCGCGCCGCCGCCGGAGCGGACGGGTCAGCCGCAGCCCACGGCCCCGGATGGGGAGGATTTGCTGAAGTTGATCGACGAGTTGGGCCAGCCCGAGGGTGGTGGGGGTGGTGGCGGCTCACCGAGTGTGATGTCGCGCGGGGGCAACCGTCGGTCGGGACACGCCGAAATCGGGCTGATCGACTGGCAGCCCGAGCCGCAGGAAGGTCCGGGACTCGAAGCCAGCCCGGGCGAAGCGACGTGGGTGTACATCAACGGCGAATGGGTTCCGGTGCAGGCGGAACGTGTTCCGAGCGTGATCGGTGGCGAAGAAGAAACGCGACTGATGACCCAGCGCGTGATTCGCATTCGCACGAAGGATCTGGTCTCCGGCGATGCGAGGTACAACATCGTGATCCGCCCCGGCGATGTGATTCGTCTGCCACCGCAGCCGTTTGGGAATTTCTTCATGATGGGGCAGATCAATCGCCCCGGCGCGTTCCAGTTGTCGCAGGACATCACGCTGCTTCGCGCGATCGCATCCGCGGGCGGACTTGGGAGCCTTGCGTTCCCGCAGCGCGTGGACCTGACGCGGATGGTGGGCACGGATACGCAGGCGACGATCCGCTTGAACCTTCGTGCGATCGCCGAGGGCACGCAGCCGGACATCTTCCTCAAGTCCAACGACATGGTGAACATCGGCACGAATTTCTGGATGTTTCCGTTGGCGGTGGTGCGCAACGGCTTTCGCGCGTCGTATGGCTTTGGCTTCCTGCTGGATCGAAACTTCGGTAACGACGTGTTCGGGGCGCCGCCGGCAAATCGACTCGGGCAGTAGGCTTGCACGCTCGCGGAGCGCAAGGTGTTGAACTCCAGACGATTGGATGACGTACAGGCGTATGCGACCAGGCATCGTGGCAGGCGAGGGGTAGGAATCCGTGACGGCATTGACGGCATCAAGCACGCGGGCTGAAGCGACCGGGGCGGCCACGCCCTCGGCTGGGGGCGCTGATGCACCGTGGTGGCTTGATCGCTCCGTACAACTTGTCCTGGTCCTGCTGGGCGTGGGTCTGGCCGCCCTCTATTTTCGCTGGGGCTGGAAGCAGAGCCAGTTCGCGATTAACAACTCCGCGGACTGGGGGCACACCTTCTTTGTCCCCGCCATCGCCGCTTTCCTCATCTGGAAGCGACGAGAGGTGCTGGCAAGGGCCAGGCCAGAGGTCTTCTGGCCGGGCGTGGCGCCATTTTTACTTGGCATCGTGAGTTATTGCTATTTCGTGGTGGCCGTGCCAAACCACATGCTCCAGGGCTTGTCGATGGTCCTGACGGTGGGCGGCTTGTTGTTGTGGATTCTCGGGCCGGGTGTGTTCAAGCACTTGTTTCTGCCGATCGCGTATTTGTTCTTTGCGATTCGCCTGTCGCAGCGGGTCATGACCGACCTGACGTGGGAACTCCAGGTTCTCGCCACCAAAGGTGGCGAACTGGCGTTGATGGTCGCCGGCACGCTCATGGGTTTCGACGTGGAACGCGTTGGCAACATTCTCAACGTCACCAGCGCGGCGGGCGCTGTGCATCCGCTCAATGTCGCCGAGGCATGCGCAGGCATGCGCATGGTTGTCGCGTTTTACGCCCTTGCGGCCGTGGTCTCCCTGGTGGCGTGCGGGCACTGGTGGCAGCGCGTCGTTCTCTTGATGCTTGCGGCGCCCGTGGCCGTGCTGCTCAACATCGGACGCGTCAGCGTGCTGGGGCTGCTGACGCTCGCGGACGCGGACCTTGCGTCCGGCGAAATGCACACGCTCATCGGCACGCTGCTGCTCATCCCCGGCCTGGGCTTGTTCCTGCTGGTGGTGTGGGCGCTCAACAAGACGGTCATCGACGCACCGGCAAAGGGGGGGGGGACGTGAGCCGCCTTTCCCTCCGACATCCAGCCTTCATCGCCGCCGTGACGATCATGGTCGTCTGCTCGCTCGGCATGACCACGGTCATTCGCGCCTTTGGGCTTTATCTCCAGAAGAAGGAAGTCGAGGCCGACAGTGGACGCAAACTGCATTCGATCACCCCGCGCACGGCCAACTGGATCCGCGTTGGCGATGATGACGAACTCCCCAATGACGTGGTGGATGAACTTGGCACGACGAATTATGTGAGTCGGCGCTATGTGGAGCGGAACCCTCCCGCGGACCGCCCGCCGTATGTGCTGGACTTTCACGCGGCGTACTACACGGGCATGATTGACACGGTGCCGCACGTTCCGGATCGTTGCTTCATCGGCGGTGGGATGCAGCGGATGTCCGCGGCGGAACTCGTTGAGCTTGATTTGAATGACTCAACCTGGGTCGAAGTCACCCAGGGTGTGCCGGAGAAGTGGAAGGGGCAGATCTTCACAACACGGCTGTCGAGCGATTATGGCGATGGCCGTGGTCGTCGCGTCATTCTGCCGCGTGATCCGCATGACCTGCGAATGCGCGTGGGGCATTATGCGGATCAGGCCGGGCGCGACATCTGGGCGGGATACTTCTTCATCGCCAACGGCGGGCACGTGGCCAGCGCGGAAGGCGTGCGTCTGCTTGCGTTCAACCTCACGGATGACTATGCGTACTACCTCAAGGTGCAGGTGACGAGCCATCAGGTGCGGTCGGCCCAGGAACTGGCCACCGTGACGCAGAGTCTGCTGCGCGAACTGATGGGCGAGATCATGTGGTGTGCGCCCGATTGGCTGGCGGTGGATCGTGGCGACTGGCCGCCGGACAATCCGCGGCGTCAAGGATCGAAGGCACGGTAAGTCGAACGCGCCACGATTGGGCGCGAAGGGAACATGTCGATGGCGTCGAGAGTCAACATGCGGTTCGTGGTGGGCCTGAGCGTCGTGCTGGGGCTGGTGTTCCTGTCCGTCGCGGGCGCCCTGGCCTATCTCGTGATGCGATCGGCCGAGCGCCTCGAGCAGATGGGTGATGAGGCCATGGCCGTCGGACAGTATGATCGCGCGAGAGAACTTTATGGCAAGTCGTTCCGCAAGGACACGGCCAACACGCGCCCTCTGGAGAAGTTCTGCGACGCGATTCGCGCGTGGACGCCGCCGACCGAAGTCGAGTACCTCGACGCGTACATCAAGTTGATGGCCGGCGTGGATGAACTCGCCGCGTCCAAGCGGACCGATGTCGCGGCGTGGGAGGCGTTCTTCACGTTCCTGTACGATCAGCACGTTCGCTCCGGGTACAACCGGCGCAGCGCGGACACGATCATCGAGCGTTCCACACTCGCGATGTCGAACTTCGAGAACGATCCCGGCGCAGACGCGTCGTGGGAGCGACTCAAGCGATACCGCGGCCTTGCGACACTCGACATCCTCGAGAATGAACCCGATACGCTCGTCGAAGCGCAACTGGAGCGCGGCGAGGCGGACCTCGTTGAGGCGATCGCGGCCAATCCCGCGGATGATGAAGTCGGCGCAGCGTTGGCGCGGTGGCATGTGGTGCTGGCACAGGGGGCGCGGACGCGCGGACGCGCGGAAGAGGAGCAGCAGCGACTCGACCAGGCCCGTCGCGTGATTTCCGAGTTTGTCGCGAGGGACCCCGAGAGTGCCCGGATGGCGTTGGCCGAGATCCAACTCGACCTCGAAATTGCCGTGCGCGGCATACCCACGGGCCTGCCACCGCTTGAGCAGGCGCGTCGACGAAGTGAGGCCGCAGCGCCCATCAAGCCGGCGTTCGAGCAACTCGTGGCCATGCTCGGTCGCATCGAACTCAATCGCGTCGACGCGAGAGTCTATCAGTCGGTTGCCGCGCTTGAGCAGATGTTTGACGGCCAGGACTTCGTCACGACCCGTGCGTTGCTCAATCGCGCCTTGGCACAGCGGCCTGATGAGCCGGAACTGCGAAATCTCTCGGCGCGTCTCGCAACGATCGCGGGGGATTATGAAGGCGCGGTCGCGGAGTATGAGGCCATTGCGGCTCAGGAACTGCCCCCGGTGAGCCTTCGCGGGGCCGTGCTGATGTCGCTCAAGACCGAGGCGGCCTATCGACAGGCGGAACTTGCGGTGACGATGTGGGATCGCGAGACGGATCCGCAGGCCAAGGCCGCAGCCCTCGCACGAGCGGAATCGCTTCGGGACCAACTCTCATCCCGCGTTGGCGAGTCGTCAGCCCAGCGCAAACTCATCGATGCGAAAATCGCGTACGCACGCGCGAACTATGTCGACGCCCAGCGACTGCTGATCGACTACAACAACATGACGGGCACGCATGATTCCGACGCCGTGCGGCTCCTGGCCCGCGTCGAGCAGGTGCTCAACCGTCCGGGTCAGGCGCTGGAGATGTATCGCCGTCTGACCGAACTCCAGCCGGGCGACGTCAGCGGCTGGATGATGCTCGGGGACATGCTGTTGCTCCTACAGCGTCCGAACGACGCCCTTTCGGCGTTCCAGAACGCCCTGATTCTCGATCCGCAGAACGCCGATGCGCGGCAACGCCTGAACCTCGTCATGGGACTCGACAATCCGGAACTCATCGACGACAAGGTCGCACAGGCGATCCTCATCGCGGGCAAACGCGCTGAGGGCGACGCGGCCAACCCGCCGGATACCCGCGGCGCCATCGCCGTGCTGCAAACCGCCATCGACACGCTCCCCGCCGATCCCCGCCTGTATCACGCCATGATCGCGATGCACATCAGCGATGAAAATCTCGAAGGGGCGAAACGGTGGGCGGACGCGGCCGTTGCCGCGCTGCCGGACAATGAGGAAATCAAACGCCTTCGGGATGGCGTGGGTGCGTACGGATCCGTCGATGCGCAACTGGCGCTGATCGATCAGGCCCAGGCGTCAGAGATCGACAAGTTGACGGCCAAGGCCCGCCTGTTGATGCAGACCGGCGACCGCGAGCGCGCGATGGAGTACGTCCGTCAGGCCAGCGCCATCAATCCCGAGGAGCCGTATGTCGTTGACGTGATGTTCTCGGTGATGATCGAGGAGAAGAACTTCGCCGAGGCGCGGCGGTTGTTGGACGTGGCGGTTCGCCACAACATTGACCGCGTCAACGGCATGACATTTCAGGCGCGGTTGCAGGCGGCCGAAGGCGCCATCCCGGAGGCCATCGCCACGCTGCGCAATGCGACGTTGCTCGGCACGGCCACGTCGGAAACGTGGCGTCTGCTCGGGGCGTTCCAGTTGATTCAGGGCAACGCGCCCGAAGCCGTGGAAGCCTATGAGCGGGCCATGTCCCTGAAGCCGACGGATGTTCCGACGATCGTCGCGCGATTGCAGGCACTGGTGCAACTCGGTCGTATCGATGAGGCGCTGCGGATTGCGCGTGAAAATGAATCGATCGGGCGCGACGATCGAATGTTCTCTGAACTGCTGCTGTTGCTCGAGCAGGAGCGCGGCGATCGTCAGAAAGTCGTGGCCCGACGCGAAGCGATCCGCGAGCGACGCCCCGAAGACAAGGAAAACCTCTTCCGCCTGGCGCAGGCGTACATCTCCGTGGGCGTGTGGGACAAGTCCCGCGCGATCCTCGATGAACTGCGGCGCGACAGCACGGACCTGGAAGTCGTCACATGGGACGTCGGCTGGTATGCGGATCAGGGCAAGTTCGAAGAGGCCGAACAGGCGCTTCGCAGGGCGCTCGACGAACGCAAGACCGCAGGGCAGCCCGTAACCACGGCGTACTACTTCCGCGCGGCGAACCTGATGGTGGAGCGGAATGAACTGGCGCGGGCGCTGGCGCTGCTCGATCAGGCGCGGGCGATTCAGGATCCGACGAAACTGGAAGTGGATCGCGAAATCGGCGTGATGCTCTTCAGTCTGCGCCAGTTTGAGCAGTGCATTGAGCCGCTCAAGCGATTCCTGGCCGTCGGCGATGATCCAAACTTCGAGGCGCGATCTCGCGTGGTCGAGGCGCTGGCGTTCCTTGGTCGCTATGACGAGGCGGAGCGCATCCTCAACGAAGGCGGCGAGGCGGCCAACCGCGAGATGCCGATGGTGCTGCTGCGTGCGTCGATCGCGCAGGGGCGAAACGATCGCGCCGGCGTGCGCCGCGTGCTCGACGACGCCGTCACACGCTTTCCAAGTTCGCCGTTGCCCTATGTCAAGCGGGCTGAACATCTCCGACGTGAACCGGGCATGCAGCAGGATGCGCTGGCGGACTGCAACACGGCCATTCGCCTCGCGCCCAACTCATGGCACGCCTATCAGGTCCGGGCGCTGGTTCACAACGACCTCGGCGAAACCAGCAAGGCGCTCGACGATCTGCGCCAGGCCGTGCGACTGAATTCAGACCTTGACGGCGCACGGGACATTCTGCTGCGCGGGTTGGTGCAGATGGGTCGGGCGGCCGACGCCGCGGCGGTGGCCAAGGAAGCCGCCGATCAACGCCCCGGCGATCTTTCGATCCAGATTCACTTCGGTGATTTCTTCTGGTCCTTTGGTCTGATCAGCGAGGCATCCACGTTCTATCAGCGGGCATGGGAAATCTCCAAGAACAACCATGTGGCGCAGCGGTACGCACTTGCGCTGCTGCGGTTGCCACAGCCGGACCTTCGTCTGGCGGATCAGGTTCTGATGGATCCGGCGCTCACGGTGACGGAGGTTCCGGAACTGCTGATGACTCGCGCGATGCTTCGTCAGCGGCAGGGACGTGCGGGCCAGGCGCGACAGGACGCCATCGCCGCATGCCGGCTCGTCATGGACAACCCGCAGACGCTGGGCTTCCTGATGGAACGTCTGGTGGAGGTGTTCCAGAATCCCGTGGCCGTGACGGATTTCGCGCGGCAACTGGATATGTCGACGCTGCCGGATCAATGGGCGAACTTCCTTCGCGCACGGTTTCAGTTGATGGATCCAAACGCCGCGGCGTCGGCGCTGGAACAGATTCGCGTCGTGTCGGAAACGTCCCAGGACATGACCCTCAAACTGCTGGCGATACGCCTGCTCGCCTCAAACCTGATCCAGCAGAAGAAGTACGCCGAGGCGGTGGAGGTCGGCAAGCGCGGCCTCGAGATTGATCCGGAGAACTTTGAACTCAACAACAACATCGCGTACCTGCTCGCCACCGAACTTGACCGCGTGGAAGAGGCGCTGCCGTACGCCGAGCGCGCGGCCAAAGGCTCGCCGCAGAATGCGGTGGTTCTCGATACTCTGGGACTCGTGCTTTACAAACTGGGTCGCCTGGAGGAGGCTGCGGAGTTGTTCAACCGCGCCCTGACCCTCACCGCACCGCCCGAGGCCCACATCTCCGCCGCCCTCCACCTCGCCCTGGTGCAGGTCAAGCAGCAGGATCGCCAGCCTGCGCAGATGTCGTTCGATACGGCCGTGGCCCTGCTTGATCGACACGCGCAGTTCAAACCGATGTACGAAACAAGAGTGGCGGAAGTCCGGCAGGCCATCGCCGAACTCCGGTAGACCCCACGCCCCCCTGAACCGATGGACACCTTCACCGACGCAACGGATACGCAGGCAGCAAGGATCGAATCATGACGACAGCCACACCTCCCCGTCCCGCCGCAGCCCCCCCTCGTCCGCCGACGCCCGGCGGCTCGGCGATGGGCACGCCGGCGATCGACCCTGTGCGACTCTTCCGCAAGTACTGGGTGGTGCTCTTCGTCGCGGTGTTCTTCGGCGCGGCCCTTGGCGTGGGATCGCACGTCCTGCTGCGACAGTATTATCCCATCTATCGCGCGCAGGTCATCTTTGAAGTCAAAGCACCGCAGACAGCCATCGGCGAGGCCGCCCGCGTCGTTGACGAAGATGAACTCGTTCGATTCATGACAACTCAGACGGCCATCATGACCTCCGAGCGCGTACTTCGCCGCGCCACGGCCGACAATCAGGCCCGACTCCGACAGAACGCGCGAAAGTGGTCAGACCGTTTCACACGCGGCGGACAGTTCGCGTGGCAGGACGCGATGATTGATCTTCGCGACACGCTCCGGGCGCGAGTCGAGCCGGGAACCAACCTGGTTTCCCTGTCTTTGGGCTGGAAAGATCCGGGCGAAGTGGCGGCCCTCGTCGGGCTTGTCAAGGACGCCTATCTGACGGACCTTCAAACGGCGGGGACCCAGGCCGCGTCGGACCAGGTGCGCACGCTCAATCGCGCGATCAGCGATCTTGACCAGAGTCTGCGCGATGATCAGAAGCGCCGCGACGACATGATCAAGGAACACAACGTCGACTCGATTGAAACGAAGTTGACCGAAGCGCGTCAGGCGATTGACCTGGTCAACACGCAGTTGATCACGACGCAGTTTCAACTCGACGCGGTGCGCGTGATGATCACCGAGCGCGAGCAGGACCGCCTGTCTCAGGCGGGGACGGACCACTACCCCGACTCCATCAAGTCCGCGGTCGAAAACGACCGCGCCATTCTCACGCTGGTGGGCCAGTTGAATCAGCAGGAGTCGACGCTCCTGACGATGCGCGAGTCCGGACTGGGCCCGCGGCATCGTGATCGTCAGCAGGTGGAAGCGGCGATCACCGCGACCAATCAGAAACTCGTGCGCGAGCGCGAGCGGCTTCGCCGGCAATACTTCGACGGCGAACTCGACGCCATCAAGATGCAAGAGGCGCAGTGGGTGGCGCAAGAACGCGAACTCATCACGCGACGCACGGAATATCAGAACCGCCTGATCACCCTCACCGGCGTCGAGCAGCAGATCGTGGACATCCAGGATCGCATGAAGCGGAACCTGGACGCCAAGGCCGCGTATGAAGCGAGCCTGAAGAACCTCGAAGTCGTGCGGCGCCTGGCGGATGCCGATCGCGTGCTGGTGCTGCAACAGGAGCAGGTGCCGACGGAGGTTTCGTTCCCGAAGTGGTATCTCATGGTCCCCGCAGGCGTGCTGCTCATCACGGGTCTGGTGACGGGCCTGATCTTCCTTCGCGAACTGCTCGATCAGCGCGTCAAGGGACCGTCGGATATCGCCTTGATCCCGCGGACACGCGTGGTGTCGATCGTGCCGCACGCGTCCGAGACTCCCGGCGGCAAGGGGCCGGTCGAATCCGTCTTCCGCGATGATCCCAAGGGTGTTTTGGCGGAAAGTTTCCGGCACACACGAGCCGCGCTGATCCAGCGCATGTCGCAGGCGGGGCACAAGTCGCTGCTGGTTGTCGCGGCCGCGCCAGGCTCTGGCGCGACGAGCGTGGCGACGAATCTCGCGATGGCCTTTGCCAACGCGGATGCGAAGGTGCTCATCATTGACGCGAACTTCCGACGCCCGTGCATGCACAAGATCTTCAAACTGGCCGAGGGTCCCGGGCTTGGTGATGTACTCGCGGGAGATGTGACGTTCATGAGCGCCCTGCAGACGGGCGACATGGCAAATCTCGCGGTGCTCACGTCCGGCACGCCCACGCTTCGGCGGTTCGAATCTCTGGCGACGGAACGGATGTCGTCGCTCATGGCCGAGGCGATTGGGATGTTTGATTACGTGTTCGTGGATGTGGCGCCCGCGGTGGTGTCGGGTGATGCGCTCGCGCTGGCGAACCGGTGCGACGCGACGGTGCTCATCGCGCGGGCGTACAGCGAAAAGCGCGGCATGATCGCGAGAATCAGGCAGGAACTCGCGGAACAGCGCGGCGAGTTCCTGGGCGTCATCGTCAATGCCGTGCGTTCGTCGGCCGGCGGCTACATGCGTCGGAACATCCTCGCCACGCACGACTACCAGAACCGCGCCAAGAACTGATCGCGCGGGGAACATCGACGTGCAAGGGAGAGCATCGAGTGAACGCGGCGAATCTGCAGGGTGAAGGTCGAGGCCCGCGCCGCGTGCTCGTCACCGGCGGCGCGGGGTTCATCGGCTCACACCTCGTCGATTCGCTCCTCGCACGCGGCGATCTCGTCACCGTTGTTGACAACCTCTCCACAGGGCGTCGTGCGAACCTTCCACCGACGCATGAACGCCTTCGTTTCATCGAGGCCGACTTGTCCTCCGCCCTCGACGCCTTCGGCCCGGGGGAGACGTTTCACGAGGCGTATCACCTCGCCGCGGCCGTGGGCGTCAAACTTGTCATGTCAGACCCCATCCGCTCGATTGAAACCAACGTCGAGCAGACGGCGCAGTTGCTACGTTTCACGGCCGATGCTCGCCGCAACGCCGGCAGCGACGGGCGCGGAGTTCCCACGCTCATCGCGTCATCCTCGGAAGTCTATGGCAAAGGCGTCAAGACGCCGTTTTCTGAGGATGACGACGTGGTCTACGGCCCGACGACGGTGGGGCGGTGGTCGTACGCGGCCAGCAAGGCCGTCGATGAATACCTCGCACTGGCGTATTCTCAGAAGCACGAACTGCCGGTGGTCATCGCGCGATTCTTCAACACAGTCGGGCCGCGGCAAGTCGGACACTACGGCATGGTTCTGCCACGATTCGTCGGGGCGGCCGTGCGCGGCGAATCGCTGACGGTCTATGGCGATGGGACACAAACGCGGTGTTTCTGCGATGTTCGGGATGTGGTGGCGGTGCTGCCGCGAATGCTGGCGACGCGGGCGTGTCATGGGCGCGTGACCAATGTCGGGTCGGATGCGCCGATTTCCATCGCAGACTTGGCGTCGCTGGTGGTGCGGACGCTTGATTCCGCCTCACGCGTCACGCGCGTACCGTACGGCGAGGCCTATGCGGAGGGCTTCGAAGATCTTCAGCAGCGGCAGCCGGATTTGCGGCGACTGCGCGAGGCCGTGGGCTTCACCCCGAGCGTCTCGCTCGATCGGACCATTCGCGATGTGGCGACGTTCATCCGCGAGGGAGGCGGCGCGTGACCCAACTCGAAACACGTTCGCCGCTCTTCACTCCGCCGCTGGAGTCCCTGGGGAACCTGTCGCGGGATGCCACGACGCAGGCCGCCGTCGCGGATGTTCCCGAAACCTTCACGCGGATGTGGATCGTGCAGGGTTACATGTGGGTGTTCGTGGTGTCCTTCGTGGTGGCGCTTCTGGCGACGCCGGTGATGCGACGACTCGCACTGGCCAACGGCATCATCGACCATCCAACGGATGCCCGCAAAGTTCACCGCATGCCCGTGGCGTACCTTGGCGGCGTGGCCGTGTACCTCGGGCTGATGGCGGGCGTTTTGTATTCCTACATCGCGATCTTCACGCCGGGATTGATTCGGTATCACAAGTCCGAACACATGCTCGACGGCATTGAGCACGCGCCGGTTCCCGTGTCGATCGTGCTGGGCATGTTCATCATCATGCTCGTGGGCTTGCTCGATGATGTCATCAAGATCAGCCCGCGCATCAAGATCGCCGGGCAACTCGTCGCGGCCGCGGCCCTCGCCATCGAGACCGTCGGCGTGCAGGTCGCCCGCGGTGTCATGGAACCCGTCGGGGCGATCTTCGGCAACCCCGATCTGATCTGGAACATCCCGCTGCCCGTCGAGATTCCAGGACTCGGCGCGAGCATCCCCATCGACCTGATTTATTGGGCTGGAACCGCCGTCATCGCCATCTTTGTCCTCGGCGCGTGCAACGCCTCGAACCTGATCGACGGCCTTGATGGCCTGCTGTCCGGGACCACGGCCATCTGCGCCTTTGGCCTGCTCGTGATCGCACTGACGCTCGCGCTGGTCGATGATGGCCCGCGCGATGCCCAGCGCATCATTCTCTGCCTCGCGCTGCTCGGCGCGTGCATGGGTTTCCTGCCGCACAACTTCAACCCCGCGACGATCTTTCTCGGCGACTGCGGCTCGCTGCTGATGGGCTATTGCACAATCGTCATTGTGTTGACGCTCGGCGACACAGGCAAGACGCACCTCGTCGCCGCGGGGCTGATCATCTACGCCATTCCGATCATCGACACCGTGCTCGCGATCGTGCGCAGACGCCTCGCCGGCAAGCACATCGCCGACGCCGACGATCAACATCTCCACCACATGCTCAAGCGGGCGATGGGCGTCAAGGGTGCTGTCCTGTCGCTCTACGCCATAGGCGCAGGCTTCGCCGCACTGGGCATCTGGCTCAGCCTCGGACGCAGCCGACTCGTCTACGCCGTCGTCCTCGTTTTCGCCGCGTACATCGGCGTCACGGCCATCAAAATCGCACGGCGCAAGCAGATCGAAGAACAGGCCACACGAAAGGCCGCGGGACTCGCCGCGGTGCCCACCTCCCGGGCCGCCGAGAATGCCGCCTCAAGCCACAGCGCGGGCGTCGGCGTGGCCAAGAGCGAGTGAGCCGATCCGCCCTGCCCCCGCCCCGGTTTAGGCGATGCGCTTCCCTCGATCAACGCCCGGCTGACGCTGACCCCCATCTGGCGATGCCCAACCAGGCCGTCGCGACACCCGGCGGGGTTGACCGCCCCGCCGTGGCGGATACATTTCTCGCGTCCACACGGCTATCATGTGGCCACGCTGTACGGACGACACCATGGCGTCGCTTTCGGGTTTCCCCAAGCCCGCCAAGGCCGTCAGCAACCCGCAGGGGCGGTAGCTCAATTGGTTAGAGTACCGGACTGTCGATCCGGTGGTTGCGGGTTCGAGTCCCGTCCGCCTCGTTTGCAACGCCTTCGGCTTCAAGCCGGAGGCGTGTTTGTTTGGGTCCGTGGGGGTGTGGGGGTGTGAGTTCACGTCATTGCGGGACTGCGACATGTTCGGGCGGCTGTGACCTGGCCCGCGAGTGATGGAAACCTCATCCCTTGGGCTTGCCGCGGGTCAGGTTGGCGAGGTCGTCGAGGATGAGGTAGAGGCAGGGGATCAGGACGAGGATGATGGCCGTGGCGAAGACGATGCCGAAGCCGAGGGAGATGGCCATGGGCACGATGTATTGCGACTGCGTGGATGTTTCGAGGATGATGGGGGCCAGGCCGCAGAAGGTCGTCGCGGTGGTGAGGAAGATCGGCCGGAATCTTCGCACGCCGGCGCTCAGGATGGCGTCGAAGGCGCTGAGGTTGTTGCGTTGTTTGTTGGCGTAGACGAGCATGATGATGCCGTCATTGACGACGACGCCCGAGAGCGCGATGACCCCCATGAGGCTGACCAGCGACAGATCAAACCCCAGCAGGATGTGTCCGATCACCGCGCCGACGCTGCCAAATGGAATCGCGGCCAGCACAATCAACGGCTGGAGATAGTGGCGAAACGCGATGGCGAGCAGGACATAAATCACGGCCATGGCCAGCGCGAAGCTTCCCCACAGCGACGCCATCGCCTCGCGCATCTCCGCATCGCTGCCCTCAAAGGTCCATGTGATGCCGGGGAAATCTCGCCCGAGTTGCGGCAGCACCTCCGCCTCCAGCGCCGCGATCACCTGACGCGTCGCGCGGCGGGGTTCGACATCCATGGAGACATTGACGACGCGACGGCCGTCACGCCGGGTGATGCTGGTGAACGCCTGTCCCTCGGTGATCTCGACGACATCGAGGAGCGGGACTTCAGCGCCTGCGGGCGTGCGAATGACCATGTTTTCGAGGTGATAGAGGTCCTGGCGTTCATCCTCTGGCAGTTTGACGCGGACTTCGATTTCGTTTGTGCCGCGGAGCAGTCGCAGGGCGAGGGAGCCGAAATACGCGCCGCGCAGTTGGCCGCCGATGTCGGCGGGTGTGAGGCCCAGGGCGCGTCCCTCGGGGCGCAGGCGGAAGTCGAACTGCGTTTTGCCGCGATTGAAGTTATCGTTGACATCGCGGACGTTGGTGAACTGTGCGCATCGCTCGACAAGGGCGTTCGCCGCGAGTTCGAGCACGTCGATGTCGCCGTGGCTCAAGTCGATGCTGATGGGGCGTCGATGTCCGCCGGGGCCGCGTTCGGCCTCAAAGGTGATCTGGTCCACGCCGGGCAGGTCGCCGATGGAGTCTCGCCAGAGTTCGATCACTTCTCGCGGCGTCGTATCATGTTCATCCGGCGGCTTCATCACGATCTCGACGTCAACGAAACTCTGCCGTCGTACGTTGGTCTTGATGCCTTCGGCGATTTCATAAAGGTTGTGTTCGTCGAACATGCGCAGGCTGGCCGTGGTGACGAGTTCCGCGATGTGCGCCGCTTGATCCGGCGTCGTGCCCACGGGCAGCCGTACGCCCGCCTCGATCTCATCCGCGGACACCTCGGGCATCAGGATCATCCCCATGTGCGAACTGAGGCTGAAACTCCCGGTGACCCACAGCAACGAGACGGCCGCGGTGACCGTGATGTATCGAAACCGCAGCGCCACGCGCAGCAGCGGCTGATAGCACGTTTCGATCATGCGTCGGAAGAGCCGCGAGAATTCCTGCTGCGCGGCGTGCAGTTTCGCGCCGAGGCTGGTTCGATTCGTCGCGGCCTTGGCGTGCGCAAGATGCGAAGGCAGGATGAACAGGGCCTCGAACAGCGACACGGCCAGGATAATGACCACGATGATCGGCAGCGGCCGCCAGAACTTGCCCGTCTCGCCCGGGATGAGCATCAGCGGAACGAAGGCGACGATGGTTGTGAGGATGCTGAACGTCACCGGCCCGGCCATCTCCTTCGCGCCCTGAATCGCCGCCTGCACATGTCCCATGCCGCGCTGGCGAAGTTCATACACGTTCTCGCCCACCACGACCGCGTCGTCGACCACGATTCCCAGCACCATCAGGAAGCCGAACAGCGTGATCATGTTCAGGCTCAGCCCCGCCGCGGGCATGAAAAGAATCCCCCCGATGAACGAGATCGCCATGCCCATCATCACCCAAAACGCGAGGCGAAACTCAAGAAACAGCGCAAGGATCAGCAGGACGATACCCACGGCCATCAGCCCGTTCTCGATCACGAGCGTCAGTCGGCGTCGAAAATCGTCGGCATTGTTGTTGTCGATGCGCCATTGCACTCCGGGAGGAAGCGAGGCTTCGAACACGCCCATCATTCGCGCGACTTCTTCGGCGATCTTCAGTGGCGATTGCGAACCGACGCGAAACACCTCCAGTTCAATCGCGGGTTGCTGATTGAACTGCGAGTGGAAGATGTTCTCCTCGAATCCGTCGCGGATCGTGGCGATATCCGCGAGCGTCACGACCGATGCGCCTTCCCCGGAGACAACTTCGATCATCCCGAACTGATCCGCCCACTGTTTGCGCGCCGTGATTCGCAGGAGGATCTCGCCGGCCGTGGTGCGAACCGCCCCGGCCGCCACATCCTCGCTGGATGTCTCGATCATCCGTGCCACGTCCGGGAGCGTGAGTCCATATTCGCGCAGTCGAGTCTGCGGGATCTCGACATGGGTGACATACGCGGGAACGCGGCCGAAATCCACCTGCGTGATGGACTCGCTGGCGAGCAACTGATCTCTCAACCGCTCACCGAGCGACCGCAGCGTCCAGATGTCCACATCGCCATACAGCACGATCGACATGACTTCAACCTGCCGTGATTGCAGGCGGACCTCGGGTTGTTCAATGTCGTCGGGAAAGGTCCGGATTCGGTTGATGGCCTGATCGATGTCCTGAAACGCCTTCATGCGGTCAGCGCCCGTGACCAGTTCAATGCTCACCGAGGCCTGGCCCTCCCGAGCTTGGGAAAGTATTTCGCGAATCCCTTCAACTCCGCGGATGGCCTCTTCGACTGGCCGTAGGATGCCCTGTTCGACTTCCGCGGGCGCGGCGCCAGGATACCCGACATCAACCTCGACGATGTCCAAGAGGAACTGCGGAAAAACCTCTTTCTGCACGGTCACGGCGGTCCACAATCCTCCCAGCAGCAGCAGCGCCATGAGGAGGTTGGCCGCGATGGGGTTGCGCACCATCCATGCAATGGGGCCGGATCGGTCGTCCGAAGGTGACGGTGTCGCACTCATGGCGCACCTTCGCCCGGGGTTGCGGGCGCACTGGACGCTGACTCGCCCTGGAGTCGCAGGCCCAGGCCCTGCGTCACTGTGGCGAGCGACGTGGTGACGACGTGTTCGCCCGCTTCGAGGCCGTGGCGGATGTAGGCGTAGTCGGCATCGCTGAACGCGATGTCGACGATGCGAATGTCCAGGGCGTTATCGACCTTGACCCAGACCGTGTTGTTCTGTCGCAGGTACGCGCGTTCGAGTCGAATGACGTCAGCAAGCACCTGCCCCTCGATCTGAAGTTCGACGATGGCGCCGAGGATCAGCGGGGGGCCATCGATCGTGCGGGCGAGCGGATCGGGCACGGTCACCAACACTCGCGCGAGACGAGACTGTTGATCGACGCTGCCGATCAATCGCGCGACCTGGCCCTCGCGAAAAACTTCAGGCTCCCAGGCCGTGGTCTGCCTGATCTGCACGCTCGCGCCGAGTTCTCCGTCGTCGGGAAACTTCACCCATCGCAGGTCGCGCAGCGGCACGCTGGCCATGACCCAGTATTCCTCAATGCCGACGAGTCGCGCAAGTTCCTCACCCGGCGACACCTGCGAGCCGATGTTCGCACGCTGGCTGATAATTTGCGCCGCGAACGGCGCGATCACGGTTGTGCGGTCTAGGTCGAGTCGCGCTTGTTCCACGGCCGCCTCGGCCGCCTCCACCTGGGCGCGAATGGACGCGATCTGCGGTTCACGCAGCACCAGCGCGCGGTTCGCGGGGTCAATGTCCTCGCCGAGGAGTTCGAACTCCTTGCGGGCTACGGCCTGCCGGCCCTCTTCGATCGCGAGCATCGCTTCAACGATCTTCAGATCGCTCACGCGAGCGGTCAACGTGCGTTCAAAGTCCGCCGAGTCGATCTTCAGCAGCGGCTGCCCGGCCTCGACAAGTCCGCCCGGCACGAACGCCGGCTCCGTCGCAATGACCTGACCGCTGATTCGCGGGCTGAGGATGATGTCACGCGCCGGTTCGACCACGCCCAGCACGCTCAATCGCGGGGCATACGTCCCGCGAGAAACCACGATCGTCTCAACCAGCGCCGATGTCCGACGCGTCGCCGCTTCGCTCTGGGCCGTTGGCTCGGTGGTATAGATCAGATACGTCGCTCCGGCCGCGACGGCGAGGAACGCCACGCACACGACGGTCGTGGCGAGGATGCGCCATATCCGTCGGCCTCCTTTGCCGGTTGATGCCTCAGCCATGCGCGGCGTCTCCCATCTCGCCTCCATGATCCTTGGCCTCGGGCGTTTCGTGCGGTGTGACGAAATCACCGGCCAAGGCCCGATACAGGGCGATTCGGAACGACACGCGATCCAGATTCGCCGTGAGGATGCTTCGTTCGATCTGCTGCTGCTCGCGCAGAGCCGTGAGGACGTCGATGAAGTCCGCCGCGCCGTTGAGATACTGCGTGCGAAGTTGCTGCGAGGTCGAATTGGCGAGGGAGAGTTGTCGCTGGAGGCTTTGGATGCGTTCGATCTGCCGGGCTTCCTGCGCCAGCGCATCTTCAACTTCTCGAAACGCGACGAGCACCGTCTGGCCAAAGTCCGCGAGGCGCTGTCGCCGTGCCGCCTCGGTTCGCTCCACTTCCGCGCGACGCTGTCCGCCGTCAAGCAGCGGTGCGGCGATCTGCCCCGCGAGCGTCGCGAGCCAACTCGTGAACAGATTCGACGCGCTCTGCGCCGTCGTCACAAGCGAAGCGGTCAGATCAATGCGCGGATACTGCTCGCTGACGGCCACGGCGATGTCCTCATCCGCCGCGTGGAGGCGCAGGAGCGCGCTGCGAACATCCGGGCGTCGCTTGAGAAGTTCCGCGGGCAACCCCGTCGCCGGCGTCGCCGGAATCTCGGGAAGCCGCGCCGGCGGTAGCAAATCGAGCGATTGCGGCGCACGCCCTTCGAGCACGGCCAGTTGATGTTCCAGCACGTCGATGCGCGATCGCACAATGACGAGTTGTTCGTGCGTCGCTTCGACGAGTTGCCTCTGACGCAGCACGTCCGCGCTGCCGGATTGCCCGATTGCGAAACGTTGTTCAAGCACTTCGAGGACGGTTTCGTTGGTTCTTCGCTGCGACTGAATCAGATCGACTTGCAGACGATTCGCGGCGAGTTCATACCACGTCAGCGCGACCTCGGCCGACAGGCTGATCGCCGCCGCGTGATAATCCGCCTCCGTCGCCGACGCGCGAAACTCCTGTGCCTCCACGGCGGACTTCACCCTTCCCCACAAGTCCACTTCATACGACGCTTCAAGCCCGACGGACAGTCGCGTCTCGTTGTCAATCTCATCGCCCATGACCCGCTCTGCCCCCGCGACGGCATCAAGCGTCGGCCAGCGCGTCGCTCCATCACGCCGCGCGACCGCCTGCGCCTCTTGCAGTCGCTCCCACGCCACCGCGAGAGTGAAGTTTCCCGCCAGCGCGCGATCGACACGCTCGTTGAGCGCGTCATCCTCAAATGCCATCCACCACCGATTGGGCGAGATCGCATCGCCGCTTGCCGAAAACGACGGCACATCTCGCATCGGAAGCGGTTCCGGCGCCCCCGGCGAAGCGCACCCGCCCACAACCACAACCGACAGGAGCGCCGCCACCCCCGCGCTGTGCAGCACGTTCGCCGCAGAGCATGAGCATCGCGGCAGTCGCGAGAGCCAATCAGCCATGAACCTGACATAAGTACACCCTCGAAGGCCATACCTTCGTGAGGGCGGCGGTTCGACGAATCGACGCGCCGCGAGTATGTCGGTTGATCTTCCCTGCATGATTGTCTGTCGACACGGCCTCGAACAAGGGCGATGGTTGAATCAATGCGACTCCAGGAACCCAAGGGATTGTACGCCCTGCGACCGCTCGCCCTGCCCCGATGGCGACGCCAGTCCTCATGTTGTCAGCATATCGACACGGATCGACACACGTTGCAGAACGCCAAGGCTGTGTACGCAATCGATGCCATAACTGGTGTTACTCGGTGCATCGCACAAGAATGCCTGCGAGGGATTCGTCGCCACAGGGATCGCACCGAAACGACTCACGCCGGCGCGTGGTCGTCATCAGGATGGAAGAACACGCCCGCACGATCATCATCCGCGCCCTTCGACACACGTTCGGCACACATTCCTCGAATGCGGCCGTCCCGCTATGGATGGCCTGCAGCGCATTGCGACACAGCGGCCCAAGTCTGACCGCGCGTGTCCATACCACAAACGCTTGCACACACTCCCGACCGCCGTCCCTGTCCGCGCCTGTCCACAGCGATCAGGAAAAGCGGGCGAGGAGGATCGAACTGCCGACACTCAGCGTGGGAATGCGCGAGCCGTCGATCGAAAACCCCGCGTTTGACGCCGTTCTCCGCTTCGCAAACGGGCGCTTGCACTGGCGCTTGCACACGGCGTTCCCTTGGTCCTGGCGTCGGGCAGCGAGTAGCCGATTGCGCTTCGGAATCGGCCCTTCGTGCGGCGTGCGCAGCCACTGGTGGCCACGGTGGCGGAAAAGGCGGTCACGCTGGTTGCGTTGAATCATCCGGCCTGAATCCAATCCGATGTACTGATGCGACAGCCGGGGTGGAAGTGGATCCTGGAGACTCACCAGCGCTGAATTCGAGCACAGTATCAGACGCCGCACCGGCCGCGCCCGTGACACGGGCGCGACGTGGGCCAACGTCGGGGGAGCGTGGGGCGACCGCGGCCCAGCGGGTGGCGGGGCCCCGGGGGAGGGGGGCGTTCGACGATGACTTGGCCTGTGCGACCTGAGCGCGCAGAACGCGCACAACGCGCAAAACTGCGGGGCGGTGTGCGTTCCTCATTGAACTTGACCCGGCGTACTGCGATGTGATTCTCCAGTGCTGGTCCTCGCTGACCGGGCGCGAGCCGGTGCTGCACGCCACGGGTCAAACGTTCGCGCAGGTGGCGGCCGAGCGGCAGGCAGAATCAGGCGACGGCTTACGCGAGACCTGCGCATGATGGAACCACGATCAATCCTCACCGATCCAACAGATGTGCCGCGTGAATGGGCCCGTGCGCAGCGCGCTAACGAAGCGATCATCGGCTGTCAGCAGCGTGGCGCGTTCGGCGATGGCCACGGCCAGACATACGCAGTCGCACACGCTGCGCTGGGTCTCGATCGCGAGGTCCATCGCCTTGGCGATGAACGCTGTCGAGAGATGAACCGTGATTGGCAGGTTCATCCCCTCGCTCAGGATCATTCGCGCGGTGGCCGCGTCGATATCGCCCCGGCCCAGGCGCTTCCACGCAATGCTGGCGAGTTCGATGTGAAGCAGGTCGGGCGCGAGCAGCACGGTGCGCTTGCGGCGGAGCGCGGCTTCGGCCTGTTCCGAGTGTACTTCCGGGAAGTACAACTTGGCGACGACACTGGCGTCAACGACGAGCCGGCTCATCGATCCCGGTCTTCGCGGATGAGATCCACGCTGTTGGGGAACTCGCGTCCCGCGAACTGTCGTCGAATCTGTTCCGCGCGATCGAGGGCCTCTTCAATCGAGTACTTTTTGGCTTCGCGTTCGAGTACCTGCTTGACCTCGCCCTGGAGCGAGCGGCCCGCGCGGCGGGCCCGGTCCTTGAGTCGCTTGACTGTCTCTTCGGTCAGCCCTCGAATGAGAATCTGCGCCATGATCGTGTCTCCCGGCGCCGGCCGTGTTGACAATGATAGCATAATGCTATCGTCGATTCCACATGCCGTCATGAGGCGTGCGTGAAGGGGCGCGGTTCTACGGCCCGAGGCCGGAACCGGGGATGGGTAACCCGCAAGGTACTGAGCAGCCTCCGGCGGAGCCGAACCGGGAGGCTGAAGCCGAGCCACTCGCGTGCCGCGCATTCGAACGATCTTGTGATGGTGCGAACCGCTCGGCATGACCGCGCGTATGTAAGGAACATTTCTCATGCGTCTGATGGAGGAAGAGCCGATGGTCCATTCAACGCATTCGTCCGGCCCAACCACGTTTGATCACGTCATGATGGTGTGCTATGCGTGCTGGTCGCTGGCGCTCGTGGGCCTGGCCGTGCTGTGCATCGCTTTCATCGCCATGGCTCCAGGTGTCGCACAGAATCAGGGCTATAACCCAGCGGGATGGCAGCCATCGCTGTTGGCAAGTTCGTTTGCAAGTTGGTACTTTTTCGTCGCGGTGGCGAATGTAATTGCTTCGGCGCTCCTGTGGCGGCGACGACGCTGGACGTGGCTGCTTGGCGTGGTCGCGGTGACGGCCGGGTTGACGATCGCGATGGCGCCTGCGGTGACCCGGGCGCTCTTGCCGTGGGAGGATCCGGCCACCGGAGAGGGTTCGCCTCTGGCCGTGCTCATGTCGATCGTGTTTCTCGCGGTGGCGTTCGGCGTCGTGATCGGGTTGCCCGGAGTTGCCGGCTTCATCTGGCTCATCGCCGGCAGACAGCGTCTTGTCCGCGCAGACGACACGGATTGACGCATGCCCGTCGGCGATGACTCATCGCGAACGCTGGCCGAAGAGAAAACCCCGACGTGGAGTGGAGGGGTGGCCCGCGCGGTCGTGCAGCCCATCGCGTGAAAGCGATGTGGCTCGCTCCACGGCCACAGTTGTTGATGCGAACGTGCCGCGCGCGGACTGCTTGAAGCGCGACTCGCGTCCCTTGGCGGCGATCTCGCGAATGATCGCGGCGTAGAGCGTGGCTTGCGTCTTCGTACGGAGTACTCAATCGCCGCCGCACATCGCAACGATAGACGGCGTATCAAGCTCGCTCGAGAGATCGACTGCGAAGTTGAAGTCGTCAGTGTCCACCGCGGACTGAGAATGTCTTCGGTCATTCGTCGTGCGCGACGCAGGAAGATGCGCGCGTGCCAGGAACCAGGCGGCCTTACGACCCACTGGGCCGTGCGTGCACGATGTCCAATCGCCAATCACGAACACCCTTTATCAAATTCGTTTCCAAAGCAGAGGAAGTCGAAGATGTCGCACACTCCTTGGCCGGTGGTGGTATCGCAGTCGCAGGCATAGGGATCGTTGGCGGCGAACAGGTTGCCGAAACAGAGGAAGTCGAAGATGTCGAGGATGCCAGGGCCGGTGGAAGGATCGCAGTCGGCGTAGCAAGATTGAACCTCGTAGGCGCCCATATCAACGATTGGCGGCGGGCCGACGCCCGTGTCGGGACGGGACGGTTCGTCGATGAAGCGTGGGTTGCCGATCAGATCGGTCAGCACGACGGCGGGAACGGCCGTGTTGTCGCCCGCGTCCACGCATGGAGAATCCGGGGCGATCAAGTACGGATGCGGACCAGATCCGACAAAGAGTGGATCCTCATCAATGTTTCCGGTGCCGTGCCAGCCGCCCTGGATGTTGGAGTACGTGACGGTGGTCACGACGCGCGGTCCCGCCTCGACAATCTGCGCGCTGGCGTTGCCATGCACGACGGTGTTGACGAGTTCGGCGGAAGTCGTGCTCGGGTTCGCCTGGTTGCTGAAGAGGTACACGCCGCCGGCGGTGGGGGCGTTGTTGGCGGTGACGGTGCAGTTGACCATTGAGACGCGAGCGCCGAATTCGGCTTCGACGCCGCCGCCTCCGTTGGCTGCCGTATTGCCCGTGACGAGGCAGTTGATCAGCCGCATTTCGCTGGGCATGTTGAAGACTGATCCCGCGAGAAGCCCCCCGCCGAGCCCGCCGGCGACCGGCGCCGTCGCCGCGTTGCCAACCACGGTGCAGCCGTGGAACTCGGCGATGGCGTCGGCCACCATGATGCCGCCGCCTGAACGAGTTCCCGTGTTCCCCTCAACGATCGTGTTGCGGAGCGTCGCGTTGGAGAATTGCAGGTGGGCGCCGCCGCCGCGGTACGCCTCGTTATCGACGAGGGAACACGCGTCGATCGTGACGTCGCGCCAGCCGTTGTAGAGTTGAAATCCCCCGCCGCGAGCGAACACCTCAGAGACGGCAAGGTTGCCGATGAAGGCGCATCGCTCGAGGGATGCGTCTGACGCCTGGATGAAGGCTCCGCCGCCCTCGACCGTGGCCCGGCAGGCGACAAACGTGCAGTCCCTCGCCAGGAGGTCGCAATCATCGGCCCACAGCCCGCCGCCCTGCCCGGTGGGAAAGAACTGGCCGTCGGCGTTTCCGGCTGTGACGACGAAACCATCGATCGTCACGCGGCCCGCTCGCTGCCCGGCCATCCAGATGACGTGCATGCTGTTGTCTTGGTAGTTCTGGAACGCCGGGCCGTCGTCGCCGGCGAGGTCGCCACTGAGGATGGTGGGATAAGCAACGATGTCGCGGGCATTGGGATTGACGGCGCCGTGGCCAGCGAACCCGCCGAGCAGCGTGAAGTTCGAGCGAAGCACGAAACTCGCCTCGCGATCTCCGCCGCCGCGATCGGGCTTGTAGGTTCCCTGTCCCACGCGGATCTCGACAGGTGAGCCGCCCGCGCACGCTGCCATCGCCAGCGCATGCTGAAGGTCCTGGAATGCTGTTGCCCATGATGAGCCATCTCCGCCGGGTGTGGCTGAGTCATCGACGTACAGAGTGGGTGCGACGCCTGCGCCGGTGTGGAACGCGCCGATGGGCGTGTGCCAAGGGACGGTGACGCCGTTGGAGTTCTGTGCCCGCACGGTCCAGTAGTACACCTTGCCGTTCTCAAGAACGCCGCCGGCATAGGAACTTGCAGCGAGCGTCACATCGATCGCCGGGCTGCCAAAAAGAAAGTCATCGTCCACGAGCAGTCGATACGAGTCGGCGAGTTCGGCCGGCGTCCAGGAGAACGAGGGCGACCAGCCGACGCCGACGATGGCGTCCAGTCCCGGTGATTGAAGATCGAAGACTCCGGGCGGACGTGGCCCGCCGTACATCTCGGTCAAGAGCCAGATGTCTCCCGTGCTCAGGCGCGACACCTGACCGATGCGGTGCTTCCATCGTTCGTACCCCGGATTCATGTCGATGGTGGGATGGCCGTTGGACGTGAATTGGAAGCGGCGGTAGTGCATGACGGAGTCGAAGTCGTACCACCCGAAGATGTTGGCTTCGCGCGTGGTGAAGTTTGACTGCTGATTGGGCAAGATGTTGTGGAAGTTGATCGTGATGTAGGCGTCGCGGTCGGGGCGTTGGTTTTCGTGCCATGCGCCGAGGGCGTGGATGAGTTCGTGTACGATGACGTAGTGCGCATCCCAGGGAAAAATGCCCACAGTTTGCTGGCCGCCAGCCATCCCGATCCGGGACGAGTAACTCGACGTGTCGGATCTGATGACGACGTAGTTGGGGTGGCCGTTTCGAGGTATGAACCGGGCATTGCACACGGCCTCGATCGTCGTCATCGCAGCCAGCGCCTTCTGCTGGTTCTCGGGCGTGACGCCGGCGTCAAAGACGTACGGCACGATGCCGCCCGGCCACAGGTTGATGACCCACAACCCGTCGGGAGAGCTGCTGGGATCCGGCGTACGGCATTCCCACATGGACTCCGACGCGCAGCCAGTGCAATGGTCTTGCCCGAAGACCGCGGTCGCTGCGCTCATGCCTATGGCCGCAGCCAAAGGCCACCCTCGTGGACGTGGTTTGAGACTCGATCCTGCTTCATTCGTGATCCGTTGCACTGTGACCTCCTGTTGCGCAACTCCGCCGCTGCCAGTCCGGATACGCCCGGCGACATGGCTGCGACCAACAATGCTCTAGGCGGGAAACTGCCCGTAGCGGTGTCACGAGCGGACGTCACTCGGCCTTGTTCGCATGAACGGGTTGCCAGGGATCATGTCGCCACACCCGCCTGCACGGGTGGCTGAAGGGATGGCGCGAACCAATCTCGAATCACGGGTCAGGGCACGGGCTCATGGATCACATGCATCCCCCGAACTGAGCGAGGCTCGCGCGGTGGCGTTGCCATGGCGGGAGCGGGCCAGTCCAGTCCCAGACCGCGCAATTCGTTCCGCAACTCCCACAGATCCCAGACATATACGACGTGGGCTCGATTTGTGGCGGCGAGCAGGGCGCGTCCGTCGCGGCTGAACGCCACGCAGTGGATGGCGAAGGGAACCGGTGCCTCCAGCGTGGCGAGTTCCGTGAAGGTCGCCGCGTCGAACAGACGCACACGATTCATCCCGATTGGACGGGCGTAGAGCGTGCCATCGGGCGAGTAGGCGGCACGCGCTGGGTACGGCATCGCGTCGAGGACTTCGAATCGGCCTACTTCGCTCCACGTCGAAACGTCGAAGACATGGTCGCTTCCCCACGCCGAGGCGGCCAGGTGACGGACATCGGGACTGAAGCAGGCGAACGCGGGCGTATCGAGTCCCAGTACGCGCATCGAACCATCACGCAGATCCCAGATCGAGACATCACGGTGGTGCCATGTGAAGAACGCAGCGTACTCGCCTCCCGGACTGACGGTCAACCCCATCGACGGCGCGTGCAACGTCCTGCTCTCAACCGAGGGTGTGCCATCGAGCGTGATCTTGTGTGCCGCTCGCGCGCTGCCAACTGGAAGCACGATGGCGGCGAGCTCCCGATTCGACAGGCCCACCGCATCGCCGGGCTGCGTGAGAACCGTGGTCCGCGGCCCGACAAACAGTACGTCGTCGATCAGTTCGCAAGCGTGCCTCTGAAGTCCCGCCTCACCCGTCGTATAGAACGCATCACCCGCGTGTGAAAACGCAATTCCATTGACCGGGTCCGTCTCATACGCGCCGAGTACTCGGTCCATCCCCGGCGTCCAGAAGATCAATGTTGACGAGGATGCAAGCCCGGTCACCACCACCGGAATCGTCGGATGGTGCGCCAACAACGGACGCTCCGTGGTTTCCAGCCCGCCTTGACGAGCGACGGCGCATCGAAACACGCTGGACCGGGCGAGTTCGTAGTGCGCAAATCGCCGAGTGTTGGGGCTCGTCGATTCGAACGCGATCAGTCTCTCCGGCGAATGCGTCAGCCACGACTTGCCGTCTGGCAGCACCAGCACGCACTGGTGCGTCAACAGATCCCACACCCGCGCTGTCGCGTCCCAGGAATCCGTCAGCAGATACGAGCCGCGAGGATCGAAATCCAGTTCCGTCACCAGGGCTTGATGCCCATTCAGGTTGATCCACGAGTCAAGATTGCCTGGCTCACTTACGTACACGGTCGCGTCCGTGCATCCCAGGGCCACGCGATCACCATCCTGGCTCCAGTTGATTCCGCCCACGGCCGCGGGGAGTTCCACTTCGCGCTCAAGTTCGCCGGTCCGCGCGGAGAAGAGCCACATCGTTCGCTCGAGCCGAGGAATCACGCAGACTTGCTCATGTCTCGGTCGAATGCTCAGGAAAACCGACTCGACGCACGGGCGCCGCCACCGTTCCTGACCGGTGTCAACATCGTACACCCGCACCCCATGCACATCGGCCACTGCCAGCGACATGCCATCGGGCGAGAGCGCGAAACGCCCCTCCGTCGGAATCTCCACCAGGCACGATGTGCTTGTGAAGTCCCAGACTCCGGCCACGATGCGCCCGTCCACACCCACCGTTCGCACCGCCCCCCGCGTACCATCGGCCGAAAAACTCACCGTCTGAATCCACGCTCGCCCCGAGATTCGGCGCGGGATCACTCCCCGAGTCGAGTCACCGGCGATGTCGCGGATTTCAGTCTCTCCATTGGGCCGCGAAAGCAGAAACCAATCCACCGAGGGCGACGACCCGAATGCCAGGTCAGCACCGAAATCAGGCGTTGATGCGATTTTTCGTGCGTCGAGGAGGGCGAGGGCCGCGATGGCTTCGTTGCGCACTTCCATCGACGGTCGGATCGCCGCCATGTCGCCGATGATTCTCAGGGATTCAAAACGACGGCCCATGTCGGGCGTGCGCCTGCGAGCCTGAACCTGCGAGAGATATGACTCCCAGAGTTTGTCGGTCGCGGCGCTCTCCGCTTCGACCGCCCTGGCGGCATTGGCGCTGGCTCGCAGCCAAAGCGACGTGCTTAACACCGTCGCACCGATCAACAGCAGGAACCCCGCGGTGCCAACGGTCACGGGCACACGCCAGCGCCGAAGAAACTTTCCCAACCGGTAGGCGACGCTCGGAGGTCCCGCCGCCACGGGTTCTTCGCGCAGATGCCGCTGAACATCCATCGCCAACGCATTGGCCGTGGCATACCGACGGTTCCGGTCCTTCTCAAGGCAGCGCATGACGATCCAGTCGAGGTCTCCGCGAAGCCGCCTCCGTAGCCGGTCCGGCTCGCTCCGACGATGCGCCGCGACGACGCTCGCCGCATCCTTCATCATGGAAATCCGCGTGCTGGGCCTTGGAGGCGTTTCCTCGGCGATGATACTCAGCAGCTCATTCCACGCCGCGGACCGGAGACGCTGTGGGTCGAACGGCGGCGAACCGGCGAGCAACTCATACAGCAGCACACCGAGCGAATAAATGTCACTGCGTGTGTCCACGTCCGGTCCGGCCGCCTGTTCCGGCGCCATGTATTCCGGCGTGCCGATCAACTGGCGAAACTCGGTGAAAAGCGTGTGATCGGTGAGTCGTCCCTCCACGGCCTTGGCGATGCCGAAGTCAATGATCTTCGGGCGCGGACGCCCATCGACCTCGGCCACGAGGACATTCGACGGCTTCAAGTCGCGGTGGATGATCCCCTTCTGATGCGCGTGCTGCACGGCATGGCACACCTGAACGAAAAGATCCAGGCGATCGTCTGTGTCCATGTCGCATGCGTCGCAGTATTGCGTGATCGGATCTCCATGTACGAGTTCCATCACGAAATACGGCCGTCCGCTCTCGGTCGCGCCCGCGTCCAGAACGCGCGCGATGTTCGGATGATCCATCATCGCCAGCGCCTGTCGTTCGGCTTCGAAGCGCGCAATCACCTGGCGTGTGTCCATGCCAAGTTTAATGATCTTCAGCGCCACGCGCCGGTTCACCGGCTCTTGTTGTTCAGCCAAGAACACCGAACCGAACCCGCCTTCGCCAATCATCTCAAGCAGGCGGTATCGTCCAATCACCGTTCCAGGGCCTTCCACCGACGCCGACTCGCTCCGCACCGACGCAAGCACTTCCCTCTGCGAAGCGAGAAACCGTGTGCCCCGTTCATGCGCGCCCAGCAGCCGTTCAACACGGCTTCGCAGTTTGGTATCTCCCGCGCACTCGCGGTCCAAGAACGCGGCGCGATCTGAGGTCGGATACTCAAGCGCCTCGTTGAACACGTCCTTCACTGACCGCCCAGAATGCACTCACCGACCTCCTCGAACGCGTCACAAGTCCGATTCGCTCTCCAATTCTTCCACGAGCCACGCCCGGGAAAACTCCCAATCTCGCAACACCGTCCTGCGCGATTGCCCGAGGGCGGTCGCCGTCTGGTCGATGGTCAGACCCGCGAAGAAGCGCAATCGAACAACCTCGGCTGCCCGCGCATCCTCCATCTCAAGGCGAGATAACGCCCGGTCCAGTGACATGACCTGCGCGGGATCATTCGCGGCGGCCAAGTCCAGCACGTCGTCAAGTTCTAATGCCCGAAGGCCCCCGCCTCTCTTGTCCGTGGCTTTAGCTCGCGCATGGTCGATCAGGATGCGACGCATCGCCTCAGCCGCCGCGTGATAAAACCCCGCAGGGCCTGACCACTTGACCCCTGCATCCGCCAGCCTCGCGTAGGCCTCGTGTACAAGCGCTGTCGCCTGCAACGTGTGCCCGATGCGCTCCTGGGACATTTGACGATGCGCGATGGCGCGAAGTTGGTCGTACACGGCCGTGACGAGATCGTTGCACGGCACGCGGTCACTTCCGCTCGACGATTGTGACGGACTCGGATCCATACCCGCTTCGGGCGTCATGGCCGCATTGTCTCGCAGGATCCGTGCAACCGTCAAGTTGGGGTACGCAACAGCCAGCGGCGCGGGTGGGAGCCGGTCGAAGACGGGGCGAACGCCAGGCTGCGCATTACTATTCTCTTGAACTCGTGGGAGGGCACAGCCCAGAGCCGGTACCACCGTTCCTAACCAGTCGGGTGCAAGCGTTGACCGTTATAGGACCACAGGATCGCCCAAAGTCCATCCCGACTCATCGGTCCTGCGATCGCCACGCGGAGACACAGTACCCGAACTGACCCTGAGCGGCTGGATGTACGAATGAAGACGACTAGCGCGGGATCAGCCGATTGGCGTTCAGTTCGGCCTGACTGTAGGACATGCCCGTCCGTTACTTCGGCGATGTCAACCCCTACCGCCGCGGGATCTTGGATTCGCTTTCATGGCACCTCGCAGGGATTCAAGGGCATCCGGCCTGGAAAGCGTTGCCGAAGCAGAGGAAGTCGAAGATGTCACATACTTCGAGACCGGTGGACAGATCGCAGTCGCAGGCGTAAGGATCGTTCGCGGCGAACTTGTTGCCGAAGCAGAGGAAATCGAAGATGTCCAAGACGCCCTGGCCGGTGGACTGGTCGCAGTCGGGGTAGCACGACTG
>CAZTPJ010000023.1:13689-48184 GCA_964614515.1 uncultured Phycisphaeraceae bacterium | reverse complement strand
AACACTCCTCCGCACGTCGAACAAACCCAACATCAAATCTCGCGCAACCGTCGCGCCATCTCGTGATTCAGCGAGTGTCCGGACCGATGCGCCACAACCCGCGCCACAAGCGGACGCCCAACCAGCGACAAGTCGCCGATCAGGTCCAGCACCTTGTGCCGTGCCGGTTCGTTCGCCCAGCGAAGCGTGTTGTCGATCGGTCCCCCCGGCCCGAATACCAGCAGATCTCGCGGCGAAAACCGTTGAAAAAGCCCGAGTTGCTTCATGGCCGTGGCTTCGTCGAGCAGACAGAACGTCCGCGCCGGTGCGATCTCGCGCAAATATGTCCCGGGTGAGCCATCCCATGTCGCCGTCTGCCGCTCGATCGGCGAGTCTGGGCCATAGTCAAGTTCATAGGTATACGACGCGACCTCCGCCGGGTCGGCCGTGATGAATGCCCCCCCCTTGCCCTCGATGCGCACGCTCGACGCCGGAATCAGCGGCTCGATCGGCGTTCGCAGGTCTCGCGTCTCTGCCCGTGCGATGGCCGTCGCGAACACAACGCCCGATCCATCATCAATGGGCAACTCCGCCGCGTCGAGTTCGATCCTCGCATCGGTCACGCCCATGCCCGCCAGCGCGGACAGGATGTGCTCGACAGTGTCGACTCTGACGTCGCCGCGTGCGAGCGATGTGGATCGCGCAGGCATCGACGCGAACGCCGGATGCGCCGGCGTCGAGGCAAGGTCGTCGATCAGCGCGGGAATGGGCACGGCCTCGCGAACATCCAGCCGTCGCAGCGTGATGCCCTCGCCGGGCGATGCGGGCAACATGCGCACCCGCACCGGCCGCGACGTGAACAAGCCAACGCCGTCAACTTCGACGGGGCGTGCGAGAGTTCGATGTGTGGCGCCGCTCATGGATGTGGCGCCGCAGCGCTGGACTCCAGCGTGCCCACGCGCTTCTCCAGAGTCTTGATTCGCGCGATGTGTTCGGCAAGGTGCTGCAGCAGGGCGTAGTTGCGCAACATGGCGCTGGCCGGCCCGGCCGGATATCCGAACACCTTGGCGCCATCGGCGAGATCGACCATGACGCCGGATTGTGCGCCGATCATCACGCCCGCGCCGATGCGCCGGTTGTCCGCCACGCCCACCTGCCCCCCGATCACCGTGCCATCGCCCACCTCGACGGACCCCGCAAGCCCGACCTGTCCACAGATGATGCAATGCCGGCCGATGCGACAGTTGTGCCCGATCTGCACGAGGTTGTCGATCTTGGTTCCCTGACCGACGATGGTCTCGCCGAACTTGGCGCGGTCGATGCAGGTGTTAGCGCCGATCTCAACGTCGGACTCGATGCGCACGATGCCGATGTGCGGGATCTTCATGTGCCCGCGCGGCGAGGGCAGATACCCGAAACCATCCGCGCCGATCACCACCCCCGGATGCACAAGGCACCGATCGCCAATGATGCACCGATCCTGCACCACGACGCCCTGATGCAGCACACACCCCGCGCCAACACGAACCTTCGCGCCCAGGCTCACATTCGCCGCCAGCGCACTGCCCGCCCCAACCATCGCACCCGCACCGACCGTACACCACGGCCCGATCCACGCACCCTCGACGCTCGCGGTTGGATCCACCACGGCCGTCGCGTGAACTCCCGCCTGATGCGTCACACGCGGCGTGAGTCGTTCCAGCAATCGCAGCAACGCCGCATCCGCGTCCGGAACCATCAGCAGCGACCGCGACGATGGATCGTGCCCCATGGGTTCAAGGCCGGTCGAAACCAGCGCGGCCGTGGCACGGCTCGTCGCCCACTTCGCCGCGTACTCGCGAGAACGAATAAACGTCAACGCCCCCGGCCCAGCCTGGTCGATCCCTGCCAGACCCGTGAGCGGCAGATCCTCACGGCCGATGATCGTCGCGCCGACCATCGCCGCCACAGCGCCCGTGGTCAGCGCCGATGGGTCTAGGGGACCGTCCGAAGTCATGGACGACGGGCCTGATATTCGTTGTTCATCATGGTGATGACCTGGTTGGTCAGTTCAATGCGTTCCGCGGCCATGATGACGCGCTTGCTCGCAATCGCCGCGTCAACCGCGTTGCGACCCGACTGAGCCTTCGGTAGCGTGATGCTGCGGTCGTCAATCAGCACCAGTTCCCACCCGTCGCGCACGGCCACGCGATTGACCGCGTCCGTCACTTTGCCATAGATCTCGCGAAGAAAATCCAGTTTCTCTTGATCGAGGAAGGCCTGGTGCGTTTCCTGCCGGGCCTTGAGCGCCGCCGCATCCTGAAGCCCGCGAAGCACAAGGTCTCGCCACTCAGGTGTGTTTCGAGGCAGTTTATTGATTTCTTCCTCGAGTGCCTCAAGACGCTTCCGTTCGGCCTCGAGTTCCTTGCTCAGTTGCTCGGCTCGCAATCGCCGATCCGCGTCGCGGTCCTTTGGCTCCTGGAGTGCTTCGAGCACGCGGGAGAAGTCCACGACGGCGACGGCCGTGGCCGGCTGCGCTCGCACGCTGGTGTTCTGCAGTGCGCCGACGCCAAAGCCCGCGAGGAGCAGCGAAGCGGCCAGCGCGCCGCCGGCGATGACCCCCATGCGTGACGATCGAATGTTCATGGCATTCCCCATTGTGTTGACGGTGTCGTCGAACGGAACTGAACTGCACATCGGGCAATCCTATGTCCCCCGGGCGCAACAAAGCGGGCCATCGCCGTTCCGGCGATGGCCCGATGATTGTCACGAATCTCGGTCAGGCCGAGCAACCGTTCAGCGTCGCCGGCGGGCGGCAACCAGACCACCGAGGCCCAGCAGAGCCAGGGCGGACGGCGCGGGAACGATGCGGATCTCGCCCGCACCTTCGAGCAGACCCGACAGCCGGCTCGCCGACTGCGGCGTCGTGGCGCTGATGTACACGTCGAAGCGCGTCGTCTCGGTGCGCACGTTCACCACGCGCGGCGAGAAGTCATTGGTCGACCAGGTGGCCTTCCACGCCGCGATCGGATTGGCCGTGTTCGCCAGAACGACCGGCGGGAAGTGAATCTGACCCGCCGTGATGCCCGTGATCGAACCACCGGCGATCACGCCGGGATTTGCCGGAGGAGGCAGGAGCACTTCGTTCGATCCCGCGACCCAACCCGCCTCATCGGCGATGACGTTGAACAACGCAGCGCCGAAGGCGTGATCGGAAGCGGCGAAGAACGCCGAAATCGTGATCTCCGCCGAATTCTGACCCGGTCCGGTGATGTTGTTGCTCACATCGACTCGCCAACCGGCCTGGCCGAAAGCGGCCGTTGCGATGCCCGCGACTCCCACAAGCGCAGTGATACCGTACTTCATAAAGACTTCTCCTCACGGAAAGAGGGGAGGGGCATACGCCCCGCTCCAACGACTTTGACTGACAGAACGAACGACTCGTTCCTGACCCACTGATGAACCTACCTCAGGATTCGCCGTTCGCAACCTCCACATGGAACAATTCGCCTATTTGACCCATGTCGTACGACCCGACAGGCGTTGTCCCGGGTAGAACGCTCGCTCCGCGAGCGGTGTCAGGGGTGGTCCGCTCGCTCCGCGAGCGGTGTCTGCGTCCCCATAGACCGACCATCACGCTTTCGCGATGAGGAAGCGGGTTCACGCTCTTGGTGTGAGGAGATTGGCGCGGGGACGTGACGCCCCTTGGACAAAGATCATCCCGCCACGGAGTCGCCGAGTACCCACGAGACTCGCCACGGAGTGACGAGCCACCCAATCTACAGACGCACACGATGCTCATAGTCCGCCGCGCGACCCGTGCCGCCAGGCTGGCCATCCTCGCCATACGAAATCAGCACGAAACCATCCTCCGTCCGCCGAAACACGATCGGCTGCCCATACCGATCCACAAGGTGCGCCGCATCCAGATACGGCCCGGCCCACCGGCTCCCATCACGCTGGCTCGCATCGATCTTCGACGCATCCGCCAACACCGCCAAACCCTCCTGATCCGTCGGCAGACGCCCCAAGTCAATCTCAAACTGCCGCACGGCCATCTCCACATCCCGCAGGTTGATCGCCGACGCGGCCGATCGGCCCGCAGCCGCAGAACCAGTGATTGCCTTGGATGTCGAGGGCGATTGGTCACATCCGGCACCGCACAACGCCAGCACCACAATGAGCATCAGTCGCGTTCGCATGTGAACCTCCGTGAGATGAGTGCGTCAATGGAACCATGAAGACCAGCCACCGTTATCGTACCGGCAGATTTCCTCGCCGTTGAACCCAATTGCGGCCACGGCGCATCCTTGCCCTTGATTCCCAATCGTCAATCTGCGACAATGATCCCAAACGCGACGAAAGCGCTGCCCGCTGGCGGCGCCGTCACACACACATCGGGAGTGAGACATGACACAAGGCAAGTTGGCGGCGTGCGCAGCAGGCGCATTGCTGGTCGCAGTGTCGGGCGCAGCGCATGGCGATGACGTGATTTCGAGTTGGGACGCCATGCTGCGCGACGCGATTCGCGAGACCGGCGGCGGGCCGTGCCCCATCGCCCGCACCGGCGCGATGATGCACATCGCCATGTTCGAGGCGATGAACTCGATTCAGGGCGGGTATACGCCGTATCTCGGGACGTTGCCCAACGCCGAGGGCGCCTCGCGACGAGTCGCCGCGGCCAAGGCCGCCCATCAGATCCTCTGCGCCGCGTACCCGAGCATGGAGGCTGAGTTCGATGCCAAGTTGAGCCAGGCGATGTCGCGCGAGCCTGATCCGATCGCGCGGCAGCGTGGGTTTGATCTTGGCATCGCCGCCGCCCAGGCCGTCATCGCCGCCCGCGCAAACGACGGCTCCCAGAATCCGATCGTCTATCAGCCGACGCCGGGCCCGGGCCACTGGCGTCCGACACCTCCCGACCTCAGTGCGCCGCACGCGCCACACTGGGGCAACGTCACGCCCTTCACCATGACCAGCGGCGACCAGTTCCGTCCGCCGCCGCCGCCGGCGCTCAGCAGCCAGGAATACGCCGACGCATACAACCAGGTCAAGGACTACGGGCGGCGCTTCAACTCCCTTCGCACCCCCGAGCAGACCGAGATCGCCCACTTCTGGGGGAACGACTTCGACGGAACCTACAAGCCACCGGGACACCTCAACTACATCACCAGCGTCGTTGCAAGGGAGCAGGGCTTGAACACATACGAAAAGGCGCGGCTCTTCGCGCTGGTGAATCTCGCGATGGGCGACGCGGCTGTCGCCGCGTGGGACGCGAAGTACAACACCGAACTCGATTTCTGGCGCCCCGTCACCGGCATCCACGAAGGCGAGAACGATGGCAACCCACTCACGCAAGGCGACCCGACGTGGGAGCCGCTGAACGTCGTCAATCCGCCATTTCCCGCCTACACCTCCGGGCACGCGACGTTTGGCGCGGCGCACGCGGCCGTGATGCGGGCGTTCTTCGGCACCGACGACATCACCTTCACCGTCGGCACGGATGATCCATTCGCCCCCAATGTTGAACGCACGTTCAACTCGTTCACCGAAGCCGCGTGGGAAAACGCCATCAGCCGCGTTTATCTTGGCGTCCATTGGATCTTCGACGGCGTCGAAGGCAATCGCTCCGGCCTGGCCCTCGGCGATTATGTCGCGATGAACTTCCTTCAGCCCATCCCCGCGCCCGGCGCGGCCGTGATCCTCGGCTTCGCCGCGATGATCGCGACGCGTCGCCGACGCTGAGCCTCATCAGAATCTTCGGGCCTTACAACTCGTGCTGTGCCATCGATGTCGCCAACCGCGACGTCGATGCCGTGCGCCTACCGCTCGGATGGCTCAGGCTGCGGACGCTTCACCGGTTCAGGGCCACGGCCATAGGGCGGCGCAGGCGTCAGCCACGCCGACCTGATCCGCGGCGGATTCGATGGACGCCCGGCCTGCTGATCCTCGATCGGCGTACGCTCGATCGCGACAATGGCGTTTTCGCCGCGCACGGCCTCGCCAAACGCCGCGTACGCGCCGTCAAGGTGCTGCGTCGCCGGGCGGCTCAGGCAGATGAAGAACTGCGAGCCATTCGTGTTCGGGTCGCCCTCGCGCGCCATGCTCAGCACGCCGAACTGGTGCGGCAGCCGGCTGTTGTCAAGATCAATCGAGTACCCCGGACCGCCCGAACCCGTTCCCGTCGGATCGCCCGCCTGAATCACAAACGGCTGTCCCGATTGGTGCATCGCGATCACCCGGTGAAACGGAATGTCGGTGTAGAACCCGCCCTCGACCAGGTGCATGAAGTTGCTCACGCTGTTGGGCGCATGATCCGGCCGGAGTCGAAACTCGATCTCCCCCTCGGTCGTGTCGAACACAACGTGCTGATCGACCCACGCGCGAAGGCCCGAGTAGACGTTCTGCGCCCGCGCGAACACCACACGCCGAGTCTGAGGATCAATCGACGCCCGCTCGGGCGTGAGCATCGGCTGAAGCACCACGGCCGGGCCGATGGGCTTCTCCGCCACGCGCAGTTGCGCATACAGCGTTCGCGGGTTCTGCGTCGTCCACAGCAGCGGAAAGAGCCCCGCCAGATCAACCGACCCGGCCACGATCGACGCGCTTTGCAGCCGCTCCGCCGTGCCCGGGGCGAGAAGGTCGATGAACAATTCCCCCTCTTCGCCGGAGGGCACGTCCGCAGTCATGGGGATCGCGCGGTTGACGCCGTAATACGTGCGGGCGGGGGTGAGCTGGGCGACGGCCGTGGATGCCAGCGCGAGGATCGCCAGGCACACAGCGCTGACACGAGTGTGAACGTTGGACTTTGTCGCCATCATCAGGGGATTCTCCGTGTTTGGAAGAAATGGTCTGCGTGCAAAAAGGATACCGCCTTCATCGCTGAAGGTCGCTGATGGTTGGTGTGTTGGGTCAATTTCCGCCGCGGAGCGTGATCGGGTCAAGTTGCTGCCATGCGGTGGTGACCGTGCCGGGCGTGATCTCGCCGGGTGAAGCGGGCAGGCTGTTGAAGAGTTTGCGATCGGTATCGGCGTACCAGACGACGGAGATGTCGGCGCGAAGCACGTTGCATCCGTTGCCGTGGCTGAAGTCCAACTGCGACCGCAGGCCGTCGGTGACGAGCGCTGCCTGGCTTGGCTCGATCCGTGTCAAGTGCATCTCGCTGCCCGGGCCGCGACCGCGATACTGATAGTTCGAAAAGATCGTGCCGTAGGCGTTGTTCCACATGTCGTTGTAGCGAGAGATCGGATGTTCGCCCTTGTGGGCCGGGCAGTAGTACAACCCGGCCACCGGGAGATATTCGCCGACGAACAGGTGTCCCAGGCCGTCCCAGTCGTCGCGCGGCACGCTGTCCGGCACGCGTTCGACGCGGATCTTCATCATCTGCTCGGGTGAATAGCGCGCGTTGGGTCCGCTCGTCACGAAGGCACTCTGCGGAATGCGATCGCGGTGGTCATCCGCGAAGAACAGAATCCCGATCCCGATCTGACGAACGTTCGAACTGCACACGACCTGCTGCGCGGTGCGATTCACGGCCGCGAGTGTCGGAGTAAGCAGCGCGATCAGAATCATGATGACCGTGATCGAGACCATCACGTCAACGATGCTGAATCCACGGCGTGCCGAACCACTCCGCGGTTGCGCCACGGTACGCTCGCCTTTGACTGGTCCTGGGTGTGTCACCACAGCACGTTCCCCACAGTCCGGACACGAACCCTTCAATCAGGGTATCAGAGTTCTGGTCAAGATACAAGTCAAATTCCGTGTTTGAAATCGGGAAAACTACCCAATTGCGTCCGGAATAGGTGTTATCACGGGTTACAGGACGTCGAACTCCGGGATCCGTATCATCCTCCCTCGCGTATAAAGGGATGGCGCAGCGGAAGTTCCGGCGTGTGGCTGGAATCGTGCTTGCGGCGGGGTCGTGGGTTGGAGATGGCTCGGTCCGAAAAACATCCCGAACGAAACGATGAGGCTGACGTCAAACTCATGGCCCGGGTGGCTAGCGATGACGAACAGGCCGTCGCCGAGTTGTATGATCGATTCGGTCCATTGGTGTATCGGATGGCCTATCAGGCCTCTCCGACCAAGGCCGAGGCGGAAGATGCAGTGCAGGAAGTCTTTGTGCGTTTATGGAAGACGGCGGACCGATTTGATCCGAAGAAAGCAGCCCTGGTGACGTGGATCATGCTCATCTCTCGCAGACAACTGGTGGATCGGCTTCGCCGGAGCCAGGCGCGACTTCGCCCGTCGGCGACGCTCGATGAGTCGCTGTACGCCGGCCAGGTCGATGCGAAGAGCATGCCGGAGAATCTCGACGAGCAGGAGCGCTTCAAGGTGCTGCTCGAGCGAGTCGCCGATCTGCCCGAACTCCAGCGAACCGTGGTGACCCGCGCGTATCTCGGCGGGCAGACGCTGCGACAGATCGGTGAAGAACTCGGAGCGCCAATCGGAACAATCAAGTCCGCGCTGAGCAGAGCGCTCGTGCGGTTGCGTGAGCGGGGGAGTGAGGAGTTGCCGACATGAGGATTCAAGAACTGATTGAGCACTCGCTGCTGCATTCGCTCGGGCTGCTGGAGCCGGAGGAATCAGCGCAGTTTCTTCGGGCGTTCGACAATGCCTCGCCGCAGGTGCGAGAGCACGTCCGCAATGAGCAGGCTCGTCTTGCCATCAATATCGACTGGCTGCCCGAAGTGGACCCGCCGGAATCGCTGCGAGACGCGGTGATCTCCCGCGTTCGCGCCGCCATGGCCGCCGAACGCGACGTGCGCGCCACCCAGCACCCCGCCGTCACCCCCACGACCCGCAAAGATCAGACCCATCGCCGTCACGGCTCGATGGACCTCGTCCCCAGCCGTGGCGTCTCCAAAATCTGGCGAGCGTCGGCCATCGGCTTGCTGACCGCCGCGGTCGTCCTCGGCGCGACCACCATGCAACTTCGCGACCAGTTCAAGACGCTCGATCAGCGCATTCGCGAGAACAACTTCACGGACGAGAGCGTCCGCGCCCTTGGCCCGGGCGTCAAGGACCTGCTCCTCAGCGGCGAGTTTCAACGCGTCCGCTTCACCCCCAGCGAAACGACGTACGAGGGACAGGCCACCCTGTGGTTCGACCCCGAATCGCGCACGGCCTACCTCATCTGCGACCGCCTGCCCGTCGATGACGGCCGTTCATACACCCTCGTCGTGCTCAACGACGAAGGCGCCGTGGCCGAGCGCCTCGCGAACTTCTCGTCCGACGGACGTTTCATGCAGCGCGAAGTCAAACTCGTCATGCAGCCGAACACGCGACTGGCGATCCTCGCCTCTGGCGGCGCCGGGCAGCCTTCGCCGGTGCTGCTCACCTCGCGGCTCTGATCGAGTTCACGCGGCCGCAAGCGCCTGCCGGCGCGACGTGCGCCCGCGCTCCAGCGTGATGGTCTGAAGTCTGCGCCGCACGCGATCAAACTCATCCTGACGACGCTCAAACGCATCGGCGATCACCGGCTCAAAGTGCGTCCCACGACCCTGGCGAATCAGTTCGCGGGCCTCTTCATGCGTCATCGCGGCCTTGTACACCCGCTCCGACGTGATCGCGTCATAGAAGTCCGCCAGCGCCACGATCCGCGCTGACAGCGTGATCCGCTCCCCAGCCAGGCGATTCGGATACCCCGAACCATCCCACTTCTCGTGGTGCTCCATCGCGATGGCGATCGCCATGTCGATCAGCGGATCTTCGCCAAACCGTCCGCGCACGGCCGCGAGCGTCTCGCCCCCGATGGCCGCGTGCGTTTCCATCACCGTTCGCTCCTCCGGCGTCAGTCTGCCTGGCTTGAGCAGAATCTCATCGGGAATCCCGACCTTGCCGATGTCGTGGAGCGACGAGGCGAGGCGAAGGCGTTCGATCCACTCGTCATCAATCTCCGGAAAGAATGGGCGCACTTCCTCCGCGAGCATCGCGGAGTACGCCGCGATGCGATCCAGGTGCGTGCCCGTGTCGGTGTCGCGATAGTCGGCGAGTTTCGCCAGGCCGAAGATCAGCGCGTGCCGCGCGGACAACTCCTGCGAGAGTTTCGCCTCGAGTTCCGCCTCCAGTTCACGGCTGTGCGCCGCCACCGCGTTGTCATAACGACGCACGATCAGCGCCAGGCCCAGCGTCGTGATGCCGATCACCACGCCCCCGGCCAGCGCCGCCATGGCCGTCAAACGCGACGCCAGGTTCGACGCCGCCGGCAGCGAACTCGACGCTGTCCCCGGTTCGCCGACCGGAGTCGGTTCCAGCGTCCCCGCCATCGACGTCACGGTTCGCAGCAGTTCGTCATAGGTAAACAGCAGCGCAAGCCCGAGAACCACGGCCTGAAGACCGACCGTCGCGGCAATCAAGCCACGGCGAGTCTGCTCGCAGGAAATGGTCGGTTTGTGAGGCATCGGGTCGATCCAGATATGTCGGCCCCGTCGTTGGGTAACTTGCGCTTTGGCCCGAGAACAGGCCAAAAACCGGACGAGCCACACCCCACATTCCGCGCAGCCCGCAGGCACGCGCGACGCATCGTCTGCATCCCGGGGCGATAAGTAATCTCCGCCGGTGCGGCCTTTCGTCCGGGTTCCGCAGCCCCGTCGTCCGGGTACCATCCGGCGATGAACGATGGACGCACATGGACTCCCGAGGCGTCGATCCGCAGCGCGGCGGCCGCACTGGCTGCGCTGGCCGCGGATGCGAGGCTCATCGCGGGCATTTCCCAACTGGCCGGGGAAGCGGCCGAGTGTCTCAAGGCCGGCGGCAAGATTCTCGCCTGCGGCAATGGCGGCTCGGCGTGCGATGCCGCGCACTTCGCCGAAGAACTCACCGGACGCTTTCGCAACGACCGCCCCCCCCTCGCCGCCATCGCCTGCACCGACATAGGACACATCACCTGCACGGCCAACGACTTCGGCTATGAACACGTCTTCGCCCGATGGGTCGAGGCCCTCGCCCAGCGCGGCGATCTCGTCGTGCTGCTCTCCACCAGCGGAAACTCCCCGAGCATCGTCAACGCCGCGCACGCAGCCAAACGCTGTGGCGCACGCACGGCCGCGCTACTCGGTGGCGGTGGAGGGGCGATCAAGGGCACGGCCGAACTGGAGTTGATCGTCCCCGGCGCGGGATCGGACCGAATCCAGGAACTGCACATGCTCATCCTGCACATGGTCGTCGAGGGCATCGAGCACGCACTCTTCGGACGGTCCTGAACTCGCCCCATCTTCGCCCAAGACTACCATCGCCCATGAAGGTGTACCGCTTCGAGATTCGTGTCAAGGGCGATGATCCGCGAGTCGCGGCCGTGCAGCGCGAGGCCCACGCACTGCACCTGCGCCCGAGTGACATCGACATCGCGCAGGTGTATCTTGTGCAAGGGACGCTGACGCCGGCGCAGGTCCAACAGGTCGCCGACGGCCTGCTCGTCGATCCCGTACTCGAAGCGGCAACCCTCGGCACGCGCGAGCCGAATCCGCAGGCCAGCGTCATCGAGGTGCATCCGCTGCCCGGTGTGATGGACCCGGCCGCACAGTCCGTGCGAGAGGCCATCGGCGACCTGCTCGGCGTTGACCATGACGCGGTGCAGGTTTCGACGGGCCGGCGCTATGATGTGTCGGGCGTGTCGAGTAAGGATGCGATGCGTCTGGCGCGGGTCGCGCTGGCCAACCCAGTCATTCACGCGGTCCACGCCGCGCCGTACATTCCCGAGCATCTGCCGCGCGGGCGGGCGTACACCGCGAAGATCACGCATGTGCCCCTGCGATCACTCGACGATGCCGCGCTGACGAAACTCAGCCGTGATGCCCATCTGTTCCTCTCGCTCGACGAGATGCGCGCGGTCCGCGATCACTACGCGAGCCTCAAGCGAGACCCCACCGACATCGAACTCGAAACCATCGCCCAGACCTGGTCCGAGCACTGCGTCCACAAGACGCTCAAGAGCCGCGTGCGATATCGCGCCCACGCCCACGACCTCATCAACTGGCGTAACAGACCGGGGCACACAATGCACGCGGATGGTTCCGTCGAGATTGACAATCTCCTGAAGCGCACCGTGGCCGCGGCCACGTACGAACTCATCGACGAGGGCCTCGATTGGACGCTCTCGGTGTTCAAGGACAACTCGGGCGTGATCGCGTTTGATGATGACCACGCGGTCTGCGTGAAAGTTGAAACGCACAACCACCCCTCAGCGATCGAACCGTATGGCGGCGCGGCCACGGGCATCGGCGGGTGCATCCGCGATGTGATCGGCACGGGCCTTGGCGCGAAACCCATCGCCGCGACGGATGTGTTTTGCGTGGCATATCCGGATGATGCGGATGTTCCCGAAGGCTGCCTCCCGCCGCGGCGCGTGCTGAGCGAAATCGTCGCCGGCGTCCGCGACTATGGCAACCGCATCGGCATCCCGACCGTTTCCGGCGCGGTCTGGTTTGATCGCAGGCATATCGGCAATCCGCTGGTCTTCTGCGGGTGCATCGGCGTGATGCCGCGCACGGCCGTGCATGGCAAGGCCCACGCGGGCGACTTGATCGTCGCGCTTGGCGGACGCACCGGGCGCGATGGCATCCACGGCGCGACATTCTCTTCCGCTGAACTTGAGCACACACACGCGGACGAATTCGCCCACGCCGTGCAGATCGGGAACCCGATCGAAGAAAAGCGATTGCTTGACGCGATCCTCCGCGCTCGAGATGCAGTAAGAAGCCCGACCATAAGGGAGGGCTTGGCTTCAGTAGGAAGCCCGACCATAAGGGAGGGCTTGTCTTCGTCCGCAGCCAGCGCACCCGACACCCGCCACGGAGTGGCGGGCCACCCGGGCGGCCCCCCCCTCTTCCACGCCATCACCGATTGCGGCGCGGGCGGTTTCTCGTCCGCCATCGGCGAAATGGGCGCCGAACTCGGCGCATCCGTCGATCTCGATCGCGCCCCGCTCAAATACGACGGCCTCTCATACACCGAAATCTGGATCAGCGAAGCCCAGGAACGCATGATCCTGGCCGTGCCCGCCGACAATCTGCTCGCCCTCCAACGCATCTGCGAGGAAGAAGGCGTTGAACTCGCCGTCCTCGGAACGTTCGGCACGCCCGGGCGGGAACTCGTGCTTCGATACCACGGCCTTGAAGTCGGCCGTCTCGACATGCACTTCCTCCACGACGGCCTGCCGCAGGTCACGCGCGAAGCCTCGTGGAGCGCCCAATCGCCAAAGCCCGCGCCTCCGGCCGTGCCCGATGCACCCATCCCCGTGACAGTCCACGCGCTGCTCGCGCATCCGAACATCGCCAGCAAGCACTGGATCATCCGGCAGTATGACCACGAAGTGCAGGGCAATCTCATCGTCAAGCCGCTCGTCGGTCCCGCGTCGCGCGGCCCGGGCGATGCGTCGGTGATCGAGCCGGTTCCCGGCAGCGGGCGCGGCCTCGCAATCTCGCAGGGCCTCGCAACGGGACTTGGCGACATCGAGCGCGGTGGCGATCCGTATGTCATGGCGCTCGCCGGCGTGGATGAATGCGTGCGGAATCTCGTCTGCATCGGGGCGGATCCGGATCGCATCGCCATCCTCGACAACTTCTGCTGGCCGGGGTGCGATGATGCCGCGTCGATGGGCGCGCTGGTTCGCGCCGCGGCCGGGTGCTATGACGCGGCCAAGGCGTATCGCACACCGTTCGTTTCCGGCAAGGATTCGCTGAACAACCAGTTCCGCACGCGCGACCCGCGCACGGGCGAATCGCGCACGATCCGTATTCCGCCAACCCTGCTCATCACCGGCATCGGCATCGTGCATGACATCTCGCGCTGCATCACGGCCGACGCCAAACGAACCGACTCGGTCATCATCCTCATCGGCGAGACTTCGTCCGCCCTCGGCGGATCACACCTGTCGATGCTCCACGGCCACGCATCGCTCGCCCACGCCCAACCAAAGTTGAGCGAGTGGGTTCGCGCAGGTCGCGCCGTCGCCGGATTGATCCGCGACGGCCTGGTGAGATCCGCGCACGACTGCTCCGACGGCGGGGCGCTCGTCGCGCTGGCTGAGATGCTCATCGCAGGTTCCACACCCGAGCAGCCGCTCGGCGCGAGCGTTGACCTCTCGCGGATGCCCAAGATCGCCGGTGACTCATTGACTCCGATCACCGCCGCCTTCTCCGAAACGCCAGGCCGATATCTGCTTGAGATTGCGAAGTCCGATATCCAACAAATCAGCAGTAAACTGGGGAATATACCGTGGTCTGTCGTGGCAGAGTTGAACGCCAGCGGACGGCTGGCGTGGGCGGCCGCGAGGGTGGATGAACCAGTGGAAAACTTGGCGCAGTCTTGGCTCGGAACCCTGGATTGGTAGGGCCAAATCCCCCCGGGTCCGAAAGAAATCGTTGCAGTTGGGCGTGGTTCCCGATACGCTTTGGGTATCGCCCGATGTTCGGGCGCACCCTGGAGACTCAGACATGAAGCGTTTTGGACGTATGGCGTTGGTGTCGGTGACGTTGGCCCTCGCGGCCTCCGCGGGTCTGGCCGCGCCGCCGACGGATGAAGATGTGACAAGAGCGATCGAGACCTTCGTCAGCAAGACGAAGGATCTCGATCAGACGGATCGCACGAACTACGGGCGTCTGCGCATGGAGGCGGCTCGCGCTGCACTCGCTGACATCAGTGTGAGTGAGGCGTCGCTTGCGCAGATCGAGCAGTTGCACTCGCGGCAACTCATCATGATCGCCGGCAAGACCGAAGACGCCGGCAATCGCCTCGGTGAACTGTCGCGAAACTCGGGCAAGGATGGCGCATCGGCCGCGATTCTTCGCCTGTCATATCTGCCCTCGGCGTTCGTTCCGGCCAACGCGACCGATGAGGTCAAGGCCAACGCCGAGAAGAACAAGGCGACGCAGAAGGAAGCGCTCGAACGGGCGCTGACCCATGCCTCCCTGCCCGAGGCCGTCGCCGCCGGCAAAGGCCCCGAACTGTTCATGTCGCTGCGCCGTCTCGACCGCGGCGTGATCAATAACTCGATCCCGACGATCCTCAAGGTCGAGTCGGTCATCACTCCGGAACTTCCGCTCGACGCGGCCCGCAACCTGACCAACGTGTTCGACACGCTCTCAAGCGCTGAGAACGTCCCCGCCGCAGACATGGAACGCATCCGCGTCAAGATCGTGGCCGCGATGAAGGCCGCCAAGGGCCAGACCGACAACGAGGCGCAGATTCGCGGTCTCGAGCGTTCACTGGCGTACCTTGACGGCGCGTTCGCCCGTGGGCAACTCGTCGGACACCAGTCCCCGCCGCTGACCTTCACCTGGAGCAACTACGCCAGCCCCATCAACAGCATCGAGGACCTCAAGGGCAAGGTGGTCGTGATCGACTTCTGGGCGACATGGTGCGGCCCGTGCATCTCATCCTTCCCGAATGTGCGCAAACTCCAGGAGCACTATCAGGGCTACCCCGTCGTGATCCTCGGCGTCACCAGCCTGCAAGGCTTCCACATCGATCGCCCCGAAGGCGCCACAGGCAAGACCGAGCGCATCGACACCACGGACGACGCCGCCAAGGAATATGAACTCATGAAGAAGTTCATCACCCAACTCGACATGACCTGGCCGGTGGCCTTCACCGAGCAGGATGTGTTCAACCCTGACTACGGCGTCCGCGGCATTCCCCACGTCGCCATCGTCGATCCCGCCGGCGTCGTCCGCTATCGCGGCATGCACCCCGGCAGCGATCAGGAAGGCAAGATCAACAAGATCGACGGCCTCCTCCGCGAGTTCGGCCTCCCCGTCCCCACCGGCGACGCCGCGGGCCAGACCACGACCGCCGGGAGCTGAATCCCGCCGTCGTGAGATGTCTCTAAATCTCGACTCGCGGCCCGCACAAGCGGGCCGCGTTTTCATTTGGCCGCCTTCACCGGCATGTGGCGCGTTGCGCAGCGAGTCGATCACTGCCGCTCCTTAGAGTCATGGCTTCCCACCTTCGAGCTCTCCGCGTTCTCCGCGGTGAATCTCCATTGCCCAGGCTCCGCGAGCACGCGATCAGGACACTAAACTGATCCATGGCAGAGTCAGCCACGCCGCTTGTCCTCATCATCCGCGACGGCTGGGGGCAGAATCCTCACCCGGAGCATGGCCCGTTCAACGCGATCGAGATCGCGCGGTCGCGCGGGTTGCTGCCGGTCGATGACATGCTGCGCCGAGAGTGGCCGGGGACATTGATCAAGACCAGCGGCGAGGATGTCGGGCTTCCGGCCGGGACGATGGGCAACTCGGAAGTCGGACATCAGAACATCGGCGCGGGTCGCATCGTCGATCAGGAATCGGTGGCGATCACGAAGGCCTGCCGTGCGGGTCTTGAGCGTAACGCGGTGATCGCGTCGGCCGTCACTCGTGCCCGCGACGCCTCCCGCGCGGTTCACTTCATGGGCATCTGCTCCGACGCGGGCGTCCACGGCCTGCTCGAACATCTCTACGCCGGCCTTCGCGCGTGCCAGGCCCTCGGCCAGCCCGCGAACAAGGTCTATCTGCACCTGTTCACCGACGGCCGCGACACCGGCCCCTTCATGGGTCTCGAGTTTGTCAAGCAGGTCGAGGCGCGATGCGCGGAGATCGGCATCGGCCGGATCGCGTCGATCATCGGGCGATATTGGGCGATGGACCGCGACTTTCGTTGGGAGCGCGTACACAGCGCGTATGCGTGCCTGACGGGCCGTGACGATCCGCGCGTGCGCAGGTCGGTCTCGGCGGTGGAGGCCGTGCGGCATGGATATGACCATCCCGCCGGGGAGAATCTTCGCGGTGATGAGTACATCGCGCCCACGGCCATCGCGCGCGATGACGCGGAGGCAAAGGCGACGCGCATCGGCCCCGGCGACACGGTGATCTTCTACAACTATCGCGGCGATCGTCCGCGCGAGATCGTTTCCGCGTTCGTGTTGCCCGATGAAGCGTGGGCGAACGTCAAGCCCTCGCCGGATTCGGGGCGCGCGGGCTTTGATCGCGGGCCGCGGATGGAACTTGAGTTCGTCACGATGACGGCGTATTCCGAGGCTCTCTCGCCGTATGTCAAGGTCGCGTTTCCCAAGCCGCCGAAGATGAAGCACATCGCCGGCGAATGGTGTGCCGCGCTGGGACTGACGCAGTTTCGCTGCGCGGAGACGGAGAAGTATCCGCACGTCACGTTCTTCTTCAACGACTATCGCGATGCGCCCTTCGCGGGTGAAGATCGCGAAAATCCGCAAAGCCCGAAAGTCGCGACGTATGACCTCAAGCCCGAGATGTCGGCGGGGGAAGTGTGTACGGCCGTGTTGCGCAGACTGGGTGGCTCGTCGCTCCGCGGCGAGTCGGAGCAGAGTGGACCAGAGTCTGCTTCGCAATCAAATGCCAAGAGACCTGCCACGGAGTGGCAGGCCACCCAAGACCCGCGGGGTACCCGCGACATCATCATCGTCAACTTCGCCAACGGCGACATGGTGGGGCACACGGGAAATCTGGAAGCGACAGTGCGGGCGTGTGCGGCCGTGGATGCGTGCGTCGGGCGAATCATCAACGCCGCGCTGGCCGTGGGCGGCACGCTCATCATCACGGCCGACCACGGCAACGCGGAGCAGATGTGGGATCCCGCGACCAACGCGCCGCATACCGCACACACAACCTACGACGTACCCCTGCACATCGTTGGCGAGGCCTTCCGCGGAGTGCGCCTTCGCGACGGCGGGCGCCTCGCCGACATCATCCCGACGCTGCTCGCGATGGGCGGGTTGCCGAAGCCTGCTGAGATGACCGGCGAGTCGCTGCTGCCGCCATCGTGAGGCGTGTGCCACCGGCTTGCGGAGTCTTCGTAGCAAGTCGGTGCGCTGCGCGATCAATACCGCCAGCTCGCCATGACTTCACCGCGACTTCGCCCGAAGGGCGCTCGATGGTTGCCAGGGGCTTCAGCCCCTGGCACGGCGTATGTGCGCTACGCCCGGAGGGCGGACGAATGAAGTCACAGCGACGATTCATCCGCCCTCCGGGCGGCGGGGTCAAGGGCGGCTCTCCGGCGGCTGAAGCCGCCGGCTACGGTCGTGCGCCCTGACGGGCGAAGAGCATCCGATCATCGACAGACTCTTCACCTACAGACTCTTCATCCTCGCGTGTCACAGTGGGTATTCGCCGGTGAAGACGTCGGTGGCGGGGCCGGTTTTGAAGACATGATTGGTGGCGGCATCCCAGCGGATGTCAAGGTCTCCGCCGGGGAGGTGGAGGCGTGCATCCCGCTGAAGTTGGTTGGTGCGTACTGCGCCGACGAGGACCGCGCACGCGCCCGTGCCACACGCGAGCGTGGCGCCCGCGCCGCGCTCCCAGGTGCGCATGATCGCCTCGCGCGGCGAAACGATCTCGACGAAGTGGGCGTTGATACGGCGTGGGAAGGCCGCGTGATGCTCGATGGCCGGGCCGATTCGCGCGAGGTCCAGCCCGGCCACGGTTCCGCGCGGCATGAAGAACACGACATGCGGATTGCCCATCGAGACGAACGTCACGGGGTATGCCGCGCCGCCAGTTTCCATCCGCCATGTGACGCCGTCGGACGTGGGGCCAAGGCGCGCGGCATCGACGGGAATCGCGGGAAGATCGAGAATCGGCTCGCCCATGTCCACGGTGGCCGTGGCGACGCGGCCATCGTTGAGCGTGTAGTTGATCGTGAGCACGCCGCGTCCGGTTTCGATGCGCAGCGGTTGAGCGGTGAGTCCGAGGCGATCATGGGCGAACTTGGCAACGCAGCGCACGCCATTGCCGCACATTTCGGACTCGGAACCGTCGGCGTTGAACATTCGCATGCGGGCGTGATTCTGTGGCGATCGCGGGCGGCAGACGAGGATGAGGCCGTCGGAGCCGACGCCGGTGTGTCGATGGCTGATGCGCTGCGCCAGGCCGGCGAGGTCCGGGTGATGCTCGATGGCGTGGTCCGTGAAGGCGTCCACATAGACGTAGTCGTTGCCGATGCCGTGCATTTTGACGAAGTGCATAGGTGAGCAATGGTATGTGGCGTGGCAGGCATAGGAAGCCCGACCGTGAGGGAGGGCTCGGCTCTCAATAGGAAGCCCGACCGTGAGGGAGGGCTTGGCCGCGGGAACCCGCGAACGAAGTTCCCACGCCCGCCTCGTCACAAGACGCGCTGCATGACTCGAATTGCTTCGCGTGACGTGGTGAGCACAAGGCTCACGAGCGCGCAGCGCCGCCGCCGAGCCCTCCCTCACGGTTGGGCTTCTTGTCAGAGTCCAGGCCCTCGCTCACCGTCGGGCTTCTCGTTTGTCGCCGCGCTATCGTGTAGTCTCAGCAGGAGTGACCCATGCCCAAGACCGTTGTTCTTGCCTATTCAGGCGGCCTTGACACCTCGTGCATCGTCCCGTGGTTGCGGGAAAACATGGACTGCAAGGTCGTCTGCTTCGTCGGCGATGTCGGCCAGGGCGCCGAGGAACTCGCCGGGATCGAGCATAAAGCGATCAACTCCGGCGCCTCGGCGTGCCACGTCGTGGACCTCCGTCGCGACTTCATCGAGAACTACGTCTTCCCCACCATCATCGCCGGCGCGATGTACGAAGGGCGCTACCTGCTCGGCACGGCCATCGCCCGCCCATGTCTGGCCAAGGGACAGATCGATCTGGCGCTGCAACTCGGGGCGGACGCGGTGGCGCACGGCTGCACGGGCAAGGGCAACGATCAGGTGCGCTTCGAAAGCGCTGTGGCCGCACTCGCCCCGCAACTGGAAATCATCGCCCCGTGGCGCAAGTGGAAACTGCGCTCGCGCGAGGATCTGCTCAACTATCTCGCGGAGCGCAAGATCCCGACCACGGCCTCGGCGACGAAACTCTACAGCCGTGATCGCAACCTGTGGCACATCTCTCACGAAGGCGGCGCGATCGAACACACCTGGAACCCGCCGCCGGAAGATGCGTGGATGCTCACGACATCGCCGGCCAAGGCGCCCGACACGCCGCGCGATGTGCAGTTGACATTCCGCGCCGGACGGCTGACGGCCGTGGATGGCAAGGAAGGCGCGCCGGAGGATCTCGTCGCGCACCTCAACGCGATCGCGGGTCCGCATGGCGTGGGTCGCGTGGATCTGGTCGAGAATCGCCTTGTGGGCATGAAGTCTCGCGGGCTGTATGAGACGCCGGGCGGAACGGTGATCGTCGAGGCGCTCCGCGGGCTTGAGGAACTCGTGCTCGATCGCGAGACGCTGCACTATCGCGAACATCTTGGGTTGACGTTTGCGGAACTGGTCTACAACGGGCGATGGTTCACGCCGCTGCGCGAAGCGCTCTGGGCATGTGCGGAGAACATGTCGCAGCGTGTGACGGGCGATGTGGTGGTGCGGCTGTTCAAGGGGCGCGCGGTGGCGATTCAGCGGCGCAGCGAATACTCGCTCTATTCCGAGGAGTTCGCGACGTTCGGCGCGGATGAGGTGTATGACCAGACGCACGCGGAAGGTTTCATTCGTCTGCTGTCGCTGCCGGAACGCATTGCGGCGATGGCGCGGCGCCACCGGGTCGGGGGGCGCTGATGGCCGAGCGGGCGGGCATGGCGGGCGGGCGCTTCGCGGGCGATGCCGATGCGCTGTTTCGCGCGTTCAACGATTCGCTCCGCTTTGACTGGCGACTGGCGCAGGCGGACATCACCGGCTCGATCGCGTGGGCGCGGGCGCTCCAGGGCGCGGGCGTGCTGACAGCGGCGGAAGCGACGAAACTCACGGCCGCGCTCGATGACCTTCGCGCAGAGGTGGCCGAACACCCCGCGCCACCGCTCGACAGCGGCGCGGAGGATGTGCATTCGTGGGTTGAATCGCGGCTGGTGATGATGGTCGGCGATCTTGGGAAGAAGTTGCACACGGGGCGCAGCCGTAACGATCAGGTCGCGACGGACCTGCGCCTGTGGGTTCGTGAGCAGATCGCGGCGCGGCGCGGCGAGATTCGCGACCTGCAACTGGCGCTGATCGACCTCGGCCGTCGCGAGGCCAGCACGCCCTTTCCGGGGTATACGCACCTGCAACCCGCGCAGCCGATTGTCTTTGGACATTGGTGTCATGCGTATGTCGAGATGCTGTCGCGCGATGCGGCGCGGTTCGCCGGCGCGGACGATCGCGCCGATGCGTGCCCGCTCGGCGCGGCCGCGCTGGCCGGAACCGCCTACGACATTGATCGCGATGCGCTCGCGGCGAGCCTGGGTTTCAGCCGTGCGTGCGCGAACAGCCTTGATGCGGTGTCGGATCGCGACTTTGTGGTTGAGTCACTGGCGGCGGCCGCGTTGTGCGCGGTTCACCTCTCGCGATTCGCCGAGGACATCATCATCTACGCCTCGCGCGAATTTGGCTTGATCGCCCTTGACGATGGCGTCACCAGCGGCAGCAGCCTGATGCCGCAGAAGAAGAATCCCGACGCGCTGGAACTGATCCGCGGCAAGACAGGGCGCATCACGGCCGCGCATGCCAGCCTCCTGATGACGCTCAAAGGCACGCCCCTGACCTACAACAAGGATCAGCAGGAGGACAAGGAGCCGATCTTCGAGTCGATGGAGCACCTGTCGATGTGCCTGCGCATGGCGGCGCGGGTGGTACGGGGTTTGACGCTGCATCGCGAGTCGTGCGCCGCGGCGGCCGTGGCGGGGTATACGAATGCGACGGAACTTGCGGACTATCTGGTACGGCGTGGGGTGGCGTTTCGCGATGCGCACTCGCAGGCGGCGCGGATCGTCACCGACGCGATCGCGCTGGGCAAGCCCCTGCTGGAACTGCCGCTGGAAGCCATCCAGCGTCATGCCCCCCTGGCGGGGGCCGATATCTTTGATCATCTGACGGTGGAGTCGGCGCTGGCACGGCGGGCGGTGGCGGGCGGCACATCCCCGGCTCGCGTGCTTGAAGCGCTTGAAAAGGCTCGCGCCGCGCTGGACTAGAATCGTCCGCCCATGACACGCACGTCAGACAACGCGCCGCTGGAAGTGTTCATCCCACCGCCGCCGCCGGAAAGCCCGCCACGAACCTTCGCGGGCTATCAGGAGGCCATCGCCTGGCTCGAACGACGGACCAATGTTGAAAAGGCCAAGCCCGCGCGGCTGGATCCGACCATCTTTAAACTGGATCGCATGGTCGCGCTCATGCACGCCCTGGGCAACCCACACCGCGACTTCAAATCCGTTCACATCGCCGGAAGCAAGGGCAAAGGGAGCACGGTTGAGATGGTCGCGGCCGCGCTGATGGGCTGCGGCTACACCGTCGGCGTCTATACAAGTCCGCATCTTGTTCATGTTCGCGAGCGCGTGCGCATCGGCAAGGACTGCATCGCGTATGCGCCGTTCGCCGCGGCGATGTCGCGTGTCGCCACGGCCGCGGCGACCGTCGAACCCACGCACGGGCCACTGACATATTTTGAAGTCATCACCGCGCTGGCGTTTGTGTACTTCGCCGAGCAGGCGGTGGACATCGCGATTGTCGAAACGGGCCTGGGCGGGCGGCTGGATTCGACCAACGTGATCACGCCGGAAGTCGCGGCCATCACCGCGATTCAACTCGAACACACCGAACTGTTAGGCTCGACCATCGAGCAGATCGCCCGCGAGAAGGCGGGCATCTTCAAGCCCGGCATCCCGGCCGTGACCATTCGCCAGCCGCAGTCGGTGCATGATGTTTTTGATGACGTGGCGCGCGTGGTGGGGACCGAGGTGCGTGTGCTGGGGCGAGACCTGACGTTCACCTCGCGATTTGAGGCGGACCCGAAGGGCGGGCCGCACGCTCGCGTGTCGCTCACGACCCCGCAATCAAGTTTTGAACATGTGGCCGTGCCATTCAAGGGCGAGCATCAGGCGGTGAACTGCGGCCTTGCGCTGGCGATCCTCGATGTGCTCCGACAGCGCGGGATGGAGATCGTGGACTTGCGAGTGATTGATGGTCTTGCGGAGGCGAACACGGCCGGGCGAATGGAACTGGCGTGGCGCGATCCTCGCGTGTTGCTTGATGGGGCGCACAATCCGGAGTCGATCGCGTGTCTGGTCAAGGCGATCGGGGCGCACCTGCGTTATGACTCGCTGGTGGTCGTGTTCGGTTGCTGCGCGGACAAGGATGTTGATGGAATGCTCTCGCGTCTGTCGATGGGCGCGGACAAGGTGATCTTCACCCGCGCCGCGGGCAATGCACGCGCGGCCAACCCGGAAGACCTGCAACGGCGATTCACTGAGATCAGCGGGAAGTCGGCGCAGGTGACGCCAGATCTCCCGGCCGCGCTCACGCTCGCGTCGCAGGCCGTGGCGAAGGATGATCTCATCTGCGTCACGGGTTCGTTTTACCTTGTGGGCGAGGCGAAGAAGTATCTTCAGGACAAGACGGGATCTCGGGCGGGCAAGCGCCGATGATCGACGTTCCGACTTCGCCGCAGCATGTGCGCGATGACGATCTCGCGGGCGCGGTGCGGCGGGTCGTGGTGTTGTGCAATCCCGCATCGGGGCGCGGTCGGGCCGTGGCGTGCGCACGGCAATGCGCCGCCGCACTGGCGCGCGATGGACACGATGTGGTCACGCTCGACATCCAGCGCGATCGGCCCACGCCGCTGGCCGAATCGCTCGTCGGCGCGGACGTTCTTGTCGTCGCCGGCGGCGATGGCACGCTCCATCGGGCGCTGCCGGCGGTGGCGCACTCACCCACGGCCGTGTATCACTGCCCGATGGGCACGGAGAATCTCTTTGCGCGTGAGTTTGGGATGGTGCGTGATGCGCGGGCGATCGCGATGGCGGTTCGCGCGGGCCAAGTGCATGACATCGATCTCGGGCGCTGCAACGAAGCGCTCTTCGCGCTGTTCACCGGCGCAGGATTTGATGCGCACGTCGTTCACCGACTCGATCAGGGGCAGCGCGGCACGATCACCAAGGCGTCCTACGCGCGTCCGATTCTGCACACCGCGATGACGTACCGATCCCCCGCGTGGACCGTGACGATTGATGGAGGCGTCGTGGCGGCACAGGCCCCCGGCGCGCTGCTGATCGCCAACACGCGGCAATATGGGGGGCGGCTCGACCCCGCGCTGCGAGCCTCGATGACGGATGGGCAACTGGATGTGGTGTTGTTGCCCGCGCGTGGGCCGGTAAGGCTGGCCGCGTGGGCCGTGGCCGCGCGACTGCGATTACACACGCGGCATCCGCGACTGATGTACGCGAGGGGTCGGCGGATCACCATCGAAACCGAGGCCCCCCCCTTTCCGATTCAGTGTGATGGCGAACCGACGGATGGGGCCGTCACGTCGTTGGACATCGAGGTGCTTCCGGGCGCGTTGCGGGTGCTCGTGCCGCCAAAGCGTCGTGTGTGAATCACAACACGGCGTCGAGGTCTGGCCCGGTGAGGCCGGGCATGGCCGTGGCGGTTGCGGATGGGTCGATGGATTGCGTGGGGTCGGCGGGCAGGAAGATGCGAAATGTGGCGCCGGGGCCGTCGCTTTCGTCGAGGCGCACATGGCCGTGGTGTTCTTCGACGATTCGCTTGGTGACGGCCAGGCCCAGGCCCGTGCCGCGCGAGCCCTTGGTCGTTTGAAACGGCTCAAAGAGTCGCTCGTGCCGCTCGCGCGAGATGCCCGGGCCGTTGTCGATGATCGCGATTTCCGCCACGGCCGGTGAACCTTCGCCCCGCTGACCCGGCGCGTGATACGTCGCACGAACGGTGACGTGTCCATCGCCTTGCTCGACGGCCTCGACGGCATTGGTCATCAGGTTCATCAGGGCCTGGTGCATCATGTGCGGATCCATCGGAATCAGCGGCATATCCTGGTCAACATCGACGATCAAGGCGACATCCTTCGCGCGGCACTGTCCCTCAAGCAGCAACGCGCAGTCCTGGATGAGCGGCCCGAGCGGCGTGAGTTCCATGTCCACGGCGCGCTGACGGCTGAACGTGAGCATGTTCATCGTCAGGCTGACGATGCGATCGAGGTTGCGCTTGAGGATCTCCCATCCGCTGCCGGCGACTTTCAGATCGCCCTTTTTCAGTCCCATTTCGACGACATCCGCGCCGCCGCGCAGGCCCTGGAGGATGTTCTTGATCGAGTGGCTGAGGCTGGCGACGGTTTCGCCGATGGTCGCGAGGCGCTGGGCCTGGAGTTTCTGCGCGATGAGTTCCGCGTTGGCCAGGGCCAGGCCCGTGTGCTGGCCGATGGCGTTCATCAGCGCGAGCTGCTCTTCGGTAAACGTGTAGTTCGCCAGCGAACTGTCGATGTAGACCGCGCCGAAGACGCGCTCGCGAAACTTGATCGGCGAGCAGATCGCCGAACGAATCGCCATGCGCTGCACGCTGTCGCCCTTGGCGAAGCGAGGGTCGTTCATCGCGTTGGTCGAGAGCACGCCCTCCCCGCGGCGGATGACATGCTGCAGAATCGTGCGGCTGACGCTGATGCGTTCATCTTCCGCGTCGAGCGGGGGCGTGCGATGCTTCACCACCGCGGGCTGAAGCGGTTCATATGAACTCGCCCCGCCGAGCATGATGAAGCCGCGCTCCGGCTTGAACTCGTCAAACACCAGGTCCATCACCTGCCCGAGGAAGTCGCGACGATCCATCGCCTTGGCCGTGAGTGTGGTGAGTTGATAGATGATGCGCAGGTGGTCCATCGCGGCGGCGCGCGGCTCAGGCTCGGCGAGGATCACGGAGTCTTCGTTGCTCGGCAGCGTTCGTTCGACGGACGTTTCGATTTGCCCCGGGAGCAGCACGCGGATGTAGTCATACTCGCGCTCGCCCTCGGGGGGGCCAAAGAGGATGTGCGTGGCGCCGACCTGGATCTGGTCCCCGTGTTTGAGCCGCGTGCGCGTGCCGAGGCGCACGCCGTTGATGTACGTCCCGTTCTGCGAATGCAAGTCGCGAAGGTACCACGCGCCGCCGTCGGGCGTCAGTTCCGCGTGTCGGCGCGAGACGGCCGTGTCGGACAACGGGAGGGCTTCGCTGGAACGCCCGATGAGTTGCGGCTCATCGTCGGGCAATTCAAACCGGCGTCCGCGATCAGGCCCCTTGATGACCGTGAGAATCAGCACGACAAAGGATACGCGAAGTCATCCCGCGTCGAATACGCAAGAGCGGCGGGCGAGACGCCCGCCCCACCGGATCCAACGGCGGGCGAGACGCCCGCCCCACCGGATCCAACCCACGCCTCATCGGCTCCCGATCATCTTCACGAACTCGTCGATCATCCGCCCGATGCCGGTGAACACACCATACGGCCCGGAATCGCACATGTACGCTGGCGTCGTCACCAGGCGGTTCTTCGTGTCCACCACGGCCTCGGTCACCGGCCGGGCGATGTTCTTTGAGCCCATCTTCGCGATCGCCCCGGCCGTGGCCGCATCTTCGCCGATGGTGACTTCACACCCCGGCCCTCCGACGCTGGTTCCGAGCACTTTGGCGGCGATGACCGGTGCGATACAGCACATGGCGATGGGCTTGTTCTTGGCGCGAAAGCCCTTGACGACGCGCTCGACATCCGGATCGACGGTGCAGTTCGGCCCATCCTTGGCGAACGTACAGAGGTTCTTGGCGGCGCCGTACCCACCGGGGAAGACGATCCCCGCGAAGGCATCGACATCGAGTTTGGCCAGCGGCGAAATCTCGCCGCGACTGATTCGCGCCGATTCGACCATCACGTTGCGGGTTTCGTGCGTCGGCTTGCCCGTGACGTGGTCGATCACGTCCGCCTGCGGCTTGTCCGGCGCGAAACACCGATACGCGATCTTGTGACGATCAAGATGAATCAGGCAACTCGACGCCTCGTGAATCTCGCTGCCATCGCCACGTCCGTTGCCCGCCAGCACCACGGCCACCTGTGTCATCACACACCTCCGATCATGTTGAACCACCGCTGAACAACGAGAGTCACTTCGATTCCCTGAAGTCTATGGAGGTCTGATACCGAGCGGCAGTGGACGGACGGGCACAGGCGAGACGCCTGTGCCACCCATTGCCTGTGCCATCGACCGCGCTTCGCGGTCGGTGCATCTCACTCCGAAGTTTAAGCCCTCGGTTGACTCGTGACCCCGGGCGTCCGATTCTTTGGCGTGGCTCAGACGGACCTGCAAGTCGATGTGGCGGTCATTGGCGGCGGCATCGCCGGGCTGTGGACGCTGGCGAAACTGCGTGCGGCCGGGCTGCACGCTGTTCTCATCGAGCCGCTTGCCCTTGGCGAGGGCCAGACGATCGCCAGCCAGGGGATTATTCACGGCGGGATCAAGTACACGCTTGGCGGCACGGCGTCGCGCGCGTCGAAGATTCTCGCGCCCATGCCCGCGATCTGGAGGGCCGCACTTGCGGGTTCGGACGCTGAGGTCAATTTGCGTGACGCGCGAGTCTTCAGCGAGAATCATCTCCTCGTCACGACGCCGGGCCTGGGGGCACGGCTGACGGGGATTGTGGCGGCGGCGGCCGTGCGAACCGCGCACAAAAAACTTTCCGGCCACGATCGTCCCGGCCCACTGCGCGATGCCCCTCCCGCGGCTGATGTGTATGCCATCGCGGAACAGGTGGTCGATGTGCCATCGGTGCTCGCGGCGTTTCGCGCGACGTATCAGTCGTGGCTGCTCGCGGCGGATGGTCCGTCGGATGTCATCATCGGCGATGGCGGAGCGTCGGTGCGCATTCGTGCTCAAGGGCGTGATATGCACATCACGCCGGGGCAGGTCGTCCTGACCGCCGGCGCGGGCAACGTGCCGATGCTCGCCGGCGCGGGAGTATCGGCCGCGGCGACGGCCTCGCAGCGCCGGCCCCTGCACATGGTCATGTTCAAGGGTCAACTGCCGTCGCTGTTCGCGCATTGGATCGCGGCCGCGTCGGACAGGCCGCGCCTGACGATCACAACGTCGCTGGCGCGAGATGGATTGAGCGTGTGGTACATCGGTGGGGACTTGGCCGAGACAGGCGTGAGGCGCACTCCGGCCGAGCAGATCAAGGCGGCGCGCGACGAACTTCGCGAGGTGATGCCGTGGTTTGATCTTCCGCCGCTCGACGCAGCCACGCTGATGATCGACCGCGTGGAGGGTCGCGACCCATCCGGCCAGCGGCCTGACATTCCCATCGTGCGAAGGTTCGGGCGCATCATCGCGTGCTGGCCGACGAAACTCGCCTTTGCGCCCGCCGCGGCCGCGGAGATTCGGCGCTCGATCGAGATATCGCCCGCGGCGACGGGCCTTGTGCCGGAGGATTGGCCACGGCCTGAGATCGCCGTCCCCCCCTGGGATCGGGAGGACCTGCCGTGGAGTTAGGACCACTTGGCGCTACGGGTTTACGCGTCAGTCCGCTGGGCCTGGGCACGGTGAAGTTTGGTCGCAACGCCGGCGTGCGATATCCCACATCGTTCGCGCTGCCGACCGATGCGCAGTGCCGTGACCTGCTCACGGCCGCGCTTGACCTTGGGATCAATCTGATCGACACTGCGCCGGCGTATGGTGCGAGCGAAGCGCGGTTGGGCGGGTTGCTGGCCGGACAGCGCGATCGTTGGATCATCTGTACCAAGTGCGGTGAAGAATTCGATGGACACACATCGCGCTTTGACTTTTCAGCCGTCGCGACGCGAGCCAGCGTCGAGCGCAGCCTGCAACGTCTGCGCACGGATGTTCTCGACATCGTGCTGATTCATTCGGATGGCTCGGACGTGGACATCCTGGGGCGAGGCGAGGCGGTGGGGGTGCTGCGCGAGATGCAGGCGCGCGGGATGATTCGGGCCGTGGGCATGAGCGTCAAGACGATCGATGGCGCGCGGATGGCCGTGCGTGACCTTGATGTCGTCATGCTGACGTATAACCTGGCGGAGCCGGAGATGGGCGAGGTGATTCGCCAGTCCGCCCGCACGGGGATTCTCGTGAAGAAGCCGCTGGGCAGCGGGCATCTGGCGCACCACGGCGCCGCGGCGGCGCCGTCGCGCGAAGAGGCCTTCGGGTTCATCCTTCGCGAGCCGAACGTGGCCGCGGCGATCGTCGGAACGATCAGTGCGTCACACTTGCGCGAGAACGTGATGGCGGCGAACTCCGCGCGGCGATAACGATTTCGGACCACACGCAGCGAGGCGTAGGCTTACGTTCGGGCCGCATGGACGTGTGATAACGTCCCTCTGTGGTGTATTCACCCCAGAAGAAACGATCGACCGGTGAACCTGAACGTTTGAAACGCCGATGGTGAATCGGGAGGACCCCGATGAACCACCCATCGACGCCGCCGCTACGCAGTGAGTTCGCCGACGACCCGGACATGGCCGAGATCATCGCCGAGTTCGTGTCGGAGTTGCCGGACCGCGCGCGGGCGATTGAATCGAGTTTTCGCGAGGGCGAGAACGAAACGCTCAAGCGCCTCGCGCATCAACTTGCCGGCGCGTCGGCCGGATATGGGTTTCCAGATCTGGGGAAGAAGGCGCGAGAACTCGAACACGCCATTCTCAGCCTTGCGGCCAAGGCGCAAGGCGACCAACTCGAACGCGTTCGCCACCTTGTTGACAGTCTGTCGGCCATGTGCAGGAGCAGCGCGGACAAGTGACCGGCGAGGTTCGGCGGTTGACTCGAAGGACTCGTGGGGAATCAGCGGCCAATGATGCACGCGGCACAACACTTCGACGAACCGACACCCACCGTGCTCGTCATCGACGACTCGCAGGACGTCCATCGTCTGCTCAAGGCGAGATTGCGCAATGAAGACCTTGTCCTGGTCAGCGCTGAGACCGGGCCGGAGGGGCTGCGCATGGCCGTGGATCTCAAGCCCGCGGCCATCCTGCTCGACGTGGACATGCCCGGGATGGATGGTTTTGAAGTGTTGCGTGCCCTCAAGAGCGGCGCGGCCACGATGCACATCCCCGTGATCGTGCTCTCGGGCCTGCAAAGCGCGCAGGACAAGGTGACGGCGTTTGATCTTGGCGCGGTGGACTACATCACCAAGCCCTTTGACCTGCTGGAACTTCGCGTGCGCGTGCGATCCGCGCTGCGGCTGAGCACGCTGCTGATGATGCTCGCCGATCGCGCCCACGTTGACGGCCTGACGGGCCTGTGGAACCGCGCGCACTTCGACCAGCGACTCACCGAAGAGGTCGCCGGGTGCGCACGGCATCATCGCCCGCTCTCGCTGGCCATGATCGACCTGGATCACTTCAAGTCGGTCAACGACATGTTTGGGCATCCGGCGGGGGATGCGGCGCTTCAGGGCGTGGCGCGCGTTCTCAAACGCGAATCACGACAGCATGACGTGGCGTGCCGCTATGGCGGCGAAGAGTTCGCCATCATCATGCCCGACACCACGCCTGAGGACGCCGCGCGAGTCTGCGAGCGCATGCGACAGACCATCGCCAACACCGTCTGGCAGCGACACCCCGAGCGACAGGTGACGGCCTCGTTCGGCGTGGCCGGTGCTCGCGCGGCCCGGGCGTCTGGCATCGAGATGTGGGTCGATCTCGCCGACAAGAGCCTGTATCAGGCCAAGCGGCTCGGTCGCAACCGGGTCCACATTCTGCATCTCGACTCGCCCGAAACGACGCTGGCGAAGTCCGCGTGACGCACGGCGCGTCCGCGCCTTTGCACGCTCCTAATAATCCGTCATGCTCCTCGCCATATTCGTCCTGGCCGTGCTGCTCTTCATCAACGGCGTGCTGGCCATGTCAGAACTCGCCATGATGACGGCTCGACAGAGTCGCCTTCAGAAGTCGGCGGCGTCTGGAAGCAAGGGCGCCGCCACGGCCTTGCGACTGGCGCGAGACCCCACCAGATTCCTCTCCACCGTGCAAGTCGGCATTACGCTCGTGGGAATTCTCGCGGGCGCGTATGGCGAGAACACGGTCTCCGCCAAACTTGAAACGGCCATCGCGACCATCCCCGCCCTCGAGCCCTGGGCCGACGCCATTTCGCTGGTCATCGTCGTCATGGCCATCACCTACTTCTCGCTCGTGCTGGGCGAACTGGTTCCCAAGCGACTCGCGCTGGCGTATCCCGAGACTGTCGCGACGATCATCTCGCGTCCGCTCGCGCTGATGTCGGTCATCGGCGCGTGGCCTGTCCGACTGTTGAGTTTCTCGACCAACGCGGTGTTGTCGATCGCCCGAATCAAGGCGCAGCGCGGCGAGGATGTCTCGGAAGAGGATGTGCGTTCGCTGGTGGCGCGCGCCGCGGGCACGGGCGTCTTCACGCGACAGGAGCACGCAATCTTCAACCGCCTCCTGCGCGTGGGCGATCTGACCGTCCGCGACCTCATGGTGCCGCGGACCGAAATCGTGTGGGTTGACGAATCCGCAACAACCGAAGAGATGCGCGTCCTCATCGGCACGAGTCCATACTCGCACTTTCCCGTCTGCCGAGGCTCCATCGAATCCCTCATCGGCGTTGTCCATATCAAAGACCTCATCGCCTACGGCATTCTCTCCAGCCATGACTTCAAGATCACGGCCGTCGCGACCAAACCACTCTTTGTCCCCGAGACGACGCCGGCGCTGCGCCTGCTGGATCAGTTCACGGCCACGAGGGTTCACATCGCCTTCGTCGTCGATGAACACGGCGTGATCCAGGGGCTGATCACGCTCAACGACGTGGTCGGTTCGCTCGTGGGCGACATGACCCGGCGCGGTGAGGAACCCGCTCCAACGGCGATTCGACGCAACGATGGTTCCTGGCTCGTCGATGGACGCCTGCCGCTCGTTGAGTTCCTCGCCACGGTTGAACTTTCACCACATGAAGCGGATGATGTGCCCGACGTGAGTACGGCCGCGGGAGTTGTGCTGGCCCTGCTGGGCCATCTCCCGCGCGAGGGTGAGCGTCTGGATTGGCGTGGGTGGCGATTTGAAGTGATCGACATGGACGGGGCGCGGATCGACAAGATTCTGGCGACTCGGGTGCCGGGAGAGTAACGCCGCGCGGCACGCATTCACCATGGAATCATGATGCCGACATAGAGCATCGGCGCATCGCGCGAGGGGTTGCGCTCTTCGCCGTGAATCCGCGCGTTGGAGATGTGGTGCCATCGAAGGCCGGTGATCAGGCGAGCGCCGGCGTCGCCAAGGGCGAACGTGGCGCCGCCGCCGACGCGGGGCATGAAGTTCACACCCGTGCCCATCTCCGGCACGACATTGTCCGCGACCATCATCCCGATGCCACAGTCCACGAACAGCGAGAACCACTCTTCATTGACGAAGTGCCAGCGGAAGAACATCGATGCGCTCAGCCCGGCCGCGTCGTCACCTCGCTGCGTAAATGTCCACGCCGCGACCTCAGCGACAAACTCGACATCGTCCACGAAGAACCGGCTGAAGTTGATGTGAAAGTTCGCATCCGTCGCGTCGCTCAGGTCGTGCGCCACGCCGCCGCCGAACGTCACCCATTCCGACCCGGCGGTGCCGAACGGCTTGTTCGATGGCTCGGGCGCCGGCGCTCCCGGCTGTTCATATTGCGAGACCAGGTTCACTCGCGTTGATCCGGCATCGAGCGCCGCGAGTTTCGGCGCCAGTGTGATACCGTCCCCTGCCGTGACGGGCGCGACCAGCAGCAGTATGAAACTCCCGCACCGCATCACGGCGCGATGATTCGACTCCATGGGGCGAAGCGTAGGCGACACATCCATGGCACAGGCATCCCGCATCCGCGACGTGTGCCACCGCTTGCGGAGTCTTCGCAGCAAGGCGGTGCGTGCTGCGCACGATCGCGCGGTTGCCTTGTGCCGCAGGCAGCGCAGCGCATCCCCCATACCATTGCGTCGTGGGCCTGACGTTTGCGCAACCTCTGTGGCTGCTTGTGCTGCTGCTGATTCCGCCGATGGCGATCGCGGGCATGGTGTGGTTTGGCGGGATGAGTCGTGCGCGGCGGTGGTCGGCGATTGTCACGCGGTCGATTCTGCTGGCGCTCCTGGCCGCGCTGCTCGCCGGCGCAAGCGCTGTGCGCACCGTTGATCACATGGCCGTCATCGCCGTCGTTGATGTCTCCGGTTCGGTTCGGCGCTACGCGGGGCTGACAACGGACGAGGCGCGGCTCGAAGCGCTTGATGCCATCCGCGAGTTCCTTCGCGACGCGGTGGGGGAGCGCGGCCCCGATGATCTGCTCGGCATCGTCGCGTTCGACGGCAAGGCCGCGGCCCTGCTCGCCCCCACGCGCGTCGACGCGCTTGATCGTTCGCTCGATGTCACCGTGCAGGAAGGCACGAACATCGCCGACGCCATCCGTCTCGCCGCCGCGATGATCCCCCCCGACGCCGCCGGGCGGCTCCTGCTCTTTTCCGACGGCAACGAAACCGCCGGCGACGCGATGGCCATCGCCGCCGAACTCGCGGGACGCGCCGCCACAGGACGTGGTAGCCTGCCCATCGACGTCGTCCCACTCGCTTACGCCGTCACCAACGAAACGATGGTCGAGTTTCTCGATGTTCCTCCCACGGCCGCGGCCGAATCCGTCGTGCCTGTGCGCATCGGCTTGTTCTCGACGCAAGGCGCGACGGGGACGCTGCGCCTGCTTCGCGAGGGCGAACCGATGCCCCTTGGCGAAGGCGAGCCGACCGCGCAGCGCATGAACCTGCCGCCGGGACGCACCGTGCTCACGTTCAGCGTCAAACTCGAACCCGGCAAACTGCACCGCTTCGAGGCGATCTTTGAGCCGGACGCCGATGTGGATGAGTTCGGGGCGGTCGCGTCGCTCATCGGCGATCAGAGTCTCGAAAACAACGGCGCTGAAGCGTTCACCATCACGCCCGGACGCGGTTCGATTTTGATCCTCGACGGCGTGGGCAATGGCGCGGAGGCCGGCCCGGGCGCGACGCTCGCGCAGACCCTCCGCCGCGCGGACCTCGATGTCACGTTCGCGCCCCCCGAGGGCATGCCGGCCGACATGCTCCAACTTCAACGCTACGACCTCGTGATCCTCCAGAACGTCCCGGTCGAAGCGCTCGATGAACGATCCCAGCGCACCCTCGTCGAATACGTCACGGACATGGGGGGGGGACTCGTGATGGTCGGCGGGCCGGATTCCTTCGGCGCGGGCGGGTGGCACGGCTCGACCCTCGAACCCATCCTCCCCGTGCGGCTCGATCTGCCCGAACAAGTCGTCATTCCGGAAGCCGCGATCATGTTCATCCTCGACAGTTCAGGCTCGATGAACCGCAGCGTCATGGGATCGATCCGCACGCAGCAGGAGATCGCCAACGAATCCGCCGCGCTGGCCGTCAAGAGCCTCGACCAGAAAGACCTCGTCGGCGTCATCGAGTTCAACAGCCTCCACCGCACCGTGGTCCCGCTGGAGCCAAACCGACGCCCCGAAGCCACGGCCGCGCGGATCCGCTCCATCGCCCCAGGGGGGGGGACGGTGATCGGCCCCGCCCTTCGCGCTGCCGGCGATGCGCTGCGCGGCGTGGACGCCCGCGTCAAGCACATCATCCTCCTCTCCGACGGCCAGGCCACCGACAGCGAAGAACTCGCCGCCATCGCCGATGCCCTCGCCAATGAAGGCATCATGATCTCCACCATCGCCGTCGGGAACGAAGCGGACGATCGCACCATGCGCGCCGTGGCCGACAGGGGCAACGGCTCGTTCTACCCCGTCATCTCGCCCAATGTGCTTCCAAAGGTCTTCCT
>CAZTPJ010000023.1:0-13679 GCA_964614515.1 uncultured Phycisphaeraceae bacterium | reverse complement strand
CGCGCCGTGCGCGTTGTACGCAGCCCCATGATCCGACAGACCCCCTTCGATGTCATCATGCTCCCCACGGGTTCACCGCTCACGGCCGGGCTCGGCCAACCCCCGCGACTCGGCGGTATGGTCCTTACGCAGCCCCGCACGGAACCAACCATCACCTACGCCATGGCCGCCGACTCCGGCGAGCCTGTCCTCGCGCATTGGAACGTGGGCCTCGGCCAGGTGGCCGCGTTCACCTCAGATGCCCATGCCTGGGCCGCGCGGTGGCTCGAATGGCCCGGCTATGCAGAAATGTGGACACGCATGGCACGAGTCGTCGCACGACCGCCATCCTCGCGAGATGTTGAACTGCGCACGGCCGTCACCGACGGTGCGCTGACCGTCACCGTGGACATGTTCGATGGTGTGGGCCGTCCGCTCGATGGCGCGTCGATTCCCGTCTCGATCTTCACGCCGGGGGGCGATGTCGTGGCGGCGACGTTGTCGCAGGCCGCGCCGGGAAGGTACGAGTGGACCGGACCAGCGACGCAGACGGGCAACTATGTCGTGATCGCGCGGCCCACGCACGCGGGTGTGGCGAGATCGCCGGTCATCGGCGGCGCATCCGTGGCCGCAGGCGCGGAGTATCGCGCCCTGGCGTCGAACATTTCACTCCTGGAACAACTCGCGCAGGCCACCGGCGGACGACAGGTGACGCTCGATGCGGCCGGCACGGCGAATCTCTTTGACCGCACGGGCGTCGAACCCGTGCAGGCGAGAACGCCCATCTGGCGAATGCTCCTGGCGTGGGCGATCGTCGTGATGGTGCTGGATGTGGGCACGCGGCGCATCGCGTGGGACCGATACTTCGGCGCGGGCCTGGGCGCGCGGGCCAGGGCCGCCGCCATCGACCGCGCCCAACACACCGCCGGCGCCACCCTCGAACGCCTCCGCACGGCCAAGTCTCAACCCGCCGATGCGCCCACGGCCGCGCCGCTCACGCAGCGCGACGCCGACACGCTGCGCACCACCATCGAACGCGAACGGTACACCGCGATGCTCGATGAAATCCGGCGTCAGGCTCGGACAAGGGGGGGGGACGCCGCCATTCCTCCGCCCGCGACCCCGGCCGATGCGCCCCAGGGCACGTCCGACCTCTTCGCCGCCAAACGCCGCGCGGCCCAGCGATTCCGTGAACGCGACGAGGAGAACGCGGGATGAACGCGCCCGAACCATCGCCACCCCAGCACACCCTCGCCCCGACCACGCGATTCTCCAATCGCGCATCCGACTACGCGAAGTATCGCCCGTCATATCCCGACACCGCGATCGACGCCATTCTCGCCGGCCTTGGCGCGCCGGTCCACATCATGGCCGCCGACATCGGCGCCGGCACGGGCATTTCATCGCGACTCCTCGCCGATCGCGGCGTACGCGTCATCGCCATCGAACCAAACGCCGCCATGCGCGATGCCGCCACGCCGCATCCACATGTCGCCTGGCTCGACGCCACCGCCGAGACGACGGGACTCGATGATCGCTTCGTCAATCTTGTGCTCTGTGCGCAAGCGTTTCACTGGTTCAATCCCCCCGTCGCCCTGCGCGAGTTTCACCGCATTCTCCGCCCCGGCGGAAGGCTCGCGCTCATGTGGAACAACCTCGACACCGCCGATCCATGCTCCGCCGTGTACAAGCAGACCTTCATCGACGCCGGCGGTCAATACATCGGTACGCAGCACGACTTCGACCCCCGGGCACTGCGCGACAGCGCCCTCTACGCCAACGTCCGCACCGAAGAGTTTCCCAGCGAGCAGCGACTCGACGCCGACGGCCTCATCGGACGTGCCATGAGCGCCTCCTACGCCCCCAAGGAAGGCCCCGCGGCGCAGCGCCTTCGCGAAGATCTCCTTGCCCTGCACGCTCGATATGCGGACCCCGACGGCCAGGTCACCCTGCGATATCTCGTTCGCGTGCATCTCGCCACGGCCGTGTGAACGCACACACGACGGCCCAAATCCCCGTTGCAATCCTGTTACAAACCGCAACCGATGAAGGCGGTACGACTATCGACCGACACCTCAAACTCAGGAGATGCATCATGAAGTCGTTTCGAGCATGTGTGACGGCCAGCGCAGCGCTGGCCATGGCCGGACCCATCTTCGCGGGCGCACCCGCCTTCAAACCCGACGATCCCGCCCGACGACCCGTCGTGCAAATGGCCATCCTTCTCGACACCAGCGGTTCCATGCAGGGACTCATCGATCAGGCCAAGTCGCAGTTGTGGGCCGTCGTGAGCGAACTCGCCACGGCCAGGCGCGGCGAACTCCGCCCGGAACTCCAGGTCGCGCTCTACGAATACGGCAAGTCATCGCTCTCCGGCGAGTCCGGCTTCATCCGACAGATCCTCCCGCTCACCACCGATCTCGACAAGGTCTCCGAGGAACTCTTCGCGCTCACAACCAACGGCGGCGAGGAATACTGCGGCTGGGTCATCCAGCAGGCGACCAACGAACTCGCCTGGAGCCAGAACACACGCGACCTCAAGATGATCTTCATCGCCGGCAACGAACCCTTCACCCAGGGACCGGTGAACTACCGCGACAGCGTCCCCGCCGCCATCGCCAAAGGCATCGTCGTCAACACCGTTCACTGCGGCGATCGCATGACCGGCATTCAAGGCGAATGGGAATCCGGTTCGAAACTCGCCGACGGCCAGTTCACCAACATCGACACCAACGCCACGACCCCGCAGATTCCCACGCCGCAGGATGCCGAACTCGCGGCGCTCAATGTCTCGCTCAACGCGACGTACATTCCGTTCGGCGCGGCCGGAAGCGAAGGCTGGGGGCGCCAACGCGCTCAGGACGCCAACTCCGAGCAATCAGGAAACTCCAGCAACGCCCAGCGTATCAACGCCAAAGCCTCGGCCCTCTATTTCTGCTCGTGGGACCTCGTCGATGCCTGCCGTGAAGGCCAGATCAAACTCGCCGACATCAAGGCCGAAGACCTCCCCGAGATCATGCGCCCCATGACCCTCGCCCAGCGCGAAGCACACCTCAAAAAGTGCGGCGAAGAACGAGCCGCCATCCAGACCAGGATTCAGACCATCGCCAAGGCCCGCGAAGCCTTCATCGCCGCCGAACTCAAGAAACTCGGCGAGCAGACCGCCACACTCGAATCCGCCCTTATCAAGTGCATGCGCGACCAGGCCATCGCCAAGGGCCTCGAGTTCGAGAAGAAGGAGTAACTCCCTCCTCTTTCCCATCGGTGGTACGGGCGTCTCGCCCGTACCCGACTCTTCACTCCCCCGGTGGTACAGGCGTCTCGCCTGTACCAGTCTCCCCATTCGACAGCCAAACCCCGATATCGCACCACGTCTCCCAGGCCGCTTCAGCGGCCTTTCTCACTCATAGGCCGCCGCTTCAGCGGCGGTAGCGAAGCCCCCATTGACACATTCACCCCGACCAAACCCAGCCCGTTTCAACGGGCTTCCTTCCCCCCCCCTCACGCCACCGCCTCATTCAACTCCACCACAATCGGCCCCTCCGCCGAATGCTGAAACACGCGAACCCGCCCCTGCCGCACCAGTTCAAGCACGGCCAGAAACACGCCGATCTTCTCCGATCGCGTTCGATCCATGAACGCCTGGGCCAACGCCATGCGCCGATGCGACACGCCATCCTCATCCACGATGATCGCCCCCTCCGCAAGCCGCGCCACGAACTCCTCCGCGTGAATCTCAATCGGCGTGTCGTCATACGACACCTGATGATCCCCCAGCCGTGTGAAGTCCACGGCCGCCGCGACGCGGCTATACGCCTGCACCAGATCAATCAACTCAAGATCACCGATGTCGATCTCCTGTGGTGGTGCGTCATGCGAGGCCGCTTCATCGCCGCCCGATTGACCCTCGGTGAACAGTGAAGACTCGTCAGCAGCCCCGCCACGGAGTGGCGGGCCACCCGCCTTGGCCGTGGGCCATCGCTGCTGCCACACGGCCAGGCGATCCTCAAGCAACCCTGCGGCGTCGCGATTCTTCTTGTACGCCAGAAGTTGCCGCACCAGTTCCCCGCGCGGATCCGCCTCATCTCGCGCTGCGCTCTCCTCCGCATCCATCGCCGATGGACGCGGCATCAACATCCGCGATTTGATCTCCATCAACGTCGCGGCCATCAGCAAAAACTCGCCCGCCACGTCGATATCGATCCGCTCGATCCCGCGCAGAAACTCCACATACTGCTCCGCGATGTCAGCGATCGGAATGTCTGTGATGTCCACCTCCGCACGGCGAATGAGAAACAACAACAGGTCCATCGGCCCGTCGAACATCTCCAGCCGTACCCGATAGTCCTCAACCCGCATCGCACGCTCCATAAGAAGCCCGACCGTGAGGGAGGGCTTGGCTCGACACCGGCCACGCAGACCCGCCACGGAGTGGCGGGCCACCCGCGCTGCCCACCCCGTCACTGCACAGTCTACCCTTTTCCGTCATGTCCGACCCGGCCCCGCATCACGCGTTCGTGCGACACGTCATACGCGAACAGGCCCAGGCCGTCGCCGATCTCGCCGACCGCCTCGGCCCTCCTTTCGACGCCGCGATCGAACTGCTCGACGCGCGCACCCGCGACGGCGGAACCGTCATCGTCACCGGACTTGGCAAGTCCGGCCTCATCGGCGCCAAAATCGCCGCAACCTTCGCTTCCCTGGGCATCCCAGCCCACTGCGTTCACCCGGCCGAGGCCGCCCACGGCGATCTCGGTCGCTTCCGCCCATCAGACATCGCCATCGCCATCTCACACTCCGGCGAGACGCACGAAGTCGTCAACGTCGCTTCGATCCTGCGACAGGACAACCTGCCCATCATCGCCATCACCCGCGGCCCGGTCTCCGCCGATGACAAACCATCCAGCCTCGAACGCCTCGCCACCATCACGCTCGCCATCGGCGTCGCCGCGGAAGCGGGCGCGCCGAAGTTCCTCGCACCAACGTCCTCAACCACGGCCGCACTCGTCATGGGCGATGCCCTCGCGCTGGCGCTGGCCGAACGGCGAAACTTCACCGACGCGGACTTCGCACGCAGGCATCCCGGCGGCACGCTCGGGGGCCTCCTTCGCTCCGTCGTCGATGTGCTGCGATTCCGCGTGGATGACGGCTTCGCGCCCGTGCCGCAGACCGTGCCCATCGAGCAGGCGCTGCGCCAGGCCGACACCAAGGGCCGTCGCCCGGGCGCGCTGATGATCGTCGATCCTGACACCGGCCGTCTCACCGGCATCTTCACCGATGGCGACTTGCGCCGACTGATCCTGCGAAATCCGGCCGATCTTCAACGCCCAATCGCCGACCTGATGACCCGTAGTCCGCGAACACTCCCGCACACCGCGCTCGTCCGCGATGCAGTTCTCCTCATCCGCCAATACCGACAGGATGAGATTCCCGTCGTCGATGACCACGGCCGTCCCATCGGCCTGCTCGATGTGCAGGACCTCATCGCCCAGAAACTCGTGACCGACTGAGGTCGCATGAACGCGGCGCGCACGCCGCAGACGATCCTTCGCACACGCACCATTGTGAATCATGTCGCTTCCACCCAACATTCGACTCCTCTTCCTCGATGTCGATGGCGTCCTGACCGACGGCTCGCTGCTCTACACCGGCGAAGGCGAGACGATCAAGCGATTCAACGTGCGCGACGGCCTAGGCATCAAGTTGTGGCAGAGCGCCGGGCGACACATCGCCATCATCTCCGCCCGGTCCACCCCGGCCGTGTCGCGCCGCATGGCCGACCTCGGCGTGACCCTCGTGCGTCAGGGGATCAAGGACAAGGCCGTCGAAGTCCGTGCGATCTGCGAGACACTCGGCATCCCGCCGTCCGAGTCCGCGTTCATGGGCGATGACTGGCAGGATGCCGCGGCGATGCGGCTGGTCGCGTGTGCGATCGCCCCGGCCGACGCGGATCCGCGGATTAGATCCATGGCCCGATATGTCACACAAGCCCCCGGCGGGCGTGGGGCCGTGCGGGAAGCGATCGAAGGTCTGCTTTCCGCCGCCGGTCTGCTGAGCAAGGCCGCGGCGTCGTACCATCTACCCAATGCCGACGAAGAATCAACGTAACGTTCGTCATGTAGGCCGGTGGATCGCCGGCGGCGTGGCACTCCTCGCGATCGTCATCGTGGCCGCGATGATTGTGTTCTCGCGCCCGCCAAAGACAGACCCACGCGATGCCCTTCCACCACCGCCCGACATCACGTCCCGACCGACGCCGCTGACCGACGGTCCCACGGCCGGCGCGGGCGAAGGGACCGTCCTTCAGTTTCTCGATAAACAGGACCCCGGCCGTGAAGCGGGACGTTTGCTCGTCGAGCGAATGGAGCCCCTCGAAGCCCGTCGATTCCTCCTCCAGAATCCACGGATCATTCTGTTCCTCAAGGATGGTCGCACGGCCCACATTCGCGCCGACACCGGCCGCTTCTACATGCCCTCCCGCGATCAACCGCCTGAGAGCGGCATCCTCGAAGGCGCGGGCGTGGCACGCCTCTTCGTGCCGCGCGAGGATGGGTCGCCGATCGACTACGACAACGATGTGCCACTTGGCGTGATGAACTTCACCACGCTGAGTTTCGACATGACCCTCGGCGAGGTCTCGACCGACGATCGCGTCGTCATCACCAGCGAGCAGGTTGAGTTCGCCGGCAAGGGTGTCCGCGCGTTCATCGATCAGACGCGCGAGCGCCTCTCACGGGCCGAGGTCCGCGCGGGCGAATACATCCGATTCATCCCCCCCCCTTCCGATGAACCAGACCAGCCCTCGCGCCGCGCGGAAGCGGACTCACCGCCGCGCCCGCGAACCGCCAGCGGACCAGCGCCCGCCGCGGGTCGTCCACGCGGGACGGCCGCGCAACCGGCCACCCAGCCCGCCGGCATCGAATCCCGATATCACGCCGTCTTCCTCGGCGAGGTCAAGGTCACCCGAGACGCGATGGTCCTCACCGGCGATCGCCTCGACCTCTGGGCGCGCCTCTTCGACAATCGCCTGCGCGAGGGGGCCATCGCGCCCGTTCGCTTCGCGCCCTCCGCGAAGACCGCCCGTGAACCAGGGCAACCGCAAAGTCTGATGGATCCGGTGGGGTGGGCGTCCCGCCCGCCTCCCTTGCGTGTCCGTCGCGCGATGGCCCATCCAACCGCTGAAGGGGTGAGCAATCTTGCGGTGGCCTTGGCCGTTGAACCCAGCGCCGCCCAGCCCGGCGTGCGCCCCGTGTCATACACACCTGCGCAGCGTCAGCCGACAGCCACCGAATCAGCGACGCCCAACATCGAGTCTCCCCCCCCCTCGCCCGTCGAACTCACGTGGAACGGCCCGCTCACCATCACACCGCGCGATGATGTCCCCGAAGAACTCGGCCAGGATGATGTCGCCCTGCGCTTCACCGCCGACGCCACGGGTCTCGTGAAGTTCCGCGATGAAGCCTCCAGCGGCGAAGGCCATTGCAGCGTGCTGCAATATTGGGCCACATCCCGCCGACTCGCGTTGTCCGGTCCGGGGCCTGTCAGCGTCGCGCTGCAATCGCCCACCCTCGGACGCATCGAGTCCGTCCGCATCACCGCCGATCTCGCCACCGGCATCGTGCATATCCCCACGCCCGGCCTGGCCCGCTCCGCCGATCGTTCGCAGCGAATCTCATGGACGCAGCAGGCCGATCTCCAACTTCGCATCGAAGATGAAGCGTTGGCCGGCTTGCGCACGGCCATCTTCCAGGGCGACGTTCGTGCCGCCGACGCCGGCGGCACGCTCGACACCGCATACCTGCGCTCCGAGTTCGAACGCCTCGACGATGGTTCATCGTCCCTCGCCCAGTTGATCGCCGAGCAATCGTTCGAGGCCACCGGCCCCGATGGCGAAACGCTGCGCGGCCAGCGCGCCGACGTGCGATTCAAGCCCACCCCCGGCGCCACGCGCGACACCCGCAGCGCTGACCCCACGCTGCTCATCGCCGAAGGCGCCGTCACCGCCAAAAACAACACGACCACGCTCACCGCCGAATATCTCGACACCGACCTGTCGCGCGATGATGAGGGCCGCCTGACCATCGGCGAGCGGGCAATCGCCCGCGGCAACGCCGTGTTCGTGCAGGCCGTCCCAGGCACCCCGCGAATCGAAGCCCATGCCCACGAGATCACCGCTCGACCAAGCGAAGAACACGTCACCCTTCTCGCCCTTCCCAACACCACGGCCTCAGTCAAGCGCGGACACACCCACATCACCGGCCCGCAGATCGTCCTCGACGGTCAGGCGCGAACACTCTGGGTCCTCGGCGATGGCGCGCTGGATCACGCCATCGTCCCCCCCCCCGCGGACGTTGACGGCGTACACGCCGTTCACGCCGCGTGGTCGCGCGAGATGCGGCTCGATGATCTTGCCGGCGATGTCGACTGCCTGGGCGATGTCGTCGCCCGGGCCGAAGGGCCGTTCGTGCTGGACACGATGAAGGCCGAGCGCGTCGTCCTGAAACTCGAACCAGCCATCGAGTCCGAATCCGCCGTCATCGCCGAGCGCGACGAGGAACAGGCCGAATCCTCGGGCCGTCTCTTGCACGCATACGCCGAAGGCGCGAGTCTGCATCGCGATGGCGGCGCTCGCGCATCCATCGAGGTTCGCCGCTACGACCCCGCCTCCGGCGCGCGAAGGCTCGAACGCCTCGCCTATCTCGAAGGCGACCGCATCGAGGCCGACAACATTCGTCAGACGCTCGATGTCCCTGGGCCAGGGCGACTCCTGCTCGTCGATCGTCGAAGTGAGTCGGCCCAAGGCGCGACTGCCAGCGACGCGCCCGCGAACGCCACAACGCCTGCGACCCCAGGCTCCACACGCTTCGACTGGGTCGGCTCGATGCACCTGGATCGCACCACAGGCGCCGCGACCATGCGAGAGATGGTCCAACTCACCCACAAGCCGTGGCCGTCGGGAGAACTTGTCTTCCTCGAAGCCGAAGAACTCGTCGCGATGGTGCGAGAGAAGGCCGTCACTGATCGACGCGAACGTCAAACCGGCGTGGACGAGATCGAAGGCGAACTGCTCAGCGCCACCGCCACGGGCGCGGTCTATCTCCGCAGCGAGAAGCGCGAGATGATCGCGGACTCGCTTGTGTATGACGCGCAGACCGGCATCGCCGTGGCCACGGCCGCGCCGGGCAACCGCGTGACCATGTTCGAAATCGCCCGCGGCGCGGTCGTTCGCGCTGGGCGTCTTCGCTGGGATCTGGTGAAGGATGAGATTCGCGTCGAAGAGGCCGAGCCTGTTACCGTGCCACACGCCCGCCCATGACAACGATCAGTCGAGCAGATCGACCTCGTCGCCCAACGCCTCCATGGCGGCCTCGATGCGTTCGGTCGTGTCATACTGGCCGTTCTGGATCTCCCGACGGATTCGGCTGACGAGATCCTGTCGAATCTCGGGGCCTTGCCGGAGTCTGGCCGGATTGAGGTCTCGGGAAGTGCTTGCGGAATCCACGGCCCGTCCCGCCGGGCGCTCCCGCGCGGTACGATCCAACACCACCGGTCGCCGCGCCGAACGTCCGGCGACCATCCCGGGACCATGCATCGAGTCTGCCATATGCGCCCACCTTCGCATGCCGTACCAATGACCCGCCGTCACAACATCGCGCCGGCGTCGTCAATCGTGTTTTTTTCTGCGTGAATCAAAGCCTGCCGCCACAAGTATCGTCGCGAGTCCCTCTTGCCCATGAAACTTTCGCCAATCCGCAAATTTCGTCGTAACAACCTGACAACACTAGACTTACAGTGGCGTCCTGAAGCCCCCGCGCCGAACCTGCGCGAAAGAAAAATCACGGGCGAGGGTTTGCGCAACTCACCTATTCTCCCCATCCGGGCCACACCCATGACACACCCGTTCAGATGCCTCACAAACCCGGAAATTCTCGGACGATGCCGTCTGCCCATCCACACCGGACTCCTCTGCGCCACCGCCACGTTCATCGTCTGTCTCGCGGGCTGCTCGGGCGATGGCGCGTCAAGGCCCAACCCAGAAGCCCGTCAGACCGGTGAATCCCTCTTCGGCGGCGGCGGCGGCACCGGCGATGCGAGCATCGCCACCAATCCCGCCGCCGACGCATGGTCCATCGTCATCGTTGCCTTCTATGACCGCGACCCCTACACCGGAGAACCACTGCCCGCTGCTCAACTCGAAGAGGTCCACGAGACCGCCAGACTCTCGCTTCACAAGGTGCAGACCAGCGCCGGCTTGCGAAACGCCTACCTCGCAAGGCAGGGCAAGTCCCTCGTCCTCTCCTATGGCCGGTATCCCAGTTTCGACACCCCGGCCGCACAGGCCGACCTGCGGCGGATCCAGAACATGGTGATCGAGGGCGAACGCCCGTTCGCTTCCGCACTGCTTGTTCCGCCCGATGGGGCCGACATCGGCACGATGCCCGAGTTTGACCTTCGTACCGTCAAGTCGCGCTTCGGCTCCAGCGCTGTCTACACGCTCCAAGTCGGCGTCTACAGCCGTGAGGATGGCCGTCCGATGTCCATGGCCGAACGCGCCGACATCCGCAAGTCCGCCGAACAGGCCGTCGTCGAACTACGCCGACAGGGTGAACTCGCCTTCTACTACCATGGCCCCAACCGCAGCATGGTCACCATCGGCATCTTCGGCGAAGAAGACAATCAAGTCGATGCGATCGACGGCCGTGTCACGCAGAGCCACGACCTCCTGACGCTTCGCCAGCGCCACCCGCTGAACCTTCTCAACGGCCGCGGCATCCGCCAGCGCGTCCCCAACATCCCCGAGTCCGACCCCAACGCCTGGCGCCTCCAACCCAGCGGCCTCGTGATGATCCCCGAGTCGTGATGAACGTCGCCGCCGTGCGCGGGTTGGACCCGCAACTCGATGGTGCAATCATCCGACCTTTGCGCGAATCACCGGCCGTGGTGGCACGGGCGTCTCGCCTGTGCGAGTCCGCGACGATGAGTACGCATCCGCCGCGATGAGTCCAAACTCGCGTTAGTTCGCGGTCGTGGCCGACTGCGACATGCGAAGCAGGACATTGATATCCGCGATGTGCCCGATCAGCAAACGCTCTCGCTCCTTGACGATCCCCTGAAGCGGATCACCCAGGCGAGACTTCAGATCCGCGGTGGCCGGCGGCTTCTTCGCAGCCTCCATCTCCCGGGCGATGCGATCTTTCCACCATTGGTGATAGAGCGCGAGGGCGCTCAATCGCGCATCGAGTCGCCGCAGTTCCGCATCGCTGGGGCCGTTCGATTCGCTCTCTAGCGATCCGAGTTTTCCGCCGTCGGCCGTGATCGCCAGCGCCACGACTTCCTTCTTCTCTTCATCCGTCAGCGAGATTTCACCGAACTTGGCACTCGTTCCATTCCCGAACCTCTGCGCGAGAACGTCCGCCTGCCGCCACAGTCGCGTGTGCGAGATGCGATACTCCGAGTCATATGGATAGAGAGCACGCTCACTGGAGGGCGTGGGTGTCGGCGCGGGCGGCGCTGTCTGGCTTCCAAACGTCGGCGTCCCGCTGGCCACCGCCGCCATCCTGGCGGCCGCACCGGCGGCGCCGATGACCGACTCCGAATTCGCCCGGTAGTTCTTGATCGACCAGTTCCCGATGTCATCCTTGATCAGCACGTAGTTCGTCCGACCCGCCCCCGCGACGCGGACTCGGTTGATGTTGTGCCAAGAATGGCCGTCGATCTCCTCCTGCTGAGCTGCATTGAAGTAGTTATCGCCGTTCATCAAGGCGGGAACGATATTGAAGGGAGGAATTGACCGCTTGCCATGCTCCCAGATGAGGTTCCGCCAAGGTCCTCGCGCTGAACTGGAACTGAAATTCGAGACCGGTGAACTGGATCGCAGGTAAAAGCCCGGCGGCCGGATGTATGCCATTCCGGAACGAATCTCCTCCAGGTACTTGATCCGAGCCAGAGTCCGCTTCGCTGCATCCCCGTCGAGATCGTGATTGAGCATTTCGTTCTGCTTCATTGCAATGAGCATGTCGATGACATCCTCGGGACGTTTGGCGGCAGGAACGAACGCGACACTGGGACTTGAGAGCGACGCCCCACGATGAACGGCAGTTCGCATCGGCGTCTGCTGCTCCATTCGAGCGTCGTGATTCTCTTGCGCGCGAATTTCGTTGACTGATGCCAGGATCGAATTGCCAATTACCTGAAGCACATCGCGCTCTGGCCGTAATTTTAGACCCCATACCAGAGTAAGCCAGTTAACGGTTTGCCGTTCGGGCATGTTTGCAAGCATTCGCACCCGCTCTGCAAAGTGAATCAACGAAACGAGCAGGAATTCCTCCTTACCGTCGAGATCCCGTTCTGCTTTGTCTCTCGCTTGACTGCCTTCCTTAGTCGAGTAGTATGTTCTTAGACTCTCAGCGTATTGACGGCAGATCTTGTCTAGCCCATCCTTCGGACGCCCTGAGTTGAGGGCACACGCCGCAGCCGCGCTCATTTTGGCAATGACCTCATCCACTTCCTTCGCGCCGCTGGGAGAGATTTTCTTCACTCCAATCGTCGTAAGATCAGCCACTCTGTACACAGATTGTTCTGAGATGAGTTGATCAGCGCCACAAACGTCCGGCAATGCCGCGGCCAGATTCGTTGACCAACTCGGCAGAGGCACGCTTTCATCCTCCGGTTGCTGCAACTGAATTGCCAACAAGGCGAGATCCCTGACAACCCGATCGGCGGTGTCGCGTTGGTCTTTACTGAGCTCCACATCGCGCGGCAAAGACTTGAATTCAAACGCCAGTTCGAGGATCTTGTCCTGTGTCGCCTGCTCAAACCGTTGATCCAAGTAGAGCGAGTACACGGCGTAGATCTGTGCCCCCGTGCTTGTCAATTTCTCACGTTCCAGTTTGAGGCAGTCATAGTCGTCAATATCGCCTCCCTCCAGATCGGCAAACAACTGCGCCAGAATCGGCTTCGCACCCTGCGCCATCACCGCCATCTGCTGCAACTGCACCTCACGCTCATTGGCCATCGGACCGACATACACATCCACGTCGATCGTCGCCACGGCGCACCCGACCTGCCCAAACAGCACGGCCGCGGACATCGCGCACGTCAGAACCAGCCAGCACCATCTCGCCGCGAACATCGGATGTGAGCGCATCATTCCTTCACCTCCTCTTGAAGTTCGTTCGACAGAGCCTGCATCCGCTTCAACTGCTGGTTCAGATCATGCAGCGCCACCTTCATCGACTCTCCCCGCGCGCGTTCATCCGCCGATTGCGCCTCGCCTGACAGGAGGCGCATCTGCTTCCCGATCTCCTCGAAATACTTGTCCGGGCTCGAGCCCATGACGATCACGAGGCGATGATCCTTTGGCGACTCGCGAAAGCCCTCCGGACCGAACATGATCAGCCTTCGCCCCGTTTGAAACGGGATTGCTGTATCATCGCGGTCGCGAACGACGAGCCGTCCATCCTTGTCGAACTCCATCGACTCATTGAGCGAGTCCACCATCGCCGCCTGAACCCATCCGCTGGCGAACTGCGTGCTGCTCCAGAAGCTCGCCTGCCCTTTTACTGAAAAGCGGTACACCATCGGCGGCAGTTGCCCTTGCGGATCGAAGATCCCGACGTAATACACCTGTTGCAGATCCGTCGTCGGCGCCTGGACCCCGAGATAGGTCGCGCCCACCACCACCGCACCGGTCGTCAACA
>CAZTPJ010000022.1:0-50255 GCA_964614515.1 uncultured Phycisphaeraceae bacterium | reverse complement strand
CGCCGCCAGCCGTAAGTAATGACATAGGCCGTAAGGCGACGGCATTGACTCCTCTGAGTGACACGGAGGAGAACCGCCCGGAGCGTGATAGCGCTCCGGGCGTTTTAGGGCGACCCACCGTTTGGTTCGCCGTTGCACGCAACGACAACATACGGCCCGGAGTACGAGCTGGCGCGTAGCCGGCCACCGAGAGCCTCAACAGATATCGGAGACACCACGATGCATCGCAGATACACGACTCTCATCACTGCCTCAGTTCTGGCCATGGCGGCCTCGTCCGCGCTAGGCCAGATCCAGTCCGACTCATCATCATCACGACAAAGCTTGCAGATCGCCGAGCAGCTCATGCAGGAGCGAGCCGGACTTTATAGCGCGATCGCCATCGCGGAGACGCACACGAAGGGCATCGCCATAGGCGTTCGCCTTACGAGAAATCAGAACATCTTCTCAGGTCAGGGCCGTAGCGGCGTTGATGGCCGAACGACCGGGCAGACCTCCGATCGCAACGAGACCAATAGAACGGAAACGGATCGGAGCCGTTCGACCGGTCAACCGCAGACACCGGCAACGGATCGTGATCGCGAGACCGGCCAACCGCGGACACCAGCCACGGACCGTGAACGCCAGCCCGGTCAGCCCCAGACACCGGCCACGGAGCGCGAGCGCCAGCCCGGTCAGCCCCAGACACCGGCCACGGAGCGCGAGCGCCAGCCCGGCCAGCCAGCCACGGATCGTGACGGCCAGCCAGGTCAGACACCGGCCACGGATCGTGATCGCCAGACCGGCCAGCCCCAGACACGGTCCGGAGATCAGTGGAGCACCCAGTCGGGTTCACTCTACGCGATCGTGACCTGCGTGGTGGATCGAACGAAGGTTCGCGAAGTCGTCATTGACATGCAGACCAACACCGTTGTCGGTGTTCAGTCGGCGACTTTCTCCGGCGGCAGCGAGTATGCTGACCGCGACGGGCGTTCGGGCGAAGGCCGCGACTACAGCGGTGATTACAACTCGTCAGCCGCTGCCGGCAGCTTCGTCCTCGCCAGCGATCTGATGAACGCCACCGCCAGGACCAAGGATGGCGACCAGCTCGGCGACATCGATGAGTTGGCGATCGATCCGGACTCGAACCGCGTGGTTTACGGCGTGCTCCGCCGTGGCGGCTTCCTCGGCATGGGCGAGTCTCGCTACGCGATTCCGACCAGCGAACTCACGGCGCCGCACAACGGGCGCATTGTGCTCGGCCTGGATGACAGTCATTTCAAGAACACCTCCGGCTTCGACAATGACAACTGGCCCACACAGGCCGAGTCAAAGCTGAGGGTGAACCAGACCACGACGGCCACGTCCACTACGACCACCAAGCGAATCGTCAAGGCCTCTGACATCATCGGCAACGATGTCAAGTGCCGCGATGGACACACGCTGGGCGAAATTTCCGACCTGGTCGTCGAGCCTCGCACCGGACGCGTGCTTTACGTCCTCGTGAATACTGACGGCGGGTACATGCCCATCCCGACTGCCACGCTGAAGAAGACCGACAAGGACTACACCCTGGCCATGCCGATGACCCAGCTGCGATCCATGCCGATGCTGGACACCGATCGTGATACGAACTGGAGTGATGAGAGCTGGAACCAGCGCATCCATGAGAGCCACGGCGCCAAGTTTGAGACGGCCTCGGCGCGCGACGGCCGCTGATGACACATTGTTGCTCTTGACAAAGAAGTTCTTTGCGACATTTCCAGAGTTGTCGCAAAGCGCCACGGCGGGCCTTCCGGAAACGGGAGGCTCCGTCTTTTGGTATCTGTCATCCCGATCGCTGGTCGCGTGAAAGCAGGGGGCAAGCCCGCTGGGCGCCTCATCGCTCGGAGATGCGAAACCGAGCGCCCCGTTCTGGCCGCACACGGGCGGGCTGCCCCCTGTCGATAGCCGAATGTTGACGACTGTGGCGACTCATACTGCTAATCGCACTATATGTACAGCCCGCCCACCGAACGGTTTCAGATCGCGGTACGATGTTTCAATGGCGAACCGCAGTGAACTGGAGTGCTTCGTACTAGGCCTGATTTGGCAGGTTGGGCCGGTTTCCGCGTACACGCTGCGGCGAGTTATGCGGGAATCCCCCAGTCGCCAGTGGAGCGCGAGTACCGGCGCAATCTATCCAGTGCTGCGGAGGCTCGACCGGGATGGTCTGATTCATGGGGTTGAGAAGAGCCGCGGGCGTCGGGCACGGCGGGAGTATGAGATCACGCAGGCGGGACTACTGGAACTTCGTTCGTGGGTCGGGCCGCCGCTGGGAGAGGATGTCGTGACGGTGGCGTTCGATCCGCTGCGAACGCGGGCGAGGTTTCTCGCGGTGATTCCCGTGGAGGCGCGACTGGCATGGGTTCAAGACGCGCTCAAGGCGCTCGATGCGGTTGATGAGCGGGTTCGCGAATGGTCGGCTGTGCATGACAGGGGCGATGCGTTTCTTTCGGCGATGACGTCGCACGCGATGCTGGAGACCCAGGCACGGCGGAAGTGGTTGGAGGAGCTTCGCACGGTCGTCGAGGCGGAACGCGCATTGACGAGGTGATGTGCGTGGATTGAACGCGGGTGCGCGACGTGAGATGGAAACGCACACAGGCGAGACGCCTGTGCCACCGGGGAGAAGGGACATCGCACACAGGCGAGACACCTGTGCCACCAGTTGAAGATGATCCTCGCTTATGGCGAACTATTGCGGCGGCGTGCGCCGACGATCTGGCACAGGCCCATGATCAGCGTGATAATCGCCAACGCCACGGCCGTCATCGACAACGCCAACGGCCAGCCGCCCGCGCTCCAACCGTCGGCGATGAATCGCGGCGTCGGTTCACGGCCCTTTGGCAGCGACAGAAGGGCCGCGTGATATTGCCATGTGCCTTCGACGAGTTCGTTCGGCGAACGCCGCGGGATGTCCTTTCCGGCGCGGCGCGCGGCCGACTGACGACGTGCCAAGGCCCGGTCGGACTCGGGGTACTCGAATCGCTCCTGCGTGAACGTGCCGTCGGGAAGGAACTCGTAGATGTCGAAGATGGCATCGCGATGCCACACCAGCGCCCAGCGCTGCGGATCTGAACCGGGGCGCGGGGACACGACCACCACGGCCAGACGATCTCGCGTCTCGCCCGTTTGAATCCGGCGCTGAAGTTCCTCCATCGTGATGCCGCGACGCCCGGCAAAGCGAAGCACGCGAAGCCACTGTTCATGGCGGAGCAGGCCTGGAAGCTGCGGGTGACCTGGTTCGACAGGCGCGCGAAGGCGAAGCCGCGTGTCGCCATAGGTGATCTCGACGCCCTGTTCCCCCTGGTCATCGGTCCAGTCTTCGATGGCGACGGCGCGTTCGGCGTAGGAGAACTGTCGATCGGGGATGACTTGATAGACGAAAAGTTCCTTGTCGGACTGTCGATTGGCCGTGGCGATGCGCATGGCGGCGACATAGGCCATCGCGCCCGCGATCATGAGCAGGGCGATGGTGGCGAATATGAAGATCTTCGCTTTCACGAAGTGATCCGATCGCTACGAGATTGTTTCAAACTGGTTCACCGGAGGTCGGCGCATTCGAGGGACAACGAAACTCAGCACAGGCAAGACGCCTGTGCCACCACTTGAAACAGTCGCTAATGTCCGCCCCCTCCGCCGGAGTCGGCGGCGGGCGCGGTGTCAAACAGGCCGGGCGTCACGCCTGACCGCGGGCGGGTGCGATCGGGCGAACTGGCATCACTGGCGTGGGCGCCGTGGCCCTTGGCGGCCGCCTTCTTGAGCATTTCCGACTCCCACTTCGACTCGCCGTGCTGCTGAATGTACTTGTCGCGGGCGAAGGCGGTGATGGGACTGGTGATGGCGACTTCTTGTTCGCCACTCCCGCGCGTCAGCAGCGGACTGCCCGTGCCGCCGGGGACGATCTGATCCGCCTTCCACGCGTACACGCTGCCGCGAACGCCGAGGTCGAGCATCGTAAAACCGAGGAACAGCCCGACACAGAACAGCGACGCGAGAAAGATCACGGCGTTGAGTTTGTTGTCGTACTTGAGCTGCATGAAGTACATCGCCACGAGCGTGGACTTGACCACGGCGATGCTCATCGCCACCATCACGTTGACCCACTGCGGAATGTTCAGGTCAAACGTATTGGCGATGATGATCTCCGCGCGGGAGGCCATGACCGTCATCACCGTGAAGATCAGCAGGATTGTGAGGATCCCAAGCAGCGTGCCCTGCGGGATGATGACGTGCCCGTGGTGGTGCTCGCCCGCGTGATACCCGTGCGGATCAAGCATGCGCTCTTCATCGAGCGGCTGGGATGTACTGTGGTCGTGCTTGGCGTGGCTCATGGCGTGCTCGACAAATGGTGCGGCCGCGATCGGCCCTGATATGGTCAGTGAATGAGGTACAGCAGCGGGAAGAGGAAGATCCAGATCATGTCAACGATGTGCCAGTAGAGTCCGACGGTTTCGACGGCCGTGTAGTGCGTTGGACCGAAGGCATGCTTGCGTGCGCGGATGAAGAGCCATGCGATCAGGGCCATGCCGATGGCGACGTGGGTGGCGTGAATGCCGGTGGCGCTGTAATAGATGCTCCACCACATCGGCTCCATGGGGTGATGGGCGAAGGGATAGTCGAAGAGGACGCCCGGGCGCTTGCCTTCGGACCATTTCGGGCCGTACTCGAACGTGAACTTGATGACGAGGAAGGCGGCGGCGCAGAGCCAGGTGATGAGCAGGTTGAGTTGCAGTTTCGCCTGCTGGTTGAGTTGGGCGCAGCGGATGGACATGGCGATGGTGTAACTGGAATAGAGCAGGACGACGGTGTTGAGTCCCCCCCACCGCCAGTCCAGATAATGCGAGCCGTGCTGGAACGCCTCGGGATACTTCATGCGGAAGATCGCATAGGCGCAGAAGAGGCCCGCGAAGAGCAGGACTTCGGTCGCGAGGAAGAGCCACATGCCGATCTTGACGGCGTCGAACTCTTCGACGGCCGAGCGATAGTGTGGCGCGTGCTTGTAGCGCGCGTACAGCGGCTTCTTTTCGCGGCCTCCCCGGGATATGGCGTCAATCGTGGTCATGCGCGGTTCCTGGTGTCGTCAATGGCCTTTGTGCCCGGCGGGCGCGGGATCGGGAAGCGGATAGTCCTCGGGATCGCACTGCGGCGGCACGACATCGTCAAAGTCATACGGCCCGTGCTTGACGATCGGCTCGTGCTCGAAGTTGTGTTCGATGGGCGGGCTTGCGGCCTCGTTGTCGAGTGTCAGGCCGCCCCAGTGATTCGGACGCGCCTTCTCACCCATGAACAGCGAGTGCATGAAGACGAAGAGATGCACGAAGAAGCCCAGCGCCAACACCCATGATCCGATCGTGCTGACCTGATGCATGTGCGTGAAATCGTCAACATACGTCGCGTAGCGCCGCGGCATGCCGCGCGTCCCCATCAGGAACTGAATGAAAAACGTCAGGTTGAATCCGACGAAGACGAGGGTGAACCCGACCTTCGCCCAGAGTTCGTTGTAGACCTTGCCGAACATCTTCGGCCACCACAGGTGCAGGCCGCAGAGCATCGCGATCACCATGCCCCCGAACATCACGTAGTGGAAGTGCGCCACGACGAAGTACGAATCGTGCAGGTGCAGGTCCGTCGAGAGCGTCGCCAGCGGCAGACCCGTCAGCCCGCCGATCGAGAACAGGAAGATGAACGCCAACGCATACAGCATCGGCGTGTTCAGCGTGATGCTGCCCTTGTACATCGTCGCGACCCAGTTGAAGACCTTCACGGCCGTGGGAATCGCAACGAGGAACGTCAGCGCGGAGAAGACGGTGGCGGCGAGTTCGGCCTCTGACGTGAAGAGGTGGTGACCCCAGACGAGGAAGGCGATGGCCGCGATGGCCAGCGAACTGAAGGCAATAGCGCGATAGCCGAAGATGGGCTTGCGGCTGAAGAGCGAGATGGCCTCTGAGATCACGCCCATCGCGGGCAGGATCATGATGTAGACGACGGGGTGGCTGTAGAACCAGAAGAAATGCTGAAAGAGGACGGGATCGCCGCCCATCGCGGGGTCAAAGATGCCGACGTTGAAGAGCCGTTCAAAGGCGAGCAGGAGCGTCGTGATGCCGATGACCGGCGTCGCGAGCACCTGGATGAGCGCGGTGGCGTACACGGCCCAGATGAACAGCGGCATGTCAAACCAGCCCATGCCCGGGGCGCGCAGTTTGTGGACCGTCACCACGAAGTTCAGACCCGTAAAGATCGAACTGAACCCGAGGATGAACACGGCCATGATCATGAGCAGCACACGCGGGTGCTGTGGATCGGCGTGGGTTGAACTGTACGGCGTATAGAACGTCCAGCCCGTGTCCACGCCGCCGAGAATGATCGATGCGACCGCGAAGAGCGAGCCGAACAGATACACATACCACGAGAGCAGATTCAGCCTCGGAAACGCGACATCCTTTGCCCCGATCATCAGCGGCAGGAAGAAGTTGCCCAGCGAGGCGGGGATGCCCGGCACGATGAACATGAAGACCATGATCGCGCCGTGGAGCGTCATCACGCGGTTGTAGTTCTTGTGTGCATCGACGTGCGTTCCCTCGCCGAACGTGAGCAACGCACCGGTGACTTCCTGTTTGCCATCGACGATCGTGGATTCCGTCGGCGCCCAGAGCTCCGCGCGAATGCCAAGCGCCGCCACGCCGCCGAGGAAGAACATGGTGAGCACGGCCACGAGGTACATCACGCCGATCTTCTTGTGGTCGATCGTGGTGGCCCAGTTGATGATGTCGGACCACAGGCTGCCTGTGGATTGCAGGTAACTGCCGTGGTGTCCGTAGCCGCCGTGGTGTTCGCCGGCGACATGTCCGCCGTGATCGATTGTCGTCATCGTCATCCACCTCCGCGCTCGTTGGTGTCGAGCGCTCTCGCGGGGCGCTGCGCCCCGAGTTGGTCCTCAGTTCTGGCCACCCTCTGGCGGCGGCTGATTGAGCAGGCTGTCGCCGGTCCCGCCGCGGTCGCTCAAATGCTTCATGTACGCGATGATGCTCGCGATCTCCGCTTCGGTCATCGGGATGAGCGTCATGTTGTTGCCGTAGCCTTGCACGATATTCTTGCCCGGCTCCAGGATTGAATCGCGGATGTAGTTTTCATCCCTCGCCGCGATGTTGGAACTATCTGTGAACGTTACTGGATAGCCGAAGGAGTTGACCCACGACGGCGCGGAACCCGTCTTGCCCGCCTCATCGACGTGACAACCGAGGCAGCCCTTGCGACGCGCGATCCACTGGCCCGTGACCCACGGTTCCCCGTCGGGCGGCGCGTTCCACGCGCGGACGCGGCGGACGTATTCATCCTGCTCGACGATTTCGAGTACGGCCGCCATTTCGCTGTGGCTGTCGCCGCAGTATTCCGCGCAGAAGATCAAGTGGCGCCCCGGCTTGTCCGCTCTGAACCAATAACTGGTCCAGCGGTTGGGGAACACGTCCTGCTTTGTACGGAAGTCGGGAACCCAGAAACTGTGGATGACATCGAGGCTCTGCATCCGAAGAAGAACGGGCTTACCGACGGGCGCGACGAAGATTGGAATGTCCTTTGTCGACATCACTTCGGTGTTCCGTTCGGTGCTTCGAGCGCCGTTGGAATACTCGAAGATCCACTCCCACTTCTGGGCGATGACGGTGATTTCTTCCGCGCCGGCCTCGGCGACGTGGGCGTCGATGAAGCCCTTGAAGCCCTCGAAGAACATCCACGTCATGAAGATCAGCGGCACGATGCACCACGTCAGTTCGAGCAGCGTGTGGTGCGATGGGCTGCGCACGGTCTTGACGCCCGGGCGGGCACGATACTTCCACGCGAAGTAGAGCATCAGCCCCACGACGACGACGAACGAGACCAGCGAGATCCAGAAGATCGCCATGAAGAGGAAGTCGATGTCCGCCGCGTGCGATGACGCGCCAGGACCCATCAGGTCGTTGCGCCTTTCCGCATTACGAGCACCGAACCACAACTTGTGGAAGAACCCCTGACTCTCGGATGCCATCACCAACGGTGAGATCATGATTCACGCCCTGCCATGGCCGGGGTGAGCCGGCGAGTGCTGAGTGCCACTGGCGGCTCGCCCGCCGGTGCCGGGTGCTGAGTGCTGAGTGCTGAGTGCTGAGTGCCACTGGAGGCTTGCCCGCCAGTGCCGGGTGCTGCGTGCATGGACTCGGAGCTCAGCACTCGTGACTCAGCACGCTTCTCCGCCCGATCGGTCACGTCATAGATTTCCCGATTCGCCGCCGCTCGCACCGAACGACGACGCTTGAGTTCCATCAGTTTGAGTCCCGTCACGAGAAGCGCGAGGAGCACGGCCGTGACGACCGCGCCCGCCTGCATCACGCGGAACGCGGCGAACGTGTATGTGCCGCGCATCGAGTCGAAGTTGAAGCAGAACATCAGGATCTTGTCGCCGATGGACGACGAGATCCTGCCCTCGGTGGCTTCGAGCAGCGAGAGGCGCAGCGGCGTGGCTGGATAGTCAAAGCCGTAGAAGTAGCGGGAGACCTTGCCTTCGGGCGTGAGGATCACAAGGCCCGACGGATGGGCGTATTCATCCGCGTCGGGGATGTAGCGATACTGCCAGCCCATCGCGTCGGCGATGGCGCGGGATGAGTCCGCCGAGGCACAGAGCAGGTGCAGGCCCGTCACGGCGGTTTCGCGGTCATGGCCGTAGCCCGCGAGCATCACGGCCTCGTGCTGCTTCGCCATTTCGGGCGTGTTCGTCGGGTCGAAACTGAGGAAGATCATGAGATAGTCCGCGCCGAGGCGATAGGGCAGATCGCGCGTGGCGCGGACCATCGCATCCATCAGCGCGGGACAGGCGATCGGGCAATCGAAGTATCCGATCGCGAAGATCACCGGCTTGCCGGGCTGAAGCAGATCGCCGAAGCGCCGCGACTGGCCGTCGCTGGTGGTCACGGTGATATCGAGTGGGAGCGGTTCGCCGAGACGTTCGATGATGTCGAGGTCTTTGACCTCGTCGGGCAACACGTTACGCACGGGCGCCTTGCCCGGCTCATAGCCACCAACACGCTGCGCGGCCAGCGGCGCCGCCATCAAGCCAAGGCCCAACGCGACCACCCACGCGACGAATCGTCGCGGCCGTGCGTGTTCGAGTTGTGCGTATGCTGCGTTCATGGGCGGCGTGTCACATCAGTTCCTGACCTGCGAATATTGATCGATGACCGCGAGCATCGCATCGTCGATGTTTGACGCGATGTTCGCCTTGACGGCGGTGCGCATCTCTTCCCATGGTCCGGCCATCACGGTTGTCTCGATCTGTCGGGCCTTGGCCGCAGTGAGGTAGTTGAAGTAGTACCCGATGACCGCGAGCACGGTGACGATGAAGCCGATGGTGAGCACGACGAACGCGCCGGCGAGAATCCTCGGATTCTCGTGCGCGCCGTGCTCCCGCTGCGGAGCGCCCTCGGCCGGCGTGTGCCGGTGCCACGCATCCGGATGCTCCACCGGCGCTTCGACGATCTGTGGTTCGTGCTTAGACATCGAGAATCCTTACTGCCAGACCGGATTCAATCCTGCTTAACAATACGCATTCCAAACTGGGACCGATTCTGGGGTTCTACACATAGTTCTTGTGAGCCAGGGCTTCCCCCATGCGAGGGTCATTGAGCGGAACCAGAGGTGACTTGGTGATCTGCCGGGCGAGCAGGCCCGCGTAGATGCCGACGACGCCGATGACGCCCGCTGCGTCGAGCCAGATCGTGGGCATGACCTGTTCATGACCGCTGCCGGGGACAAAGGCGATGGCCGGGCGGATGATCCAGTAGATGTCGAGGATGTGCATGGCGAGCATGTACACGCCGACGAGAGCCAGGAGCGTCGCGCTGCGACGGACCTGGCGCCAAAGGAGAATGAAAAAGGGCAGAATGAAGTGGCCGATGCAGAGCGCGATCGTCAGCCCTTCCCACGGCGGGTTGCGACGCGCGACATAAAACGCGGTCTCTTCCGGGATGTTGCTGTACCAGATCAGGAAGTACTGGCTGAAGGCGATGTACCCCCAGAAGACGGTGAAGGCGAAGCAGAACTTGCCGAGGTCATGCAGGTGCTCCTCATTCACCGCGTCCTTGAGCACGCCAGCGCGCTTGAGCAAAGCGAGGATGATGACCAGCGCCGGGACTGTCGCGAAGATCGAACCCGCGAAGAAGTACACGCCCCACATGGTGCTGAAGAAGCGGAAGTCCGCGAGGGCTTTGAGCCAGTCAAACGAGAAAAACGCGACGGACAGCGCGAACATGAGCATGCCATAGGATGAGTGGAACCGGGCCTTGTTGGTCAGCCACTTGTCGCCGGTGCGATCCTGCTCACGGCTGAAATTCCACATGCGCCGCGCGAGATACGTCCAGATGCCAAAGTACAGAAGCGTACGGCCGATGAGCCACGGCGTGTTGAGGAACGCCTCCTTATGGTGAAGCAGGTAGGCATCCGCCTCCGCGACAGGCGGACTGAGCCAGGACATCAGGATGCCGCCGCTGAAAATCTCAATCCCCGCGAAGACCGCGAAGAAACCAAAGCACACCGGCAACATCATCATCATGTTCTCGAGTTGTCGCCGGATGGTCACGCTCCAGCCCGCGGCCGTGAGGTGAAACGCCATCACGAAGAACAATGACCCCAGCGAGAGGCTGAGGATGATGATGAGGCCCATGAGCGCTGCACCCATGGCGTGCTGGGGATTGCCAAGACCGCCAAAGACAGTGACGGCCAGCCCGGCTGCGCCGCCTGCGAGCAGGCCCATGGAGAGCGGGCCGACGCGAGATGGCGCGAGCGTGATGTTCTCGGGGGCGAGGGCGACGGAAGGATGTGAGGCCGCGTGCGACATCAGTTGGTCCCTCCGGTGGGCGTTGTTGGCGTGACGGCGGGTGCTGTGGGCGTGACGACGGGCGACACCGCGTTGATCTCCTGCAACACGCGGATGTACGCGACGATCGCCCAGGCGTCTGCCTCATCGACGGCATGGGCATACGACGGCATGCTCAAGAGCGTGCCCTCGGGCAGGGGGAAGGGGACGCCGTGGCGGATGACGTTGAACAGATAGCCATCCTTCGCGGTGCGCTGCGTGCGATCGGTGTACTTCACGTCGAAGTAGTTGGGCACGGGGATGGACCATCGCCGGCCGACCATGCCGCCATACGAGTTTTCGGGGAGTATTTCGCCACCTGAGCCGCCCTCGCCCGCATAGCCGTGGCAGACGGCGCAGTAGATGTCGAAACGTTCCTGGCCACGAAGGATGAGTTCCTTGGTGACAGGGATGGGAATGTACGTGAGCAGGTCTCCGTTCTCGTCGATCCCGCGGAAAAAGGCGTCATCCTCGCGGAGCAGACGCCCGCGCTGCGTCTCGAACATTGCGCTCCACGCTTCGCCTGAAGGATCACGCGAGGAACGGGCGTAGGCGATCGTGCCGGGCACGGCCGGACGGAGCGTACGGCCATCGGCGAAAAATTCGCTCTGCGTCTGTTCTCGCCATTTCATCTGATCGTCCATGTCGGGGAAGAACTGGCGAGGGGGCTTGTCGGAACGTTCGCCGCGGCAGCCAGCGCAGACGACCATGGCCGTGGCGAGCAGCGCCATGGCCAGGGCGAGGGACGCCGATCGTCGGAGGAGGCTCGCGCCGAATCGTGTGTGCGGGTTCATGGTGTGGGTTGATCGCATGGGCGTGGTCACTCCTCCACCAGTTCAATGTGCGTCGCGCCGGAGTCGGCGAGGATCTGCCGCACGGCGTCGGGATCAAATCTCGGGTCCTGGGCTTCGATGCAGATGAAGAAGCGATCATCGCTGCTGCGAAGGAAGCGATCACTCCTGAAGAGCGGATGGTTCCAGCGCGGCAGGCCGTTCATCATCAGCATCGACAAGATGGCGGCAAACGCGGCCGAGAGCACGCCGAGTTCGAAGATCACGGGCACGAGCGGCTCCCACGCGTTAAACGGCTTGCCCTGCACGACGAGGGGATAGTCCCAGTAGTTCATGAACCACTGCATGAGGATCGCGCCGCCGACGCCGGAGAAGGCGACGCCGGCCATGATCAGCGGCAGTTTCGTCCGCTTGATGCCCATCGCTTCATCGATGCCGTGGATCGGGAACGGCGCGTGGACATCCCAGTTCTGGAAGCCCGCGTCGCGCATGCGTTCGGCGGCGTGATAGACGGCCGCGGGGGTTTCATACTCCGCGAGGATGCCATGAACCTCCGCGCCGGATTCGGAGACGAATCGGGGCGCGGGGCGCTTGATGAGCGGGCAGTAGTTGGAGAGCAGCCGCTTGAGTGAGGCTGAGTCGATGGCCATGGCTCAGTGCCCTCCCTTGGGTGAGTGCTGGGTGGGATGTGCTGAGTGCTGAGTGTCGTCGTGCGCGTGGGGGTCGGCCTGGGGCAGGACGGCCTTGAGTTCGGCCATGGCGAAGATCGGCAGGAACCGCATGAAGAGGAGGAAGAGCGTGATGAAGATGCCGCAACTGCCGACGAACGTCAGAATGTCAACCCACGTCGGATAGAACATGTGCCACTCGCCGGGGATGAAGGCGCGGTGGAGGCTGGTGACGATGATGACGAACCGCTCGAACCACATGCCGACGGTGACGAACGCCGAGACGATGAAGATGATCAGCGGGCTCTGTCGACAGAACTTGATCCAGAAGAGTTGCGGCGTGACGACGTTGCAGAAGATCATGGACCAGTACGCCCACCAATACGGGGCCTTGGCGGGGTTGGCGCGATTGTCGAGGAAGACGGCGAGTTCAAACTCATTGCCGCCGTACCACGCGATGAAAAACTCCATGGTGTAGGCGAAGCCGACCATCATGCCGGTGACGAGGATGATCTTGGCCATGTTCTCCAGGTGTCGCAGCGTGAGGAAGTCCTTCATGTTCGGGTACAACTCACGCGCGGGGATCAGCAGCAGCAGCACCATCGCGAAGCCGCCGAAGATGGCGCCCGCGACGAAGTAGGGCGGGAAGATCGTCGTGTGCCAGCCGGGCAGGATGCTCGTGGCGAAGTCGAACGACACGATCGAGTGAACCGACAACACCAGCGGCGTGCTGATGCCCGCGAGCAGGATGTACGCCTTCTCATATCGGTGCCAATGTCGGCAGGAAAACCGCCAGCCCAGCGCAAACGTGCCGTACGCATAGGCCGCGATGCGATCGAGGAACTTCCCCGTCTTTCGCAACCGCATATCCGCGCGATCGCGGAGCGTGGCGATGTCCGGGATCAGGCCCATGTACCAGAACAACAGCGAGACCGTGAAGTACGTCGAAACCGCGAACACGTCCCACAACAGCGGCGAGCGAAAGTTCGGCCAGATGTAGTTGTAGTTCGGCACCGGCACGAGGAACCACGCCATCCACTGACGACCGACGTGAATCCCCGGGAACATGCCCGCGCAGATCACCGCGAAGATCGTCATCGCCTCGGCGGAGCGGTTCACGGCCGTGCGCCACTTCTGCTTGAGCAGGCACAAGATCGCGGAGATGAGCGTGCCGGCGTGACCGATGCCGATCCAGAAGACGAAGTTGGTGATGTCCCACGCCCAGTCAACCTGGTTGTTCAAGCCCCAGGTGCCGATGCCGGTGATGACCAGGTAGAGGATCATGATCCCGGCGAGGCCGGCGACCGAGGCCGTGAAAAGGAACGTCGGCAGCCACCATTTGCCCGGCCCGACTTCGTTGTAGCCGCAGATGATGTTGGTGACTTCGGAGAACGAGCGGTTGTTGAGGACCAGCGGAGCGCGAACGGCGGGATCGTCGATGAGCGATCCATCGCCGACGGCCGGGTCAACATCGGGCGGCGGCGAGGGTTGCATCCCCGCGAGGCGCTGCGCTGTCACATGATCGGGGTTGATGCTCGTCATGCTCCGGCTCCCCCCGCCGCGGTCAGGATGCGAAGGCTCATGGCATAGGCCCCATCTTCGGTTCGTTTGGCGGGATCGATGAAGTGCGCGTGTCCGTGATCGCCGCCGCCTTCCCCACCACCACCATGGCTGTCGAGCGGATCGACGGGCGTGCGGAGTTTGGGATTCGGGTTCTTGACCGCGATCAGGTGGGTCGTGCGCGGGCGTGTGTTGAGATAGCCCAGCAGCATGTAGGACCGCTGGTTTTCGCGTTCGATGCTGACGCGGCTCTTTGGATCCAGGATGTCTCCAAAGATGATCGCGTCCGAGGGGCAGGCCTGCTGGCAGGCGGTCTGGAAGAAGCCATCGGGCACGCCGTCGATGTCATTGAGTTTGCATTCGACGCGCGCGGCGTTGATGCGCTGGATGCAGTAGGTGCATTTCTCCATGACGCCGCGGCTGCGCACCGTCACGTCGGGGTTGCGCTGCATCTTTGAAATTTCATCGATCTTCTTGCGAAGTCGCGGGGGGATGAGGTGCTTGTTCTCGGGTCCGCCGCCCCCACCACCAAAGCTGGGGATGAGGTCTTCGCCGTAGAACGGGCCGTTGTGCTTGACGGTGGCGTAGTCGAAGAAGTTGAATCGCCGGACTTTGTACGGGCAGTTGTTGGCGCAATACCGCGTGCCGATGCAGCGGTTGTAGACCATGTAGTTGATGCCTTCGGGGCCGTGGACCGTTGCGTTGACGGGGCAGACCGTCTCGCACGGGGCGTTTTCGCAGTGGACGCATGGGAGCGGCTGATGGAGGATCTCCGCCGGATCATCGAGATCGCCCGTGAAATAGCGATCCACACGGATCCACGCCATCTCACGGCCCTTGGCGACTTCCTTGCGTCCGACGATCGGAATGTTGTTCTCCGCCTGGCAGGCGATGGTGCAGACGCCGCATCCGTTGCACGACGACAAGTCGATCGTCATCCCCCACTGCGGGGGCTTGCTGAAGACAGGCGGGGCCGGATTCCCGCGCGGATCGAGTCGCGCCGGGTCCGTGTTGGCCGGATCCGCATCCGCCGGCCCGCTGTTGAATGGATTGTCGTAGATCGAAATGTTCGGCGGCGTATGGCTCATCTCGCCGAGTTTTTCCGCGAGATTGATGTGCTTTTCCGTGCCGTAGAGAGGATCGACCATCACCAGCGGGCCTTTGGCGAACTTGCCGCCTTCGCCCGTGTGCTTGGACCAGTAGGTCACGTCGATCTGTCGCAGGATCGTCGTGCGGCCCTCGAGCGACCAGTGGTTCTGGGTGCTGGCGATGAGTTTCGCACCGGGGGCACGTTCGATTGTTCCCGTCGCGGTCCATGCTCTCTCGCTCGTGCGAAGGGCGTAGACGTCGGTGCCAACGGGCGCTTCGCTGCTGCCACCGACAAGGCCGCACACGCGACGACCGTAGCCGACCGTCAGCAGAATTGTGTCATCGGCCATGCCCGGAAGAATCCAGACGGGGATGGTGACGCGACGGCCGTCGATCGTGATCGTGGCCATCTTTCCATCGGTGTGTTCGCGAAGATAGATCTTTCCGGGGTCGGTCTCCCCGCCGGGCATGAGTCCCAGGCGGCGTGCGGTTCGCGGCGAGATCAGCGCGGGATTGTCCCATGTGATGCGCGAGCCGGCGTCCGGCAACTCCTGAAGCCACCCGTTGTTCGCGAATCGCCCATCCCCGACGTGCGACACTCGGAACGCGACGTCAAGCGTGCCCGCGGCCGGGGCGCTGGCGAGGCGACGTGACATGAGCGCATCGCGCACGCTCGCGGCGCGAAGCGTCGGCCGCTCACCACGCGAACCCGCGCCCCCCACAAGGACCCCATCATGCAGCGCCCGTCGCCAGGTGCGATCAAACGCCTTTTCATCACGCTCGCCAAGCCTCGCACGCCACGATTCACGAACGATGTGATATCCCGGCGGCACGGAGGTTTCCGCGGCCTCGGCCCTCGCCGATTCGGGCCAGTCTCGCCAGACGCGCTCGCCCGCGAAGTAGCCGAGCAGTTCGAGTTCGCTCCACGAGCCATACAGCGGCGCGATCATCGGCTGAATCGGCGAAATCGTGCCATCGGTGGCTTCGACATCCCCCCACGCTTCGAGATCGTGCGAACCGTTGAGCGACCATGTGGACGCCGCGGCCGTCTCGCTCGATTGCACGCTCAGCGTGATGCGCGATTCGACGCGTGCGAACGCGGCGGCGAAGTTCAACTCCGCCGGCGCATCGAACACCGGATTCGCGTGGATGCAGACGATGGTGCTGATCTCACCCGCGTTGATGGACGTGGCCAGCGACGCCAGTGCGGCCGATGATGAGGCGCCTTCATGCCCGCCCTTGGCGATGTAGCGCACCGGCCCGCCGAGCACCGCGTTGACCGCATGGGCCAACGCATGCATCTCCGCCGAGAGCGTCGGTCCGGCCAGCAGCAGCGCGCGTCCCCCCCCACTTCGTGCGGCCGCGAGATCCTCCGCCGCGGCCTCAACCCACGCCCGATCCACGCTCACGCCATCGAGCAGCGGCAGGCCCGCGAGAATCTCTCCCACGCCGGGCTGATCGACGAATCGTCCGAGCACTTCCTTCGCGATCGCCACCAGCATCGCCGGCAGCAGCGATGGTGACACGCGCAAACGATGATCCGCGCTGGCCCCCGTGATCGACACGCCCGGCTCGGCGACGTACAGCCGATTCATGTTCGGATGAACATCGCTCACACGCCGGCGCGACGCGAACGCGCGAGAATGCTCAATCGCGCGAGGCTCCGTCGCGCTGCACAGGAAGTCACGATCCAGCGACACCACCACATCCGCCGCCGCGAAGTCAATCAACTCGCGCATCGGACGCCCGAACGCCAGTGCTGTGCCGCGCGAGGCCGACTCGTTCTCGATCGGGTCATACTCAACCCACGCCGCCCGCGGCCAACGCGACAGCACCGCATCACGCATCGCATCCCGCGCCGGACTCGTCTTCTTGTCGACGATGAACGCCAGCCCGCGACCCTCAACGGCGTCATACCGCGCCATGTGCGGCGTGGCCCACGCTTTGAAATCATCCCACGTCGCCTCGCGCGGACCGGTGAACGATGGCAGGCGAAGTTCGGGATACTTCAGCCGATCGGGATCATACAGATTCAGCACACTCGCCTGCGACCAGATCGAACTCTTCCCCCGATTGAGCGGATGCAGCGGATTGCCTTCGATCTTCGTCGGCCGGCCCTCGTGCGTCTCAACGAGGATGCCCTCCGCGCCCCCGCCAGGCAGCGGCATGCTCGTGGCGAAGAAGAGCGGTTTGCCGGGAATCACATCCTCGGGGACTTCACGCGAATATGAGAGAATCTTGTGGTCCGGCCGGCGACACCCGGGAATCGTCGCCGCGCCGGCCAGCGCCAGCGAGGCACCCATGAGTTTGAGGAAGTCGCGGCGCGTCTCGCCTTCGGAGGCCGAGTGCTGAGTGCTGAGGGCTGAGTGCTGGGTGCGGGGTGCCGGGTGCGCGGATTCAGCATTCAGCACTCGTTCTTCAGCACCTTCGATGAACAGTTCCGACGCTCCGGCCGGGAACTCCCGCTCGACAAAGTCGCGAAAGCCCGGCGAATCGGCGAACTCATCGACGCTGCGCCACGCCACGCGACCGGTCGATCCCGCGGCCACAGGCAGCGCCCGACGTCGCGCGGCTAACGCTGCACGGCCTGGCTTCGCCGGCTTCTCGCCTTTGCCTGTCGTTGATGGACATTGATCCTGACTCATGGTTCCTTCCGGTGACGCGGGAGGGCCGCGTCGAATGCCTGCCGATGACCAACGACCCACAACTCACGTTCCAACCGATCAGTAGTGACACGCTTCAGTAGTGACACGCTCCGCAATTTTCGGGCGGATGATCTTTGAGCGACTGATAGATCCGCCGCGCGGCGTCAACATTCGCCGACGGATTCGCGAACCACGACTCCTCGACCCATTTGAGTTGCGTGACTTTGTCGGGCGGCACGAGGTGCGCTTCGGGCGAGACGCCGGACTGACGATGGCAGTCGAGACACCAGCCCATGCCCAGACCCTGCGCCTGGAAGACGACGGGCATGGCCGTGATCTGCCCGTGACACGAAAAGCAACTCACGCCGGCTTTGACGTGAATGTGATGGGGGAAATTTCGCACATAGTCGGGGAGTTTGTGAACTCGGCGCCACTCGATGGATTTGTCCTCCGCGTGCGCTTCGCGGATGAAAGCCACCTTCGCCGCGATCTTGGTCTCGGTGTCGATGTGCAGACGGCCCTCCTGATGGCACCCCATGCAGGTCGATACCGACGGGATATTCGCCTCCGGCGACTTTTCGACGTTGGTGTGGCAGTATCGACAGTCGATGCCGAGCAGCCCCGCGTGAATCTGGTGGTTAAAGCCGCTGCCGGGTTGCGTGGGCATATAGCCGACCTCAAAGAAGTCCGGCGTCGCGAAATACCACGTTCCCCAGACCACGGCCGTCAAGCCGCCAACACCAAACACCGCGCCCACCGTGGGCAGGATATTGAACCACTTTGGAAAGAGACCGGGCACTGGCAGCCTCCTGCCCACAAAATCCCCTGTGACGAGGGGCGAGAATCGGGTATCCACCGCCAGTCGGCTTCGCCCGTTCTTGTGGGGCCGTACTGTGTGCGCATTGCGCGTATCCTGTCAAGTCCAACCCCCTACTTTCTCTTCAAATGAGACACTTTCTCAACACCGTTTGATCACCTCGCGACCATAATTTTCCCTAGAACTTCAACCAACTGGTGAACCATGAACAACACAACTGGCCGGTTCAAGGATGCCGTCGGACCTGCGGTGACCTTCGGTTCACTCGCGGCCGTGGTGATGTGGTGCGTGTGGTATGTGACGCACATGCCTGCGGTGCAAGTGGCCACCGCGCCCAGCGCGGTGATGATTCTGCTTGCATTCATCCTCGTGATGTCGATGAGCGGCGCGAGGACGACGCACCCCCGGCCGTGGATCATCGGCCTCATTGGCGGTCTGACGTGCGGGCTGCTCAATCTGCTCGTCCTCGGTTCGTTTCTTGCCGAACCGGCGGCGGATGTGAGCGGCCCTGCGACGGGCGCGACATCGCTCCGGCCTGGAGCGGCGTTGTTCATACCGGGGTTTCTGATGTTGTCCGCCGCGATCGGGGGATTCAGTGCGTTGATCGGCCGGCGTGTTGGCGCGGCGGTGAAGAGGGGGGGCCTTGGCGAAGGGGCGGACGATCGGTGGCTTGCGCGATTCGCAGTTGTTGTCGCGGTTTCGATTGTGCCGCTGCTGCTTGTGGGCGGGGCGGTGACGAGTACGCGATCGGGCCTGGCCGTGCCGGACTGGCCGGGGACATACGGCGCGAACATGTTTCTGTATCCCATCGCGCTGATGGCGCAGGAGCGCACGCCGGAGATTTTCTATGAGCACTCGCATCGGCTGCTCGGGGCGCTGGTGGGGCTGGTGGCGCTGACATTGTGCATCTTTGCATTCGCAACGAAAGAGGGCCGGGAGGGGCGGGCACGCTTGTGGACGCTGGTGCTGTTCATCGCGATCGGCGTGCAGGGACTCGTCGGCATGGCGCGAGTGCTTGAGGGCAACCCGATGCTTGGGATGCTCCACGGCGTGGCGGCGCAACTCATCTTCGCGCTGGCGGTCGCGGTGGCCGTCTGGATCAGCCCGCGGTATCTCGATGTATCGTCGGGGCGCGTGGCGATTGAGCCTTCGCCGCGGGATCGCCGCGCGAAGTTCTTCGCGACGGGGCTGTTTCACACGTTAATCCTTCAGTTGGTGCTTGGTGCGGCCGTGCGGCACTTCCGTCACGCAGGCTCGCCCGGCGCGATGCACGCGCTATGGACGCACGCGGCGTTTGCGTTGGTTGTGGTGGTGTTCGCGCTGGCGGCCGGCTACACGCTGATGGGCGGGAGATCGCGCGACCATCCGGTGCGGCAGGTTCTGCCGCGGGCGGGGCTGATGCTGACGATCCTCGTCGGCGTGCAGTTTGTTCTCGGGTGGATCGCGTTGTTCCTTGTGCTGCATGCGCCTGATCGAGGGCCGGTGCCCACGAGCGAACAGATCGCCGAAGCGCCCAAGGTCGGCGCGGCCGAGGCCATCATCACCACGCTGCATCAGGCCAATGGCGCGCTGCTGCTCGCGGCCGCAACGTTTGCGTGGGTGTGGACGCGGCGCATTCATAAGGCGGGGCGGCAGCGGGAGTAATGCGGTTCGGTTGGACGGAATGGGAAACAGACGCGCACAGGCGAGACGCCCGTGCCGCCGCGCCCGAAGCGGAGTTCACGCGGCGGCACGCGTGCGCAGCGTGGCATCCGCCACCGCCGCGTCGATCGCTGAGTCAATGTCGATCACATCGCCCTCGTGCGTGAGGATCCCGCGGCGATCGCGCCCGAAGAAGGCATGAGGACCGGGGGCGACATCCGGGATGCGCAGCATGAGCGATTCGAGCGTCACCGCGATGACGCCGCCATCGGGCAGATGCGCTGGGGGCAAGTCCTGTCGGCGATAGACGCCGTGATTAAGCACATCACCCTCCCACGGCGAGACTCGCCCATCGGCCTGCACCCGCGTCATCCACCACGGATGATGCTTGCCAACCGACGCGTAACTCTGCACGGAGTCACAACCGGTCTCGACAAGCATCGTCACCGCGCGGTCGATCAAATCGTGCGGGCGCACCGGGACGTTCGCGTAGAGAATCACCACGGGCGTTCGCGGCGGTGCATCCGGCGCGATGATGGCGACGGCGTGCCGCGCCGCGTCGTCAACTGTGGCCGTGGCGCTCGCCAGCGCAGGCGGACGATCGATCACGATACAAGCCTCGCTTCGAGCGATGCTCGCCGCGATGGGACAGTCTGTCGATACGACGACATGCGACACTCGCATCGAATGTCGCGCTGCCTCGATGGTCCACGCGATGCACGGGCGTCCCGCGATGGGCATCGTGTTCTTTCCGGGCAGGCCCTGCGAGCCTGCGCGGGCGAGGATGATCGCCAGCGCGTTCACGCGACGTGTTCCGGCACGCGCAGGGGTTTACGCGTGTGGTCATCGAGGTCGGCCTCGCGGGCGCGGCGGGCGTCGGAAAGTCGTCGCCACAGCGAGGTAACGCTCTCGCGCGCCGCATCGCCCAAGGCCCACTCGGCCGTGACATCGCGTTCATCGAGCGGCACGGTTCCGTTGCTGAGCACGAGCATGCCCAGGCGATGTCGTCGCTGGATCGCGCTGCGCGGGCGAGGCAGCGGCTCGATTCGCTCGCCGGCGATGGCGCGCGGGAGCGGATCGATCACCGCGGCCCCGGCCGTCAGCAGCCAGTGGTCAAAGAACGGCTCGATCTCGGTGTATGTCGCGTCGCAGCGTGTGATGCGCGGCACGACCCACGGAATCGCGATGCCATCGACCGTCTGCCGGCGCGAGAGCAGACGATCAAGGTTGGATCGCACCTGCGCGAAGGCGTCCTGCCCCATCACGCGGCGATACGTCTCTCGCGTGTGCGCCATCATGTCCACGCTGATGACGTCAACGCCGGTGTCGAGCAGCGCATCGACATCCTCCGGCGGGCCGACGAGGTCTGTGCGGATGTGAATCCCGGCCGCGCCGCTTTCACGCGCCATCGCCACCATGCGCCGCCACTGCGGATGAAGAAGGGGATCGCCCGCGCCGCCAAACGTGACGGCCAGGTCCGCGCGAACGCCGCAGAGTTCACGAATCACGCGCTCGGCCGTTTCGACTGTCATCGCCTGACGCTCAATCGACTCGCCGAAGTTTGTGATCCAGTCTCGTCGTTGTCCGCTGGTTCTGCGTCCGGTGCACAGTTCGAGCGTGAGTTGCTGCGGCATGCCGCTGGCGCCCGGGAAGTTTCGCTTCATCAGGGCGTCACCGATGATGTCGCTGGCGACGGCGAGGGGGTCCGCACCGCAGTTCGTCAGCACGTCCTTGAGCATGCGCATTCGCGGCACCGCGTCGGGAATGGCGCGAAGGCCCGCATCACGCGCCGCGGTCGAACACGACACACAGACAGACCGGGCAATGGGGTCCGGGCGCGGCGCGGTGGGTACATACCCCACAAGCCCGCCGACGGACGCGAACGCCCCAGCGCCCCACATCTCCGTCGAGAGTTCCTCGACGAGATCGCGACTGAGCAGGCACGCGCCGAACCCCGGCGCCGCCTGCGAAAAGCACAACTTGTGCCGCTCCGGACTCTCAAGGTGTCGCACGACCACCGCGTCGATGATCGCGGGATCAACCAGCGCCCAATCCGCGCCGACGATGACGGCCGCGTCGAAGTTCAGATCACGAAGCGCCTCGGCCGTGGGCGGCAGCGCGAGGGCCTCGTCATAGCAGGTGAGTCCGCCGAGTCCTCCTCGCCAGGCGGCGGGGGTCCAGAGTCGTCCCATGCCGATGGCGCGAGCGCGTTCGCCCATCGGCGCTCCATCGGTGCGTCGCCAGTGCAGGCGAAGCGACGGCGGCGCATCGCCGATGATCCCCTTCGCGCGGTCCACATCCTCCGCCAGCAGCACCACATCGCGCACATGCTGTGTTCGCGCAAGACGTTCAAGAACGCATTGCAGCGCGTTACGTCCTGCAACGAACGGCAACGCGAGATCCCGCGGCGTATACAGACCACCGCGATCAGGATCGATTGCGATCACGGCCGCGACGCGGCGCTCGCTGGGCGCGGAAAGATCGGACTCGCTCTCGTTTGGCGTGGGATCACGTGTGATCTTCGGCTGGCCGTCGAGCGCGGCCGTGGCGGCGTCGAGCATGGCGCCGAGGCGATCGGCGGCGTCGGCGATCCAATCGACGTTTGAGATGTCACGATCAATCTGGAGGTTCTGCTTGTCGAGGGGGGGGAGATCGCGGGCGAGTTCGAGGGCGCGGTCGAACTTGATGCGTCGGAGCGTGCCGGTCTGGTTGAGGTGCAGGACCATCTCGAAGGCGGGCTGCATGGCGTGGACCTTCGCGCCGAGTTGATGCACGAGGCCGATCAGGCGGTTGACTTCCGCGCGATCGTGTCTGCGTTTCTTCATCATCAGGAGGAACTTCGCGGCCTCGCGGCTGTGTTCGGCGATGCGCACGACATCCGCGCGAACGCGGGCGAGGCGTGCCTTGACGGCCGCGCGCTTCGCGTCATCAAGCAGTGGTCGCTGCGGCGCTTGCGGGAGCGAATGCGGCGTGCGCGGATCATGGTGTTCAAGCGCCTCGCGCAGGAACATCAGTTCCGCGCCGCGCTTGCGAACACCGCCTTCGGTCGCGTCGATGATGCGAAGTCCGCGCGCGACATCGGCCGCGAAATCACGTTCAAACTGCGTGAGATACGTGCCCATCTGTTCATCGGTGTAGATCGGACGCCCAAAGACGTCGGTGGCGCGAAGCAGCGTGCCACGCCCGCGCACGATGCGCTGCCACTCGAGCATCTCGAGCGTGTTGAACGGATTGATCTCGCCGGCCCAGACCTCGTGAATCGCGGCGTCGGCCGCGTAATACTGTCCATCCGTGAAGCCCAGGTCCTGCCCGATGAGAATGACGGGGTCGCAGCCGAGATACCGCGCCAGGTAATAGGCGAGATGCGCGACGGTGGCGCCGGGTTGCAGTTCACCCTTGGGCGGACCGGCGACATCACCGAGGAGTCCATCAAGGAACTTGTCGGACGCGCAGCGAATCGCGCCGGGGTACGCATCCATGATGATCGCGTTGGCCTTGGGCTCGACCACGAGCGTGACGCCCTCGACATCGTCCGCGCGGAGTCCCTCATAGAAGCGCCCGCTGATCTCGTGATGATCGAGCGCGGTGACGAAATGCGGCTTGATGCCGTGCGCGAGAAGCGTCTTGAGCGCGGTCTGCACGGCGATGATGACGAAGCGATCTCGCACGCCCGGCTGCGTGAGCAGTCGGAGGTTTCGCCGCAGGCTCGGTCCGGCGGCGACGACGATGGCCGGGCGGCCCTGTGCACTTCCGCGCAGCGGCGCGACGCCGTCGCACGCGGCGTAGTGATCGAGGTTCATCAGCACATTGCGGAGAGTGATCTCGACCTGCACCAGCGTCGTGATGACGGTGGTGCGCATGGCGCGAACGACGCGCGTCACGGACTCCGAAAACTTCTGGCCTTCATCATCGAGGCGCCAGCGGCTCGCGGGATGCTCAATGAGTTTGACGCCCAGCGCGACGATGCCTTCGAGACCTGTGAACGTCGCGGTGATCGCCGCCGCGTCTTCCGCGTCGGTGAGAATCGCGATGTTGGATTCTGCGAACGCGGCCGTGAGGTCAACTCTCTCCAGTACCGCGCGAAGCAGCGGCACGTCAGGCTCAAAGCAGAGCATCACGCCTGTCTTTCGCAGTCGCGAGGCCAGCGCCGCCACATGATGCCCAAGCCCGAAGCCAAGCACGATGAACGCGCCGGCCTCGTCGATGGGTGCGGTCTCGGCGAGTCGCACGGCCTCTTCGAGCGGCGCTCGCTTGCTCGCCAGCAGGCGCTGCGTGCCATCATCGTTGATCCAGCCCGTGATCGCGCCGTCGTCCGCGATGGCGAACTCCGCGCCGATCCGCGGCGCGGCCGCCCGAATCAACTCGCACGTTCGCGGAGATGTCCGCGCCAGCGCAGCCAGGTTTCGTTGCAACGTCGCTTCGTGATTGTCGTTCATGGATGTCTCGAAGACGCGGAACTGCGGCCCACTTCGCACGCCAGGGATGTCCAGGCCGAGGGTTTCTTCTGGCTCTGCCAATGGGTCACAACCAATCCGGCCCCCGTGCGTATGCCTTGGTGTGGCCGGGGGGTCGCTGGACATCGACCCACGGCCATGAATTGCTGCAAACAATGGGGTGCATGATGACAATCGTGACTGATCTGCTCAATGGGGCGCGGGGGCTGGCGACCGTGACGCCCCTGCCGGCGGGTCCGCTGTTGCAGCGCTTGTTTCTGGAGAACCCGTGGCCGGTGGCGGTGGTGTTGGGCGTGGCGGGGGTCTTGGCGCTGGTTGTGGGCAACGCGCGCGGACAACTCAAGCGCGGAGCCGGCATTGCGGTTGCGTGCTTCGCCGTCGCGGCCGTGGTCTGGATCATCACCGCCACGGTCGAGACCACGCGGGAGACACTCAAGCGTCGTACGGTGGAACTGGTGGGAGTCACGGCCGCGGTGGATCTGCCGCGACTTGACGCGATTCTTGATGGCTCATCGCAATTGTTTACGGTGCAGCACCCCGGCGGCGTAGGCAAGGATGAGATTCTTCATGCGACGTCGCACTTTCTTGGCGGTGTGTATCGCGTGCGCGAACATCAGGTGGGGCAGTTGGAGGCCGTGGTTGATGGGCCGAACGTCGCGCGGACCCAGGCGCGAGTGCGTGTGGTGACGGATGCGACTCCGCCGTTCGTGTCGTGGTGGCTGATCGACTGGCGGCGCGATGGGGATGTGTGGCGTGTGACCGGGATTCGTGCGGTTGCGCCATCGCTGATCGCCGCGCCGAATCGCTGAACACTCACGCTTTGGGCAGCGCGATCGTGAAGTCCGAGCCTTTGCCCGGTTCACTGACAACCTCGACGCGCCCGCCGAGGCTTTCGACAATACGGCGGGTCATGGGCAGACCCAGCCCCGTGCCGCCCGAGCGCGTGGTGAAATACGGATCAAAGATGCGAGCGAGCGTGGCTTGGTCGATGCCGGGGCCGGTGTCGATGACGTGCAGGTGAACCATGCCATCGCCGGTGCGCGAAGGGGCGATCGTTTTGAGGATGATCTCGCGCGGACGCCCATCCGACGGCCCCATTCGCTCGATCGCCTGCACGCCGTTAAGCATGAGATTGAGCACGGCCTGCTTGACGTGCGGCCCATCGAGCATCGCCATCAGCGACCCCGGCGCGAGATCCGTGCGAAGTTTGACCCCGGCTCGCTCGGCCTGCGGCAGATAGAAATCGGCGAGTTCCTCAACCAATGCGTTGAGATCGGCGGGCTTCGGCTCCAGACGCATCTCGCCGGCGAACTCGAGGAAATCGGTGAGAATTCCTTTGAGCCGTTCGACTTCGCGGCGGAGGCTGTCCACACGCCGCGTCAGTCGCGAACGATCCTCGGGCGGAATGGGAAGTTCATTGATGCCCTCGGCGAGCAGTTGCGCGTTGAGGCCCACGGTCGAGAGCGGGTTCTTGATCTCATGCGCCAGTCCGCCGGTAAGTTTGCCGATCTCGGCCATGCGCTCGGCGGCACGAAGACGCTGCTCCGTCTGGCGGATCCTGCGGACGTGTCGGCGAATGAGCGTGGCGGCCGTCATCGACGCGATGAACATGCCCACGGCCAGGCCGATGAGCGCGGCGGGTAGCGCGTTGGCGAGTGGCATCGAGCCGAGCGGGATGATCGACCAATCGCGCATGTCGGGCGATGGTAGATGCGCTCAGGCGTGGATGACTCGGCCCTCGGCCGCGAGGGCGGCTTCGTGAATCGCCTCGTGCATGGTCGGGTGCGCGTGCATCGTGACGATGAGTTCCTCGGTCGTCGCTTCGAGGCGCCGCGCGAGGGTCATCTCGGCGATGAGTTCCGTCGCCTGATCCGCGAAGATGTGCGCGCCGAGGATCTCGCCGCGCGGAAGCCCGCGGATGATCTTGACGAAACCGACGTTGTGCGCCGCCGCGATCGCCTTGCCGTGCGATTGCAACTGATACGACCCGACTTCGTACTCCTTGCCCTTGGTCATGCCGCGATCCTTGAGCGCCCGCTCGGTGAAGCCGACGGAGGCGACCTGCGGCTGGCAATAGGTGCAGCCGGGGATGACGGTGTAGTCGATGGGGATCGGCTCGTGGTGGGCCTTGGGGTTCTTTCGCCAGGCCATGCGCTCGACGCAGATGATCGCCTCTTCCGAGGCGACGTGCGCGAGCCACGGCGGGCCGATCACATCGCCGATCGCATAGATCCCGGGGATGCTCGTCTTGTAGTCGATCGCCCGCGGCTCGGGCTTGGCGGGATCGTAATCCGTCTGGATGTGATCCTTCACCGTCTTGAGGCCGAGTTTGTCGTCAAAGAGGCCGTCGAAACGGCCCTTGACGCCGATGGCCAGCAGCACGCGATCGGCTTCGATCGTCTCTTTCTTCGCATCGTCGGCCTTGCCATCCTTGAACGGCGCGAGCGTGACCTTCACACCGGTCTTGGTCTTCTCGACGCCGGTGACGGTCGTGGACGTTCGAAGGTCCATGCCGTGCTTTTTGTACAGACGCTCGATGGCCGTGGAGACGTCGTCATCTTCGACGGGCAGGATTCGCGGCAGCATCTCGACGACGGTGACCTTCGTGCCGAGGGTGTGGTAGAAATAGCCGAATTCCATGCCGATGGCGCCTGCGCCGACGATGATGAGGCTTTTTGGCTGTTCCTTGTTGTACATGGCTTCGCGGGCGCCCCAGATGCGCTCGCCGTCGAAACGGGCAAAGGGCAGGTCGCGAGCGACCGAGCCGGTGGCGATGAGGATGTTGTCGGCCGTGAGCGTGTCGATGGTCTTGCCGGGCGTGGCCGGGGCGCTGGTGAGTTCCTCGTTGACCTTGCACTCCTGCACGTCGACGCGGCAGGGCTTGCCGCCGACAGCGCCCGAGACAATCTTCGCGCTGGCGTTGATGAACGTGACCTTGTTCTTCTTGAGGAGGAACTCGACGCCCTTGTTGAGTTTGCCCGCGACATCACGGCTGCGGCCGATGATGCGCGACCAGTCGAGTTCGGGCTTGGCGGTGAACTTGAGTCCCCAGAAGTCGGGCTGCTGGAGTTTTTCCATGAGTTCAGCGTTGCTGAGCAGGGCCTTGGACGGAATGCATCCCCAGTTGAGGCAGACGCCGCCGAGTTTGGCGCGTTCGATGCAGGCGACTTTCATCCCGAGTTGCGCCGCGCGGATCGCGCCGACATAGCCGCCCGGTCCGCCGCCGATCACGATGAGATCAAAGTGCTTGTCCGACACGCGTGAGGCCTTTCATGGTCAGGGGAGATGTGCTGTGCGAAGCAAAGGGCGGAAGTATAGGGAGCATGTGCTGACGACAACCCGCGTGGCATGGGCAAGGCGCTTCGCCTTGCCCGTGCCGCACCGCGAGTGACCATCACATGCTGAAGTCGTGTGGCGCACATGACCCAGCACGGGTAAGCCTGCTGGCTTACCCATGCCACGCGCCCTCACCCATGCCACGCGCCCTCACCCATGCCACGCGCTGGCGAGGGCCTGTTTCAGACGCTCGGTGACTTTCGGCGTGTTCAGGTCTTGCTTGCCAAAGCCGGGCAGCGCGCCCGCGTCCTCGGCCGACCGCTGCGCATCGTCGAAGTTGCTTACGAGCATTGTTGCGGGCTTCGGCGCGACGTCGATTGCCCCGACATCGCGAATCAGGTCAACACCGGCCGTGTGGGCGTATGCCTCGCCAAGCACGCGATTGACAAGCAGCAGATTCGCATCCCGCATCTCCGCGTCAAGCGAGGCCTGATCGTCCGCGTACACGACTTCCGCCTCGGGCACTGCGCGTCGCACGGCCGCGGCCAGCATCCGACCATCCGCCCCGCAATGTCCCACCAGCACCACTCGCGGCTTCATCATTCATTCTCCCGTCGCATGATGCGCACTTGCCGGACGTTGACCTCGACCTGCAACCCCCCCACCGTCCATGTGCGAGCGTGCGACTTGTCGTCTTGAATCGCGCGGATGATCGAGCGAACCACGGCCGTGTTCATGCGATCCGCGCCGCGATTGCCCGCGAGTTCGCGTGAGGCCATGCGAATCAGGTCGCCCAGCACGACCGACTTCGCACCGTGGAGTTGGCCCCGGTTCCACACGCGCCCACCAGCCTCCCTCTCGCGCCCGTTGATCCAAAGAACTTTCGCATCCATCGTCACCACGGCCGCGGCGGCACGCACCATCCCGGCCGAGCGAGCGATGCGTTTGACACTTCCCGGGCGAATCGCCTCGAGTGCGGGCAACACGGTGTGCCGAAGCGCAGCGCGAACGCGCGAGGTGTCCAGATTCGTCACGTCTTCGCACCATGTCACTCCCGCGGCCGTGCAGATTTCGTGCGCGTCCGCCTTCGTGAGATGAAGCATCGGACGGATCAATGAGATGCTCGATGTCAAGCATCGGCGCGGGGCGATGCCGCCCGCACCGCGAGCGCTGGTCCCTCGCATCATCGCCATGAGGACGGTTTCGGCCTGATCCTCCGCGTGGTGCGCCGTCGCGATAGACCCGCACTGATGTTCACGCGCGAGATGCGCCAGGGCGCGATATCGCTCTCGCCGCGCGGCGGATTCCAGATTTCCGCGCCCGCCTGACGCCGGCGTGATCTCGTCATGCACGAACGCAGCGCCGAGTTTCGCCGCGAGGTCTCGCACGGCCTGGCAATCCGCCAACGCCTCGGCCCGCGGACGCAAGTCATGCACAATGTGCGCCAGCACCATTCGTTCTTTCGCGGACGTGGCGAGCGCGATGGCGAGAGCCGAGGAATCCGCGCCGCCCGAGCACGCGATGAGCGTGGGCGAGCCACCATTGGTCAACCTGCGCCACTCGCGCACGATGCGCCTTCGCGCAGCGCCGGCCCGCGCGGATGCAGCATCAGGTGTCGCAAGCGTTCGCGTCATCAGCCGTATTGTATGTTCGCTGGAGGTCTTCAGTTCCCACGTCGGCGCAGCGCGTCGAGGCAGAGGATCTCGAACATGACGTGGCCCGCGAGCAAGGCCGTGTTGCCCGAGAGATCGAGATCGGGCAGAACCTCGACGACATCCGCGCCGATGATGTTGACGCCCGCGAGTGATCGCAGGATGTGCAGTGCTTCCGCCGACGTGAAACCGCCAATGCTTGGCGTGCCCGTGCCGGGGGCATAGGCGGGATCGATGCAGTCGATGTCAAATGTGAGGTAGACGTCGGCCGTGGCGAGCGTCTTGACGAACGCGGCAATGCGCGAAGCGCCATCGCCCCATCGCCAGTCTTCATAGGTCACGATCGTGATGCCGTGTTCTCGGTTGTACTTGAGATCATCGCGTGCGTTGAGCGGGCCTTTGATTCCCACCGAGAGCATGCGCTTGGGATCGATCATGCCCTCTTCGATGGCGCGGATGAACGGCGAGGCGTGCGACCACTTTTCGCCGGAGGTCATGTCCATGGTGTCGGTGTGGCTGTCGAAGTGCAGCAGCGCCAGGCCGTTCTTTGGCGAGCCGAGGCGCTTCCACGTCGCCTTGATGTTCGCGTACGCAATCGAGTGGTCCCCCCCCACGGCTATCAACTTCGTCGACCGAGGGTCGCCCAGGCCCGTCGCGAACTCCGCGACACCTTCAAGATTCTCCTTGCACGAGAACGGCCGCACGGGCGCATCACCCGCATCGGCAAGGCTCAGGACGTCTCGAATGTCCAGGTCATGGGTTATGGAATAGGGCTTGACATACTGCGAGGCATCGCGGATGGCGCGCGGGCCAAAGCGTGCACCGGGACGATATGTCACGCCGCCGTCAAACGGCACGCCATAGATCGCCCAGTCCACCGGTCGGTTCTCCGGCGGCACAAGTTCAAGAAGCGGAAATCGGCAGAAGGTCGCCACGCCCGCGAATCGCGGAAAGCGGCGGGGATCGGGGAGGATGGTCTTGCCCATGCGGGGAGTGTACGGCCGTGGGTTTGAGGAAGATTGAGACAATGCGACGCCACGACTTGCGACCGGGCTTGACACCTGTTACGTTGCAGCCCACGAGACGAGGCGTCGTACGGAGAACCCCCTTGACCACGAAGCAGTTCGGCGAGTTCACGTTCTCTTCGGCGTTCAGCCATGGGTGGGCGACCTTCACGGGCAACTATCCGCTGCTGCTTGGCGCGACCTTGCTCAACACGGCGATCGGATATGCGATGAGTTTCGTGAATCAGGCGACGATGAGCGCAGGACCATGCATCGGCGCTCCGATCGCCCTCACGCTGGCGCTGCTGGTGACGATTCCCATCGGCGTGGGCATGGTCTATCTTCCCGTGCGCCTGGTGCGCGGGAACTCGCGAGGCATCGTGGATGTCTTCGTGGCCTACGCGCACTACCTTCGAGTCATCGGGCTGTACATCGTGCTGGGCCTGTTGATCTTCGCGGTCAGCATACCCGTGGTCGGACTTATCGTCATCGGCAGCATGGTGGGCGCTGCGGTTGGGTCCGGCGCGACGGTTGTCCTGATCATTCTCATCGGTTTTCCGTTCGCGTTGGTCTTCATGGTGATCTGCCTGAGGCTGTGGTTTTCGTCCCTGGTGCTCGTGGATGAGCAAGGTCCGATGCCCGGGATCACCGAGAGCATCAGCATGTGCTGGCGCATGACGTCGGGATACAGCGTCTGGGGACGGCTGATCTTCGTTGCGCTGGCCCTTGGCGGGATCTCCATCGCGTGTTCATCGATCCTGTTTGCCTACACGCTTGCGCAGGGATTTGGTCCGAACACCACGGCCGTGCCCATCTGGATTTCGATTCCGCTGTCGGCGCCCCTGATCTTGTTCGGCGCGCCGCTGACGATGTCCGTGTGGGCGTCGGTCTATGTGCTTGTCGCGGCGAACTTCGGTGGCTGGTTCCTTCGCGAGGATGCGTGCCGGAAGTGCGGATATGACACCCGCGGCCTGAGCGGGCCGATGTGCCCGGAATGTGGGACAGCGTTGGTGTGAGCGATGCTGCGTGTGCGCGTTTGCAACTTGCCTCACGCCCCCTGCGCCGCAAGCCCGCGCACGCTCGCTTCGCGGCGACGCACCGCGACCTGCGGTTTGACATGCGTTGCTTCCGCGAACTGCTCGCCGAACCGGAACAGACGGAACGAGTTGCCCAACACAAAGACCTCGCCCGCGAAGTGATACGCCGCGGCCACGGGCACGGCCAACATGCCCAGCGCCGACAGCACCAGCCCGATGACGACGATCACGATCGACGCGGCGATGTTCTGCGCGATGATCGCCCGCGTGCGCCGCGCCAGTTCAATCAAGAACGGCACGCGCGACAGATCATCATTCATCAGCGCCACGCCCGCCGAGTTCGTCGCGATGTCCGAGCCGCCAAGACCCATCGCCACGCCGACATCCGCGGCCGCAAGGGATGGACCATCGTTGATGCCGTCGCCGACCATCATCACGCGATAGCCTTGATTCACATACTGCGTGATGAGTTCGTGCTTTTCTTCGGGGTGACACTCGGCTTCGATGGCGTCCACGCCCACGGCCTGGCCGACGCGCTTGGCGACGCTCAGGCGGTCGCCGGTGAAGATCGCGATCTGTCGCACATCGAGTTCGCGCAGGCGTTCGATGACGCCGCGCGTGTTCGGGCGAATCTTGTCTTCAAGGCCGACAGCGCCGAGATACTTCCCGTCGCGCGCGACGTGGACGCTGGACATGCCCTCGATCTTGCTCTCGATGGCTTCCATGTCGGGCTTGAGTTTCGGGTAAAGTTCAAGAATCCACGACGCGCGACCGACGCACACGGTCGAGCCGGCAACTTTGCCTTTGACGCCCCGCCCGTGGATCTCTTCATATTCGCCCGCTTCGTCGGCCGTGATCTTTGCGGCCTTGGCCGTGCGCAGGATCGACTGCGCCAGCGGGTGATTTGAATGCTGCTCGGCGGAGGCGGCGGTGCGGAGCAGGTCCGCGCCTTCGACTCCCGCGGCCGGGACGAGTTTCGACACCTCGAACGAGCCGGTCGTGATCGTGCCGGTCTTGTCCATGACGACGGTGTTGATGTTCGCGGCGGCTTCGAGTTCGTTGACCTCTTTGATGAGGATGCCGAGTCTCGCGGCCGAGGCGAACGCCGCGACCATGGCGCTGGGGCTTGCAAGCAGCAGCGCGGCCGGGCACGCGACGATGAGTACGGTGATGGCGCGTTCGGTGGCCGTGGCGCGGATCGCTTCATCAGCGCTCTGGCTCGTGATGAACCAGACGATGCCAGCGACCGAGAGCGCGACGGGCACGAAGAACGCGGCAACCTGTTCGATGAGCAACTGACGCGGGGTTCGCGTGGACTCGGCCTCGCGAATCAGTTTCATCACCTTGCCGATGGTGGTTTCGCCGCCGACTTGCGTGACTTCGATCTCCAGCGTGCCCGTGATGTTGGTCGTGCCGGCATAGACGGGTTCGCCGGGCTGTACGCCGTGGGGCATGGCTTCGCCGGTGAGGGAAGCCTGATTGATGCTCGACCGACCGGAACGCACGATGCCGTCAACGGGCAGGTTTTCGCCGGGGCGAACGCGGATCATCTGGCCGGGATGAACTTCGGCGGCGGGGACTTCGCGTTCGGCGCCATTTTCGATAATGCGGGCGGTGTTCGGCGTCAACTTCACGAGGCTCTCGATGGCGCGCTGCGCGCCCCAGGCCGTGCGCCGAACGAACTGATCCGCGACGAGCAGAATGAACGCGAGGCCGCCTGCGGTCATGTAGTTTTCGTTGGCGAACGCGGCGAGAATCGCCAGGGCGGCGAGGGATGACGATGAGGGTTTGACGCGGCGGATCTCCGTCCACGCGGCACGGAGCATGGGAATGCCCAGGAGGATGGCCGCGATGGCCGCGGGAACGTTCGCCACCTGGCCATGCACAAGCCCGAACTGCCGCGCGACCAGCGTCGCGAGCAACAGGATGCCGCCGATGAGATAGAGAACGATGTGTCGTTCAAACTTGATCTCATGGTGGGCACAGCAGGCCATGCCTTCGTGCTCGTGTTCGTGTGACGCGTGGGCAGCGGCGGATGATGACATACGGGTCTCCGAGTCGTTCCAGGATCAGCCCGGCATGATACGCAAGCGCATAACGACCCCCCGGGCGGCGGGCCACATGGAGGCTTACGCCACTGCCGACCGGCGGGTTCGGGATTGTTCGACGGAAACGATCGCGTGCGGTTACGATGCGTGGCCATGAGCAAGCCGGCCGTATCCCGGGGCAAGGCCCGTCGAACCGCTCCCACGGTCACGATCCTGGGGATTGGACAGATGGGATTGGTCTGCGCCAATGTTCTGGCGGCCGCCGACCGTCAGTCCCCGTCGCGAAACAACGTGCAGGTGTGGGGCCACAACGCCGACGAGGCCGGACGGCTCTCGCAGACCCGTGTTTCCCCCCGTTTGCCGGGCTTCGTTCTTCACGAAGATGTCCGCGTCGCGCTGTCCGATGCGGAGGCGCTGGCTGAGGCGGATGTGATCGTGTCGGCGATACCCGTGCAGTTCATCCGAAGCGCGTGGGAGCGCCTCGCGGCCAAGACGCCCGCCAACGCCGGCATCGTTTCAGTCGCCAAGGGCGTCGAAAACGACACGCTCTTGCGTCCCACACAGGTCATCAGCGAAGTTCTGAGTGATGACCCCGATGGACGGCCGCGTGACATCGGCGTGCTCTCCGGCCCCACGATCGCGGCGGAACTGGCGCGTTGCCTGCCAGCCACGATGGTCGCGGCGAGCGAGATGCCGCGATTCGCCTTGCGCATCCAGGAACTCTTCGCAACGAGTTGGCTGCGCGTCTACACGCATCAGGACATGCTGGGCGTTGAGATCGCCGGCGCGACGAAGAACATCATCGCCATCGCCGCGGGCATTCTCGACGGCCTCAACGCTGGGTTTAATGCCAAGTCAGCGCTGCTGGCGCGAGGCTTGGCCGAAATCGCCCGGCTGGGGGCCGCGCTTGGCGCCAGCCCGGAGACCTTCTTCGGCATCGCGGGCGTCGGCGACCTCGCCACGTCGTGTTTCAGCCCGGAAGGGCGCAACCGATCGTGTGGTGAGGCCCTCGGACGGGGCGAGCCGCTACGGGACTATCTCGCGCGGACGCCCTCGGTGGTTGAAGGTGTCGCGACGACTCGCTCGGTGCTGGATCTCGCGACGCGGTATCGGGTGGAGATGCCGATCACCGCGGCCGTGCATGCCGTGCTCTTCGAGAGTCTTGACCCGCTGGAGGCGATCTCGGGCCTGATGCGTCGTGAACTCAAGAGCGAGCGTGTGGGCTAATCAAACCGCCGCAAGCGACATACGATGGCTCGTGGCAGAGCGAAGTTTCTACGACATCCTCGGCGTTTCCAAGACCGCGACGGAGGACGAAATCCGCGCGGCCTATCGCAAACTCGCGCGAAAACTGCATCCCGATGTCAACAAAGCCCCGGACGCGGCCGCGAAATTCAACGAAGTTCAGGAGGCCTACGACACGCTGTCGGATGCGGGGCGGCGCAAGGCGTATGACCGGTATGGTCGGGCCGGGGCGCCGGCGTCGGCCGCGCCGGGGGGGGGCGGGAGTCGCGGCCACTATTCATGGCGCGGGGTCGGCACACCCGGGGGGGGCCGAACTGATTTTGACGTTGACGACCTCGGCTCGATGTTCGAGTCGTTCTTCAGCGGGCGCGGAGGGGCGCGCGATGACGCCTTCGCCGACGCAATGAACCGCGCGAAACGAGACACGCGACGCGGCCAACGCGCCGCACACGCCCGAGATGTGCAGGCGGAACTTGAAATCTCCTTCATCACCGCCGCAAAGGGTGGAACCGAACAAGTCCGCCTTCGCGAGGGCGACTCGACGCGAACGATCGACGTGGCCGTGCCCGCGGGAGTCGAAGATGGTTCGCAGATTCGGGTCAAGGGCGCGGGCCGTGGCACGGGGTCCACGGCCGGGGATCTTGTGCTGACCGTGCGAGTCGGCAGGCATCCGCTGTTTCGTCGGGGCCTTGCGTCGGATGGACGGGGACTCGACTTGTATCTTGATCTGCCGCTGACGATCGCGGAGGCAACGCTGGGCGCACGAGTTCGTGTGCCCACACTAACCGGCACGGTGGAGTTGTCGATTCCACCGGGCACGCCAAGCGGAAAGACGCTGCGACTTCGTGGATGCGGGATCACGTCGGCGGCGGGTGCGAAGGGAGATTTGCACGCCGTAACGCGCATTATCACGCCCGACGGCCGTATACTTGACGACGCAGACCGAGCCGCGCTGGAGCGAATGGCGTCGCTGGGTTCGCGTCCGCGGATCGGGCCTGAGTGGCCGGGTTGATCCATCTCGAGCGTGCGAGCCGATGATGGAAGACGGAACGGAGAAACCGAGGTACCTGCTTGGTCAAACAGAAGCACCAACTGTTTGTGGCGCTCTTGGCGGGGAGTGATGCGTTGTGCGTCGCGTGCGCGGCGTTCGCGGCGTGGTTGGTGCGCAAGGTGCTGATTCCGCTGCCGGATGGCTGGCCGTTCTGGCCGGAACACTGGGAGACATATTTCAAGGAGCCGCTGATCCTGTTTGCGGCGCCGTTGACGGTGTATGCCCTGTGGGCGTTCAAGATGTATCGCCCGAAGCGAGATCGCTCGCTGTGGTCCGAGTATGGTCAGATTCTTCAGGCGTCGGTGGTCTCGCTTGCCGCGATGGTCGTCGTGTTGTGGGCGGTCGGGAATCAGGCGATCGGGCATGAGAGTTGGATGGGATCGCTCAGTCTCTGGGGCACACAACTGGACGCCAATCGCGTGCAACTGGCCGCCCTGGCCGGGTTCCTGCCGAGTTTTCTGATTCTTCATCGCACGGGTGTGCGACTTGTGCTTCGACATCTGCGGGCGCGCGGCAAGAACCTGCGGCATGTCGCCATCATCGGCGTCGGACGCATCGGACGCATCGCATGCCAGACCATCGACCGAAACTCATGGACAGGCCTGAACGTCTGCTACTTCATCAGCCACGAAGAGGAAAACACACGCACGGAAGTCCTCGAACGCCCCGTGCTCGGCGGCCTGCGAGACCTCGAACATACGCTCGAACGATGCAAAGTTGACGCGGTGTACATCGCAATCCCCACGGCCATGAGCGCCCTGGTCCCCGGCCTGCTCCAGCGCCTCGAGCGGTTCGCCGTTGATGTCCGCATCGTGCCCGATGTCAACCCGCGATATCTGCCGCAGAGCATGGTCATGAGCGAACTCGACGGCATGCCGATCCTGAGTTATCGCGAAAGCCCGCTCCACGGCGTCGGCGGCATGACCAAACGCGCGGTCGATATCTGCGGTGCGGCCGTCGCGCTCGTGCTGTTCAGTCCGGTGATGATCGCCGCGGCCGTGGCCGTGCGATTGTCAGGCCCCGGACCAGTCATCTTCAAACAGCCCCGGGTGAGCCTCAACGGCGAGGTCTTCAACATCTACAAGTTCCGAACCATGCAACAGGTTGAAGATGAAGCCGGCGAGGGCGCTGATGCCGCCGCGGCCGTGCAACACCTCGATGTCGATGAAGAGTCAGCCGAAGAAGATGGCACGATTGAGGTGCCGACGGAGTGGACGCGGCCGGATGACCCGCGCATCACGCGCATCGGCCGACTGCTCCGACGCACAAGCCTCGATGAACTCCCCCAACTGCTCAATGTCCTCAGCGGCGAGATGTCGCTCGTCGGGCCGCGCCCGGAACGACCCGAACTCATCGAACGCTTCCGCGAAGATTGGCGCGGGTACATGCTGCGCCAGCATGTCAAGGCAGGCATGACCGGCTGGGCACAGGTCAACGGCCTCCGCGGCAACACCAGCCTGCGCCGCCGCCTGAAGTATGACCTTTTCTATGTGCGCAACTGGTCCCTCTGGCTCGACCTGCGGATCCTGGTGATGACCGTGGTCCGCGGGTTCCTGCATGAGAACGCGCGGTAGGTGAAGCGATCGTGAAATCGTCACCATGTGCGGGTGGCATGGTCTCGCCTACAGGCGTGACCATGACGAACGGCGCGAGGGTCTCGATGAACCTATCCGCGTGATGGAGACACTTCACCTCCGCATGGCTACGGCTGCGCCGAAGCCATGGCACCCGGAATTTCGTAGAAAGAAGAACGCCCGGCAGCGGGTGCTGCCGGGCGTCTGTGTACTGTGTTACGCACACTTGCGAGTTGTAGTTGTGTCCATTAGTCGGCGAACATCGTGACCTGCGGGTTGGTCGCGTTGCCGGCCATCTGCTGAATCATCATGAGCCAGGCGTTGGTGCTGAGATTGCCAAAGGCCTGAGCCGCCGACGCCTTCGCGCGCGTCGTGTCGAGTTCGGGAACGAACAGGTGGTCGTTGCGGGTCTTGGGCGCGGCGAGCTGAGTGAACGTAAACGGCAACGTGTCCGGATCAGGCCGCGTTTCAAACGAAACGTGGTTGTCGTTGTAGCCGATGTTGCCTTCCCACTTCACGCGGCTGCCATGGATGAGCAGCGTGTTGGAACCCTCGCCCAGCGGACCTGGCGCGAGCGTCCACTCGGCCGTGCCACCACCCGTCCAGCCATCCATCACCGGGCCACGATTGCCCAGGGCAGGCTCGGTGGAGATGAAGGTGTTCGACCAACGGCTCTTGCGGAAGCCGTGCGGAGGCGTGTGGGCGTAGCTGGCGCCACCGGGCAGCGTCGCCTCATTGCCGTAGGTCGGAGCGTCAGTCGGACCAGCCTTGAACTTGGGATCCCAGAGGGCCTGGTTGATGTTCACAGCGCCCTGCGGCTGCGAGAGTTCATAGTTCTCCCAGCGGGAGATCAGGCCGTTGGCTTCGGCCGGGCTGACGAGAATGTCGGCGGGGAAGAAGCCGTTGAAGATGAGCAGAGAGTAGATGTGGCGGGTGTAGTCCTTTGAGCCGGCCCAGTTGGCCACGGGCGGCTGAATCGTGAAGTTGTTGCGGTCGACGTCGCCGGGCAGCGGATACTTGTCTTGGTTGTTGCCAGCCCAGACGACCATGCCCTGCAGGGTGCCGCGGACCTGGCTGGAGCACTTCATCTGGCGAGCAGCCTGACGTGCCTTGCCCAGGGCGGGGAGCAGGATGCCGATCAGCAGCGCGATGATCGCGATGACGACCAGCAATTCGATGAGCGTGAAACCTTTACGACGATGCATTGTTTTCTCCAATCGTGCGAATGATTCGACGGTGACCGGGCGAGGCCGGGCCGTCACGGTGGTTCGATGTGACCGCGAGATCCCTGACGAACAGGGCGGATCATCCCATATCACAGTTGCGTTGTCAAGGTGAAATGTGACGGCCGCCTACCCACCCCGTTCGCATGAGCGAAGAGGTGGCCCGGGACGCCTTGCCCGGAGTTCGCCTACGACGACAATCCGACGCGGACCTGTTCGCGACGCCCCTGCCGTCGGTCACATCGAATGACCGGCCTTGGCGGGCGAAAAGGTCTTCAGGTTGTCGGTGAGCGTCGTGGATCCGCGCGGGGCAGATCAGTTTTGGCGGCCGTCAAACCGCCTATGAGAACGTATGGCAATGGCTCCCGCGAACGAACACTTGACTCACCAGATCGCAATCGCGATGCGATACCTTACCGAAACGCTATTCGCGTGTCAAGCCCGTTGGTTCCGGTATTGCATGATAGGGTAAGAACCCCAGCGACCTAAACCCTGGCTGGCTCCCCGGTAAACAGGTCCGCAAACCGGCGAGCACTTCGGTGTTTCCATTGGCCTCGATGAAACGCATCGCTGGCGAGGATCGGCAAAAGGGAACTGATCTCGCCATACACCATCTGCTCGTGGACCACATCCACCTTGCCCCATGAGCACGCTTCGCGGAGCGTCGAGCCGGAGAGCGCCCCGTCGCGGCTGTCGGCGACGGTGATCTGCACGGCATACTTGTGCATGGTCACGGCATCCTCGGCCCGCAGATCCGCCCCCCCCTTGCCGGTGCTGCGTTCGGCGAGGAGTTCGGCCGCGACGACGATGTCCTGCGCGAAGTTCTTGGGCACGCCGCCGCCAAGCATGAGCAGGCCCGTGTCCTTGCTCGCGAGTTTGATCTCGGTCAATTCGCGGAAGTCCGCGCCCGAGTCAAACGTGACGCACGGCAGTCCCGCCTGGCGACGCTCGATCTGATGAAGCACGATGCCAAAGCCGGCCGAGCAGTCGCTGAAGGCCGGGCAGAAGATCGGCACGCGTTTGCGGTGGGCCGTGAGGACGAGTGACTCGTTGGCGGGATGGTGCTTGGCGAGGTAGGCGCCCATTTCGTCGATGATGGCGCGGGATGACCACGCGCCGGGGTCGAGCGAATCGAAGATGCGCTTGGTCGCTTCATCGCAGGCGCGGAGTTGTTCCTCATCGATGTAGGTGTCGTAGATGCGGTCGATCATCAAGTCGCGCAGCGTGCGATCATCCACAGGCGGGGCCTCGGGGCTGCCGGGGGCGATGTAGTGGCGAAAGCCAAGCCCCTCAAAGAAGTCCTGATCGACGATGTTCGCGCCCGTCGAAACAATCGCATCGACCATGTTGTTCTCGACCAGCGCGATCAGCGCCCGCTTCAGCCCGGCCGAGATCAGCGAACCCGCCATCGTCAGAATCACCGCGCACCCGCGATCCGCGAGCATCATCGAGTAGATATCCGCGGCCTGTGCGAGCGTACGGCTGGAAAAGGCCATGTCGCGATACGCGTCGATGATGGGACGTGCATCGAAGGCCGTGATGTCGATGTGTTCGACGGGGCGCGAGAGCAGGGCTTCACGGGTCCATTGCGGCGTGGACATGGGAATCTCCAGTTGTCAGCCTGGCCCCCCTCGGCTGGCGGGTGTGATGGCCGCGAGATGCAGCCCACAGCGCGGGGGTGACGCGCTGCACGGTGAATTAATAGGCGGATCGTCGCGGGCTATCCGCGCCGACGAGCGCTGATCGCGAGAAACCCCGCGAGCATCACCGCGCCCGCCGCGGGCGAGGGAATCGTCGCCACCCAGCCTTGCGTGACGCCGGGCGAAACGGTGCCTCCGCCGATCAACGTCCGGCCGTCACTCGAGATCCCGAGAACGGTCGTGATCGTGATCCCGGTTGGGTCCGCCCCGAGCGATCGCAGAAACTCTGTTGCTTCAACAAGCCCGCGACGCTCCGTCCAGATCCAGCCCGAATTCTGGAAAGACGAGTTCTGAGACCAGCCGACGATCATGCGACCGCGGCCGTCCATGCCGGTCGGCTCGGAAACCATCGAGTTCGGCGGAAATGGGAGCGGCGTGACCACGCCGTTCTCAAGAATCCACGGCGAGATCTCCTGCATCGAGGCAAAGGACTGCGTCATGCCAACGATGCGCCGGCCGCGTGTGTCCACGGCCACGGGTGTGCTCTCGACCGACTGCTGAAATGGAAAACTCACGAGCACGTCAACCTGCCCGTTCTGCCAGCGCACGATCTGATGGGGCAGCGAGTGTTCCGACGCGGCACCGTAGACCGCGCCCCGGCCGTCGGTTGTCACAGCGATCGCCGAAGCGGTGTTTGCGGGCATGGGAAGGATTTCCGGTGGATTGACACCGTTCCATCGCACCGCGCGCTGTCCGACCGTTCTGACATGCGTTGAGCCGACGATCGATGCGCCATCCGGCGTGATGGCATAACCATGGGTGAAGTCCCATCCCGAGGGGATGGGCAAGGCCGTGATCCCACCACCGTGAACCCAGCGATGTGGAATCTCCGTCCCTGGCCCATCAAAGGCCTTGACGAGCGCGGTGCGGCCGTCGGCGGCGAGACTCGCCACGATGCCTTCTTCAAAGCCGAAGGGCAGGCTCACGGGCGTGGAAATGATGATGGGGCCCATGGTCCAGAGCATGGGCCTTTCCTCGAATTGCCGCCCCACCCCACCGCCGACGATGCCTCCGTTCGCTGAAACATGACGCACCTTTGAGAGCGTCTGCGGAAGAAGTCGAAACTCGGACTGGCCGTGGGCTGTGCTGACTGCCGCAAGAAGACAACCCGCATTCAAGACTGCTCTCATCGCCTGACTCCTCCGATTGCGTGGTCGCCGACGGCCGTGAACGCATGGCGTGGAGCGACCCACACGGGTGCATGTGTATGCCGGGAAAGCGGAGCCTTCGACTGCCATCACGCAGGCGCAGGGCATCGCCTTGCGGACTCCCCCGCAACCGGTCACGTTCACACCGCGCTGTGGGCACAGCCTGATCCGTAGAACCGAAGAGTCCGCCGTGGCTTGTATCCGGTGATCGCTGTGCGGGTTGCGGCCGGCCCGATCCTTTTTTTTGGTCGGATGTTTGGTGTGGACCGCCGCCAAACGGCCTGACCGCGTCCCGCCCGGAGACTCGCTGCGGACTTCAGGCCGGCGCGGGTGGCTCGCGATCTCGCATGGCCGCTTCAGTGTTGACCTCATAGCACGTCGCAAGCAGGCCCACCAGCGGAAAACGCCCGCGTTCAAACGGAGAAGCGCCAAGCCGGCGAAGCAGCGGGTGGTTGACCTCCGGCCGTTCGGGGGCGAAATCCAGATCCGCGGCATCAAGTTCCGCGGTCCAGAACCGATCGACGCAGGACTCCAGCGGTTCGGGGACGAGGTCTGATACGCCTGGGACATGTGGCATGTGGATCGGCGCGGCCGGGCCGTTGGACGCGGAAGCCGAGCGGCGATGTCGAATCCTGTCGAGCAGTTCCTCGGCGGCGAGCCCGCGCAGCGCGAAGATTGTGAGAGGCTCGCGAACAAGTTTCTCGGCGAGCAGGAAGGCCGCGCAGCACGCGTGTTTGCACCACGTCTGCGGCGGGCGTCGGCATGAACACGTCGTCTGCACGAACGACACGTCGGGCGGGATCAAATCGATCCCCAGCGGCGCAAGCATCGCTTCAAGATCGGAGTGGACCTCGCCGGTCATCAGGCGCGCCGCGTGCCCTGCTTGCGCGGCCATCGCACGTTCGGCTGCATCCCACAACTCCGGCCTGACAACCGAGAACCGAAGGATGGTCTGATACGGCGTGGAGGATCGTCCCTGCACCACGGCCGTGGCCATGCCAAGCCCGATGTCCAACCTTCGCGTCTGGCCGAGTCGGGCGTACTCAAACCCTTCGATGCGGGCGTCGGACTCCGTGACGGCGTCGACGATTTTCATCCACCGCTGGACGAGCCAGGATGGGGAGGCTGCGATGGCGGGATCCGCGAGTTTCACACCGGCGACGACGCGACGCGGCTTGGCCTGCGGACGCGGTCGCGGGCGAGCCTGAGGGTCGGGTTGTGACGGAGGCTGCAGCATGGGGCCAGAAGAGAAGGGTTGGCGCGATACGAGGCTTTGTCCAGTCGAGGGGCCTTGCGTGCGGAACGGTGGTTTTGCCGTTCTGAGAACGGGGCAGGGCGGGACCGCTGTATGTGAAGGAATCATCGGTATCTTCGACTTCCTGTGCTTCGGCAACGCGTTCAACGCCGGCTGCCCATAGGCGCGAGGTTCCAATGAGCGACAGGCAACAGAGCCGAGGCCCCGGGCCTCGGCTCTTTCTGTGATGCGAATGTGCCGCTGGTCAGTACCGCCGCACGACGCCGCGGACGATGCCCTGGATCTGGCAATATCGCACGCGGATGGTGTCGAAGTCAGGATTGGCGGGTTGCAGGCGGATGTGGTCGCCCTCGCGGTAGTAGGTTTTGAGGGTGGTCTGGCCGTCGGGGAGCAGGGCGATGACGCGATCGCCGTTGCGAGCGACTTCGGTGCGCTCGACGAGGACGTAATCGCCATCCATGATGCCTTCATCGCGCATGGAGTCGCCTTCGACCTTCAGGGCGAAGGTATGCTCTTCCTTGCCCTTGCGTGGACGGAGTACCTGCACCATGTCGAGTTCATCCTGATCCGCGAACTTTTCGATCGGGTAGCCCGCGGCGATACGGCCAAGAAGCGGAAAACGCAACGGCCGCGTCTCGTCGGGCACGGCCACGCCATCAGCGATGGACAAAGAGCGAGCCTTGTTCGGCTCCCGGGCGAGGGCGCCCTTCTTGATCAGCGCCTCGACGTGTTCGAAGACGGTCACCTTGCTGACGCCGAGTTCGTCGGCGAGTTCCTGCATGGTCGGCGAATAGCCATGCCGGATGCGTCCATCGCGGATCAACTGAAGGATCTTCATCTGTCGCGGCGTGAAGTTCAGCGGCCCCGGAACATGCGGCGCCCGCGAGGTGCGCACGCTCGACTTGGTCAACGGCCCGATGGAACGCTTGTCGGCGGCCCGCGGCTTGCGAGCGCGAACGGATTGATTTGGCTGTTTCATGGCTTTTCAATGTCTCCCGCTGGTGTTGCATCGCCAGCATCACGCCCAGGAGCAGTCCAAGCGTGCTTGACCGGCTCGCCGGCACGCTCGCTCCACGGGTCGGCGCATCGACGCGCCGAAGATGATGCCGACTCGACGTTGCTTGGTCGGCCACGTAGTCGGCTACGAACTCCCCTCCCGGCCCCAGCCGGACCACCGGCATCCCTGCGCATCGCATGTGCCCTCCGATCATCCTTGATCCAAAGGTCGGGCCAACGCCCATTTCACTCCGCGTCGCACGCCACCGATGACGGGCGACACCTCTCTGGTCCCTCACCTATCGGTCGGGAGGTGTTTGGTCCTCCACATTTTGTTCGGTGTACGATAGCCGATCAACACCCTGACGGCAAGCCACAACCGCGGATCGGCTCAGCGGGATCGTGCGGCCGTGAGAAGCCCGCCCATCCGCCGAACCCGCCCGGCCACCTCGAGCATCGTGATTTCGGCCCGGAGTTGGCCGGGTGGAATGCCCGTGGCGTCGGAGATCTGATCCGGCGTGGCGCCATCGCCGATGGCGTCGAGGATCTTCCGCTGCGCGTCGGACACCGTCGGCGAGGGCGGCGGCGGTGGTTCGATGAACAACGAAGATTCCACCGCACTCCCGGGCGACGCGAAGCGAACCTCATGCGTTCCGAGATGGGCGTGTCGCGCGGCGGATTCGAGTACGGCGATGACATCCGCAGGTTCCGTCACCAGCGCCGCCCCGCCGGACTCGATCAGATCGTTCGACCCGCGGCTGGATTCGGCATCGATGCGCCCGGGCAGGGCCATGACCTCGCGGTTGTGATCCTCCGCCGCGAGCCGCGCGGTGATGAGCGCGCCGGACTTCACGCCAGCCTCAATGACAAGCACGCCAAGGCTCAGGCCCGAGATGATGCGGTTGCGCGATGGAAAGTTCTTGCTGTCGGGAGAGGTGCGCATCGGCAGTTCAGACACGATCGCCCCACGATCCTCCGCGACGATCTGATCGAAAAGTTCGCGATTCTCCGGCGGATACGGCGACAACAGCCCGCAGCCGAGGACCGCGATGGTGCGGCCGCCGTGGCGCAGCGCGCCGCGGTGTGCGGCCGTGTCGATCCCGCGAGCGCCCCCGGAGATGATGGTCAGCCCCGCGCGGGCGAGGATGCCGGCGAAGCGTTCGCTCTGTTCGAGGCCATAATGCGAGCATCGGCGCGAGCCGACGATGGCGATGGGGTATTGATCCATCCGCGCATCAAGCCGGCCGCGCATGTACAGCAGCGGCGGCGGATCGGGAATGGATCGCAGCAGCGCGGGGTATTCATCATCGTGAATCGCGAGCAGGCGTGCGCCAGCCTGTTCAACCGCATCGAGTTCTTCATCGACGCGCTGGTCGATGTCGCGCCTGGCGGCGATGATTTCTCGGGCGGTCTTGTCGCCAAGGCGGGGAATCTGAATCAACTGCGCGTGCGATGCGTTGAGTATCGCCCGCGCATCGCCGAGCGATTGCAACAGGCGCGCAATGAGCATCGGCCCAAGCCCGGGGATGAGCGTGAGCGCAAGCAAGTCCCGTGTCTGGGCCGGGGGAAGGGCCATGGCCGGGGCGTCAGCGAATCACCTCGCGATATGACCCGGCGGCCTGCCCATGATCGAGCGTGCGGAGGTGGACGCGAAGCGGCGCGGTGCTGGGGATGGTCGTGTCCAGGCGCAGGTCCACGATCTGCTGGGCGTGGACTCGGGCCGGATCCGGCCGTCGCGTCGTGACATAGATGCGGCGGGTCGCCCCATCCTCTTCGAGACGATCAAACGTCAGGCTCCACCCGGCGGATGGCGCTTCAAACGCGATCTGGTGCGTGGCGCCCGATGAATCCAGCCGCAGCGACCCGCCGTCGGTCTGCACAGGACCCGATGGACCCGCGTCGGAGGTTGATGTCGATGCGCAGCCCGACAGCAGCACGGCCATTCCCGCGATCACGGCCGTAAGCGCTGGACAAGGTCTTTCAATCCCGCGGACGTGAAATCCCGATGCCATGGGGTGAGTCTCCCGAGGTTCGCCGGCGACACGCGCCGGTCAGAGCGGGTATGGTAACGCCTGGAAAGGAACCCGTCCGACCATGCGACACGCCCCCTGGTTCTCGTCCACCATCCTGCGGCAGCCTGGGAATTGCGGGCTGCTGGTGTGCCTGCTGCTGTGCCTGGGCTTTTGTGCCGTGTCGGTCTCGTGCCAGACGCTGATGCGCGGCTGGAACATGGAATCATCGCGTCCGGCCGTGCGATATCCCTCGGAGCCTGACATCCGCGTGCGGATTCGCAGCGGGGTCGCCACGGCCACACTCGCGGGGCCGCGATTGATCTTCGTGCGCACGGCGGATCGCGGGGCGACGCTGTTGGCCACGCCGGTCAAGGTTTCTTCCGACGCGACGGGGATCACGCTGACGGACGCCGGGGGCGTGGTGTGGCGCGGTGCGGCTGAAGCGGGCGTGTTGATCGCCTCGGGCGCGCCGCGCGAGCCGGGGGAGGTTCTCACGCTCAAGGTTGAAGATTCGACGTACCCGGGCGAGTTGATCCTGCTCCCTCGCGCGGCGGGGACGCTGGACATCATCAACATCCTCCCGCTGGAGATCTATCTGCCGGGCGTGTCGTCGGCGGAACTCTTTGCGCGGTGGCCGGAGGAGACATACAAGGTGCAGACGATCGCGGCCCGGACGTATGCGCTCCAGCAGCGCGATCGCAGCCGGGCGAACGGCCGCGACTTTGACATCGAGTCCACCACGGCCGATCAGGTGTACGCGGGCCTCACGGCGAACCAGACGGCGATTCGCGCGGCCGAGACGACGCGAGGCCTCATCCTGACGTACAAAGGCGACTATCTCCGCGCGTATTACTCGAGCACCTGTGGCGGGCGATCCGCGTCGGCGGCCCAGATCTGGCCGACGGGTCGCGGGTTTGAATACAACCTCGCGACGCCGATCCAGGCCCGCCCGCGCGTCCACGCCTGCGAAGCATCGCCGCTGTTTCGCTGGGAGGTCAAGCGCACGGCCGAGGAACTCGGCGAGCGGCTTCGCGCGTGGGGCGCTCGCGCGGGGTCATCCGCGCGGCATCTGGGCACGCTGCGAAGCGTGCGGGCGGTGCGCGAGGAGCGGTTGACGGATCGGCCGTCGCGATTTGAAGTCGTCGATGTCACGGGACGCCGGGTGGAACTCTCGGCGGAAGAACTGCGGATCGCGTGCAACACGGCCACGCCGCGTCGGCCGACGCCGCCGCGCGAAGCGCTGGTGCGCAGCGGCGACATGGAGGTCGACATTCGCGGAGATGCGGTGACGATTCGCGGGCGAGGGTTTGGCCACGGCGTGGGGATGTGTCAATACTGCGCCAAGGGCTTTGCGGATCAGGGGCAGACGTATGAATCCATGCTCACGCTGTTCTATCCCGGCGCGATGCTGGAACGGGCGTACTGATCGCGCAGGCTCATCGCGCAGTCTCATCGCAACGGCCTCAGCAGCACGCGATGAACATCACTCCGCCACAGCGCGAAGTTTCAGGATCAAACGCAGGATTTCGATGTACAGCCAGACGAGCGTGGCGAGCAGGCCCACGCCCGCGTACCACTCCATGTGCTTGGGCGCCTTGTTCATCACCCCGGCCTGGACGAACTGGAAGTCGAGGACGAGGAAGAACGACGCGAGCAGCACGAGGCCGGCCGTGAACGCGATGCCCAGCGGGGATGTGCTGGTGTACAAGTTTGGAATGTTCATGCCGAGGGCCACGTTGCCGACGAGGAGCGCAAGGACATAGACCGTCAAGCCGGCCGCGAGGACGATCATGAACCTCGCCACGGTTCCACTGATGCGGACGAGGCCGGCGGCGAAGGCGATGAGCATCCCGGCCATGACAGAGAACGTGGCAAAGATGGCCTGAAAGATCACGCCGGTGTCGGCCTGGCCGAGAAACCACTCGGTCATGAGGTAGGAAAAGCAGGCGAGGAATGTTCCCTCGACCGCGGCGTAGACGGGGCCGAGGATGGGCGCTGCCTTGGGCACGAACGCGACGATCAAGCCGAGGACCAGCCCGCCGAGCATCGTGCCGAGGCCGACGGTGAACGCGAGATTCACATTCGCCGAGTTGGCGATGGTGCTCCACATGAGGATCGCGGCGATGGCGCAGATCGCCAGCAGAATGCTTGTGGCGATGACCGTGCCGCGAATGGTCATGGTGGAGGACTTGGCCGACTGATAGATGTCGGCATCGACGAGTTTGATCAGGGCGGGATTGGCGGTGCGCATAAGTAACACTCCATATACGGCCAACGCGGCCGACGGACATTGTAACCGGGGGGAGGTGCGAAGGGAAGTGCAGTCCACCACTCGCCAAGTCCACGACGGCTCCAAGCGAGCGCGCGCCAAACCGAAGGGGGCTCCCCCAAAGCCGAACCACAATGAAACGAGTTGGTGGCGAGTGTGCAGTGTCCCGACAAGCGTATAGTTCGAAGACGAAGGATGTAACTCAGCGTCGTAGGGCGTCTTGTTTGGGTCCACAAGGTCGGAGGTTCGAATCCTCTCACCCTGATTGGCGGGGCCAGCCCGAAGGGTCGAGCGTGCGTTTACGGCCGCGCTGTGATCGACGGATGGGGAATCTGGCCATGGCGGACGATCGTCGTGAACTTGTGGCTCGATGCGCGCGGGGCGATCCCGCGGCGTGGGAGACCTTGGTTCGCGAGTTTTCCGGCCTCGTATTCGCCGTGGCGCGATCGACGGGGCTGCCGCGAGAGTCCTGCGAAGATGTCGCGCAAGCCACCTTTGCCGCCCTTGCGAAATCCATCACCACCATCAACGACGCCAAGGCGCTTCCCGCATGGTTGACCATCACAGCCAGGCGCGAAGCGGTGCGGGTTCGTCGCGCCGCCGCCCGTGGCAGCGCTTCGGCGATCCCCGGCGATGTCGCTGATGAACCATCAGACGCCGCGGAGACGCTCGCGCGAATCGAGCGGCATCATCATCTTCGCGACGCCATGGCCGTGCTCGATCCTCGCTGCCGGTCGCTGATCGATGCCCTGTACTTTCGCTCTCCCCCGGCCGCGTATCAGGCGGTCAGCGACTCCCTCGGGATTCCAATAGGCTCTATCGGACCCACACGCCTGCGATGCCTCGCGAAACTGGCGGAATTGATGCGGGATCGCGAGGGATGACGGCGAAAGCCAGGCGATCCGTGGTAGATTTGTCGCGGGCGACGTATCACAGGGTTCCCAGCACGCTCCTGTCAGAGGGCGAACGCATGAAACGACCAAGCGACATCGAACTGCTCGAACATCTGACGGGGACGCCATCGAACGTCATCGCGGAACTGGCCGAGAAAGATGCATCCGTCCGCCAACGTCTGAGCGAAATGACTTCCATGATGGACTCGTTGTCGCACGCGTCGGTCATGGAGGCCGCGTTTGATGTGCCAGACGGTGCGATTGGGCGCATCGCGGCGTCAACGTGCCCCGCGCCGGCACCCGTGCGTCCTTCCTTGGGCGACGCGACGGCCGCGAGGGTTCGCAAGGTACTCACTCTCGTCTTCGACTCATTCACCGCGCCGCAAACTGCGCGGCAGCCCGCGCTACGAACCGGCAGCGCCACGCGACGACTCGTCGCCGAGGGACCAGGGCTGCGGTTGGACCTGGAACTGACGGCCACAAAGCCCGCCGTCGAAGGTGTCACGCCCGGCGAAGTCCACATCCTCGGGCGTGTCGAGGCGGATCAGTCGGTCGTGTCGATTCGCGCGCAGCGCGACGGCCGCGCCGATGCCGCGGCCGAAGTTGACGACGCCGGGTTCTTTGAACTCGTCGTCGCGCCTGGGCAATACGACCTTGTGTGCGGCCTTGAAGCGGGTGAAGCGGCCGCGGAGTCGCTGGATCTTCGCGCGTGAGCCATGCGAGCGACACTGGACCAACTCGATGTGATGGCGAGGACCCGCGGCGGCGACGCGGCGCGCCAGCGGCTTGCGGACCTTGTGGCCGTGCCGGAAGTCTGCGCTGAGGTCAAGCGTCTGGCGTTGTCTGATCTTCCGCGGGCGATGATGCTCAGCGAGTTTCTGGTGTCGTTGGCGGGTGAAGATGATCCCGATGGGCATCATGTGTATTCGGCTCGGGCGCATGTGTTGTCATACGCGGGTCGTCTTGAAGAGGCGATGGCCGCGCTGTCGCTGGCGCTCGCGTCGGCCACGCGCCATGGTGCGCCGCGCGATGTGGGCCTGGTTGAACTCGCGTCGGTGCAGGCGCTGGCGCGAAGCGGCCGCCTGCCCGAGGCCCTGGCGTGCGCGGAGCGTGCGGCCGACTTGCTGCGCGAGCCGGCGGATGCGGCGAGTCGCGGCAAGGCCCTGCTCAATGCGGGCATTGTCCTTCGCATGATGGGCAAGCCGGCGGAGGCGTTGACGAAGTTCGACGCCAGCGCTGCGCTTCTGGCGGGTGATGATCTTTCCAGCGGCGCGGTGATGAGCAATCGCGCCGAAGCGCTGCTC